>PGXO01000015.1 GCA_002839185.1 Synergistetes bacterium HGW-Synergistetes-1 | reverse complement strand
TGCCGTCAAATGTGAACGTTACTTCCTTGCCGTGATGGAACTCAAGTATCGGGTGTTTCTGTATCAGTTCCATGCCCTCTCTCCCTCCTTGTGCTTGTTCGCAGAATCCCATAGAGATTTTTTTGTTTGGTGATCAGTAAGATTTTGTTGCATAAAGGTGTGTTTTGACGATAATATCAAAAAATTATCTGCGTAACAATTTTTTGATACTAACGACGAATATTGTTATTCCATAATAAATTTTTGTCAAGAGGAAATGAAATTTCTGACAAATAAAACAGCAAGGCAGTTGAAATGTCTATTCAACTGCCTTTTTCCCCGGGGTTTTATGGGCTTTTTCGAGCTTTTCCAGTTTCTGTACGTCGCGGATATAAGAGTAGATGGTGTACTTTGTGTTAGCCATTTCATTTGCCACTCTGTCAACGGAGCCCTTCAGAAGGAAAAATCCTCTGTCGTGAAGTTCCTTGATGACTTCTTTCTTTTCCGGTTTCGTAAGGTAATTAAGAGGAGTCCCTATTCTTGTTTTTACCTGTGTAAGAGAATCTGTTACGACTTCTTCAAGGTCCTGCGCATACCATTCACGGATAGGTACCGGGAATTTATCCGGCTTTTGCGGCTCAGCCTGCGGAGATTCGGGGTATTGCTCGACCTTTTCCATATCAAGGTGGAGAATGCTCTCGATAAGCTCCTGTGCTGCTACAGCCTTGCTGATGTCGTAGTTTATGCACATGAAGCCTATCATCTTTTCGTTCTCGTCCCGTATAAAGATCGCGCTGCATTTGATCAGCTCGCCCCGGTTATTGCGTGCCAGATAGTTATAGATCCCTTCCTTATTCTGGTATTCCTCAGACTGGAGCATGTAGAGGCCAAAGTCAGTCATTGGTGCACCGGGTGCACGACCGGTAACATGTCCGTTTTCGCACATAACCAGCGAGTGCTCGGGCATAGTGACGTCATGGAGATTTACCTCGTAATCTTTTCCGAGAATGTTAGCGAGACCGCGAACGACGGGTATCATGATTTTCAATTTTGGATTCATTTTTAAATGTTTAGACAAATCAATACCCCCCAATGTTCAGACATTTTACACCAAATTGACAAACAAAGGAACAATTTTTTGATACTACAGAAAAAAATTGCCCGCTTGACGGGTTATCCTCATAAATACACTGATACAAGCTTTTAACGAATGTGATCGAAAGCGGTTTAATCTGGAGCAGTTTTAATTTGACAAAATATACTGTGGTGATATAATGCGCTTTATCAGACATTTCGGGGAAGGAGGAACCGCCGTGCTTATAAACAATATCGGCATCAACAATATGATGATGTGCATGTACACTCGAGGCTCCTCTCCTGATCTGGCGGGCGCTTAGAGCGTCGATTGCAAAGATCAGTGAGACCGGGCCTTGATTGGCCCGGTCTTTTTTGTTGCATATTAAAAAAACTGTAGGAATAAAAGGAAGGTAGAACTAATGATCGAAGTCAGGGGACTTGGTAAAAAATTTGGAGAGCTTAAGGTCCTTAACGATGTCTCCCTCAAAGTTGAACCGGGAGATGTATTCGGTATAGTAGGGCACTCAGGTGCGGGCAAGTCTACTTTGCTGCGTTGCCTGAACGGTCTCGAAGCATACTCTGAAGGCTCTGTCCGCGTAATGGGGCAGGAAGTATGCGAACTTGATCCAAAAGGGCTGAAAGAGCTTCGCAAAGAGATGGGCATGATCTTTCAGAACTTCAATCTTATGAACAGAAAGAACGTTTACGAAAACATCATGTTTCCCCTGGAGGTCTGGGGAGTTCCTAAGAAAGAGGCTGAGGAGAGGGTAAGAGAACTTCTTGAGCTTGTTGGGCTGACAGAGAAGAAAAATGAGAAGATACGCAACCTTAGCGGAGGCCAGAAACAACGTATAGGCATCGCAAGGGCCCTGGCACTCAAACCTAAGATATTACTCTGCGACGAAGCAACATCGGCACTTGATCCCAAGACCACAATATCTATCCTGGAACTGCTTATGGATATCAATGTAAAGCTTGGGGTAACGATCATAGTTGTCACACACCAGATGGAAGTTGTCAAAATGGTCTGCAACAAGGTAGTGATACTGGACGGAGGCAGGGTCGTGGCATCAGGTGATGCGGACAACCTTTTCCTTGCCCCCGGAGAAGAGCTTCGCAAGCTCATAACAGACGACTATGCGGTGATCCCATCCGGGACCAACATAAGGCTGATGTTCCCGCGTGAGATAGCCAACGAGAGCATAATAACCAGGATGGCCAGGGAGCTTGACATAAACTTTTCTGTGGTTGGCGGAAGGATAGAAAGATACAGGGATACCGTGATGGGATTTTTGATAATTAACGTCTCGGATGCTGACCTGGAAAAAGTGATCAACTGGCTGAGGGATAACGGAATGTTCTGGGAGGTAATGAAAAATGCTGAATGAACTGCTCTTCGCACTTTGGGAGACACTTTACATGATAGCGCTGTCAACCCTTTTCTCAGGGATATTTGGATTTGCTGTCGCAATAGTGATGATAATGACGGGTTCAAACGGTCTTAAGCCCAACAAAGCAGTTTATTCCACATTGAGCCTGATAGTAAATCTGCTCCGTTCATTCCCGTTCATAATACTTATGATTGCAATAATACCGCTTACAAGGCTTATCGCAGGGACTTCCATCGGGAGCACTGCATCGATCGTTCCTCTTACCATAGCGGCAACTCCGTTTGTTGCACGTCTGATGGAGGGCAGCCTTCTCGAGGTAGACCCGGGGGTCGTTGAAGCGGCAAAGTCATTCGGTGCCGGAGATATGCAGATAGTATTCGGTGTAATGGTCAAGGAGGCAATGCCCTCTATAGTACTCAACTGGGCAGTAGTTGCCATCAACCTTCTCGGATACTCGGCAATGGCAGGGGTAGTAGGCGGCGGCGGCCTTGGAGACCTTGCCATCAAGTATGGATATAACAGATTCCAGACAGACGTAATGATCTATTCTGTTGCGATACTCATT
This sequence comes from Synergistetes bacterium HGW-Synergistetes-1, assembly GCA_002839185.1. Taxonomy (NCBI): domain Bacteria; kingdom Thermotogati; phylum Synergistota; species Synergistetes bacterium HGW-Synergistetes-1. The sequence goes on along the minus strand of PGXO01000015.1, from coordinate 3,935 downwards.
GTGATAGTCCAGCTGATACAGTCTGTGGGAAATAAAGTTTACGAAAAGATAAAGTAGCTACGATCATCTTGGAATCTTTTCAGGGAGGTGGAGCCTATAGATAAAGGAAGCGACATGTGCGGTATGTATGAGAGAGGAAGAATAACATCGTGCGGTACAGGCGTGGCATTGACCGTGGGGCTCTGCCCCTTAAGAAGAAAGGATGGTATTTGATATGAAAAAATTAGCAATAGCGATTTTACTGTCTTTGATAATTCCAACAGCTCTTTTCGCGGCTGAAAAGACTATAACAGTAGGAGTCACTCCCTTCCCCCATAAGGACATAATGGTCGTAGTCAGGGATCTTCTCAAAAAAGAGGGATATGATCTCAAAATAAAAGAGTTCACTGACTATGTAACACCCAATACAGCTCTTGCTGAAGGCAGCCTTGACGCAAACTTTTTCCAGCACGTCCCATATCTGGAAAACACAAACAAGGAAAAGGAACTCGATCTTGTATGGGTGGCAAAGGTACACATAGAACCTCTTGGTCTCTATTCCCAGAAGATCAAAAAGCTCAGTGAACTTAAAAACGGAGCCCAGATAGCTATCCCCAACGACGCTACAAACTGCTCAAGGGCGCTGCGCCTGCTTGAGAAAAACGGACTGATAAAGGTAAAGGCGGGAGAGCTTGTCACAGCCAGGGATATTACAGAAAATCCCAAAAAGATAAAAATAAGGGAGATCGAAGCCGCGCAGCTTCCAAGAACGCTTCCGGACGTTGATGCGTCTGTCATCAACACTAATTTTGCTGTGGAAGCGAAGCTCATCCCGGCAAAGGACGCAATCGTTATCGAAGGCAAGGATTCTCCCTATGCCAATGTGATAGCGGTCAGGGCATCAGACAAAAATAGCCCTGCTGTAAAAGCCCTGGTCAAAGCAGCTAATTCAAAAGAAGTCAAAAAGTACATAGAAACAGAGCTCGTTCCTAAGGGTATAGTGCCGGCATTTTAAGCGGGACGCGTTAGAAGAACAGCCCAAAAAGGTACGGACAAAATAAGTCCATATAAAAAGGAGAGGCCGAAATTGCCTCTCCTTTTTATATGGATTAGCAGAATATACCTGATCTCCCGTTATAATGTTCAAGTCGCCTCCGGGGTCCCTCCGTGAGCAGGCTGTGGTTTCAGTTGGATCTTTTGCATATAAGAAGGCAAAGAATGGAATAATATAATAAGGTTACCATACATAAACAAAGAGAGTGGGCTCCTGCCGGTGCCTGCTCTCTTTGTTGTGCGGAGAAATCTTGTTTATGTCTGATTCTATGCTTTGTCTATCTTTAGGGCGTTAAGTCCCTCTCTTACCATAAGTACCGCGAGGACCAACAGTATGGCAGATATACCCGCCAGTGCGTAATTCGGGTTGGGGCTCATCATAGTTGTTTTGATCTCTATGACAAGACCCGTCATGCTGGTAACGAGCATGAACCAGAATGGAACGATAAGGAAAGTTGCCTTTTTCTTAAGACCGCGGATGATCCATACCGCAACGCCAAGGAGGGCGAGAGCCGCGACCAGTTGGTTGGATGCGCCGAATACAGGCCATATCATTGCCCATGCTGCTATCGCTTTGCCGGAAGCGTCAGTAGTCTTTACATAGACGAGTCCAAGCGCGACGGCTATCGCTATTATTGTGGCAACGTATTTACCTATCCTATTGCCTGAAAATTCCTGGATCTGATAACGTGCGAGTCGTGTAGCCGTGTCGAGAGAGGTAAGCAGGAATCCGTTGATGGCGATCGCCCCGAGCCTCGTCCCAAGGATAGGGTCTATCCCGACTATTGTACAAAACTGGCCAAATCCGGCTGCAAATGTTCCCACCGGACCGCCCTTCTGGATACCGCCTGCTACCATCAGAGTACCGATGGCGATGACTGCCACGAGTCCCTCAAGGAGCATGGCGCCATATCCGACAGGGAGGGCATCCCTTTCGTGGCAGAGCTGCTTTGAAGTAGTTCCGCTCCCAACAAGGGAGTGGAAGCCTGAGATAGCGCCACATGCGACAATAACAAAGAGCATCGGCCAGAGGTGGAGTTTTGAAAGACCGAAATATTTAACGTTGTCAGCTATCATTGGGATAGCACCGCTGTCCATCTTGGCTCCGAAGATCATTCCTATCGCTCCTATGCCGACTGCGAAGTAAAGGAAGAAGGAGGCGAGGTAATCTCTTGGCTGAAGCAGCAGCCACACAGGAAGGACAGATGCAGCCAGGATGTATATTGCGAGGAAGATGTTCCACTGGTCTGCAGAATGCGTAAAGATCGCAGCTACAAACGGCCAGTCTCCGCCTTTGAATGAACATACTGCAACAATGGCAAGCATAAAAACTGTTACTATTTTGAAATTCATATTAAATCGATATATAAGCACACCTGAGATCATTGCGAGGAGAATATACAGGCAGCCGACAAAGGCAACTACCGGGTCTGTAACAAAAGTGGCCGTTGTAAGGACCAGGAATACAGCTACGACCAGTATCAGAGAGAGGATCGTGAATCCGAGGAAGAGCATTTTGCCGGTCTCACCTATCCAGCGTTCAATTACAGTTCCGACAGATTTTCCATCATGGCGCATAGATGAGACAAGAGATCCCATGTCGTGTGGTCCGCCGAGGAAGATAGAGCCAAGGACGCACCACATAATAGTGGGCAGCCACCCGAATATCGATGCGGCGGTGATCGGTCCTACGATAGGTCCTGCTCCGGCTATCGATGAGAAGTGGTGCCCTAGAACGACTGCCGGGTGTGCAGGGCAGTAGTCGATACCGTCATTGAGCCTTTCGGACGGTGTGGGAGTCTTATTGTCGAGACCGTAGACCCCTGCCATAAAGTCTCCGTAAAATTTGTAACCGACAACAAAAAGGACTGCAGAAACGATAAACATTACAGGAAACATAAATAACACCTCCTAAAAATTTTTGTTCTTCCGATTTTCTGCCCAGTAAGGAAGGCATCATTCGGGATGTTTCGGACCTACCACCTCCCCTGCTTTGTTAACAAGATACGCCAGATCCTCAATTATTTTTGGAGGATCATCTCCGAGTCTGTATATATGGATCTCAATAAAACCTCTAAGGCCCATTAAAAAAGATTTTTTTCTTGTAAAGTATCTGCCCTCTGTTTTAACAAAAAGAAAGCGCTGGGACATAAGGTCGGGTTCTGATCCTGCAGTCGTAAATATTCTTTTGGGATCCTCCGGCAGATATTTCCATACTATATAGTCATCTACATAATATCTCGCTATCTCTCCGATCAGGCCTGATTTTATAAGGCTTACCCGCCTTTTAAGCCCCTCTGCCGAGCCGTTCGTCCAAGGCTCAAAACGCCATTCACTCCATATTTCTTTTGCTTCGGACAGATAAGAGAGATCTTCCAGAGTACGCACCTCCCACAATATCATCATTACATTATATTAATATGTTCAAGTATCTAAAAATACGATACACCTAAGTTTTAGAATTATCAAATTATTTTTTAAAAAATCAACTGATCGATTATGATTTATATTCAATAACAGGCGCAAAAATGCTCATTGTGTTATCATTTACAGTGTGACAAACAATAACCCGGAGAACTCTTGCATATGCTGGATCCTTAATGTATAATGCGCCTTACTTATCTTCAGAGATCCGGCTCGAATTCCGGATCTCTTTTGATGTTGCTCAGGAATAGGCGGAAATATTAGCCCTAAGGGCGTTATTACTGAAACAAATACAGGGAGGCAAGACAGAAATGGCAAAGGAGAAATTTGTAAGAAACAAGCCGCATCTAAACATAGGAACGATAGGCCATATTGACCACGGTAAGACGACTCTTACAGCGGCGATCACGAAGACGCTTGCGAGACATGGCGGAGCGGACTTTACGCCGTTCGACATGATCGACAAGGCTCCGGAAGAG
>PGXO01000014.1 GCA_002839185.1 Synergistetes bacterium HGW-Synergistetes-1 | reverse complement strand
AACCCGGCAGTTAAGCCCTCCTTCGCCGATGGTACTACGGAGGGTATTCGTGGGAGAGTAGGTCGCTGCCAGAATTAATTTAACAAAAAAGCTCCGTGCTCATGCACGGGGCTTTTTTGTTGGGAAGCTGCCGTAAGAACACCGGCTCGAAGTGCGACATAAACATGTCGCGGGAAGCGGTGGCGAAGCGGTTGTAGGGGCCGCAGGAGCACCCTCTCCGTCGCTCCCGAATGCTTGCATCGGGAGACCAGTGGCTTCTAATTTAGTCTGTGATCGGTTTTGGTTTTAACAATTGCTTCCCAACCGCTTCCCGGAGGACAAAGGCCTGCAGCTTCACCATTGTTAATGCTAAGTCAGCGCTGCCATATGCGTCAATTGCAAGAAAACATTTATATCTTTTCCACTGCTTCCTTTATACGCCTCATGCCCTCTTCGATATATTCGTAGGATCTGCAGTAGGCTATTCTGATATGTCCGGGGCTGCCGAATACCTCGCCCGGTACGGTAGAGACTCCTGCTTCTTCAAGCAGCCATGAGCAGAATTTGAATCCATCCATACCTAATGATGAGATTTTCGGAAATGCATAGAATGCACCTGAAGGGATTACATGTTCGAAACCTTTGGTCCTGCTTAGCCATTTCATAACCATGTCCCTGCGTCGTTTGTATTCCAGAACCATTGTCTTTACATCTTTGTCTGCATGCTTAAACGCTTCTGTAACACCAGCCTGAGCAAACGAGGTCGCACATGTGGTTAGATTCTGGTGGCATTTATTGGCAAATGGTCTCATCTGTTCAGGGCACACTATCCAACCGACACGCCAGCCTGTCATTGACCATGTTTTTGAAGCTGCTGAAATTGTTACAGTGCGTTCGGCCATTCCGGGCAGGCTTGCAATACTTATATGATCTCCTTCATAAAGAAATTTTTCATAGCATTCATCCGAAATGACCCAGAGGTTGTGTTTTATAGCAAGGCTTGCAATTTCTTCAAGATCCTGTCTTGTGAGCACAGCACCGCTTGGGTTATTGGGGGTATTCAGGAGCAGTACTTTACTTTTGTTAGAGATGGAGTTTTCGAGGTCAGCAACTTTTAAACGGAATTCATTTTCTATTGTTGTATGAGCTTTTACTAAAACACCGTTTGCGAGTGCGATCTGGTCTGCGTATGCAGGGAAGTAAGGTGCTGGAACAATTACCTCGTCACCTGGTTCAAGCATTGTAAGGAATGCTGCTGTAAGTGCCTCTATTGCACCTGATGTGATAACAATGTTTTTGTCCGGGTCTATTTGCATGCTGTTATCTTTGAGATATTTGTCTGCCACGGCTTCGCGCAGCTTGTGTGTGCCGGCCATATCTGTATAGTGCACATCTCCGTTGTTCAATGCAGTAATTGCAGCATTTTTTGCACATTGAGGAGAATCAAAATCCGGTCTGCCTATTTCCATGTGTATTATGTTTCTGCCCTGATTTTCCAATTCGTCAGCTCGTCCCAGAATTTCACGTATACCGCCCGACATCTGGATCGACGACATGCGGCTGTTAGGGAATGCCATATTTGTCATCACAGATCACCTCGTTTTTGATTTCTTTTTTATCTTTGATGAAAGAGCTGGTGACTTCGAATTTTCTTCTTCGTGTCTTATCGATTCCAACATTCTTCGTTCAACATTATCAAGATGGTCCTTCATTGCTTTTGCTGCCCTGTCCGGCATTTTAAGCTTTACGGAGTTAAGTATTTCTCTATGTTCTTTAAGAGCTTCGTTTATGACCTCTCCCAGCGTATTACTCAATGCAAGATACAACGATACTTTATAGCCAAGCTGACCTATAAACTCTTCGTAGATTCTGTTGCCGGATGTCTGGGCCAGATAGTTGTGAAACATTCGGTCGATAGAGGCGACAAGAAGGTTATCCTGAGTTCTCATGGCTTCTTCTTCATTCCAGATTAAGTGCTCAAGCCTTCCGATGTCTTCTTTTGTTGCCTTTGTTGCTGCTTCTTCTACAGAGGCTATTTCAAGAAGTTTACGTGCGGCAAGTGTGTCTTTGAGTTGATCCGGTGAAATTTCAGGAATACGAAGGGTTCTGTCTCTGCCTTTTGTTAGATATCCCTCAACCATAAGCTGAGTAAGAGCTTTTCTTAAAGGAGTTCTGCTGACCTGGAATATTTCTGAAAGATTTTCTTCACGCAGTGCAGTCCCAGGGCGGAGTTCTCCCCGGAGTATCCTGTTCTTAAGTGTAAAATAAACAGTATCAGCAAGATTTGATGTCTTATTGGTCATTGCTTATCTCCTTCATCAGCTATAGGCAGAGTTAAAGGTGCTTCGAGAATCACAGAGAATGTCATCTTACTATTCTTTATTAATAGTGAACTTACCGCATCATCAAGGTTATTGTAAAGGTTGAGTCCGCTCAAATTTGTAATATCGCTGGAAAAATGGCTTTTACTAACAAAAGACAGAGAGGCTTTTCTTCGTACGCAATATGTCGCATAAGCCGCGGCTGCCGCTAGTCCCACTGCATTATGCTGTTTTTTGTGTTTGAGTATATCTTCTTCAGCAGAGCACATAAGTTCCGCATATTTTATGTGAGGTCCAATACCCTCATTTAATGATGCTGTAACGATAATATGTCCTCCTGGGGCGACAATGTTTTCTGCTGCATATAGGGCTTTTCCCGCTTGCCAGAGATCTGCATCCTCCGGCCATGCCTGGGCAATTACAACATCTGCAATTGGCATTTTAACAGACATAATTGATTTTGCTTTAATAATTGCAGTTTTATGAGTTTCCAGAGGTTCTCCTAGAATAATATCACTTAATTTGCCGTTTCCGTCACAGACGCACTGTATGAGAAAAGAAAGCCCTGCCTTTTTTGCCGCTGCCATTATCTCTTCCATTGCAAGATTGTTCTCATTTCCGAGGCATATCGAATTGTCATAATAAGGCATCCAGTGTGTCTGCGAAACAGATTCAGGTCCGCTGACACCAGGAAGTATAATTTTACCGCCGCCTGACCAGCCGCAGAAACGGTGAGGAAATACGCTCCCAATACCGATGATAATTTGATAGCCAGACAAAATCGGATTTACCTCTATTGGGATTCCAGAAGGGGTGCAGCCTATTTTTGTAAGATCAATATTCCAATCATGACTAATCCATTTCACCTTACCCCAGAGCGTATTTCCTATTTTTTTAAAAGCTTCATTTTCTGATACTATTCTGTGAGTTCCAGTCGCAAATAATATCATTTGGTTTTCTTGCTTTACTCCTGCTAAGACAAGAAATTCAGATAGAATGGGCAATATTCGTGATGTTGGTGTCGGTCTGGTTGCATCATCGCAGATTATTAAAACTTTTCCTGATTGGCCGGCAAGTTTTTTCATCTTTTGAGCATGAGAAGAACTTGCCAGCTTTTCTGTAATGTATTCTTCAATATTTTGAAGTTTATTGAATTGAGGTTTCTCTGCGATCTTTAGTAATTGCCCTGGAGGTATATGAGCATGCCACTCTTCTGTGCTGCTTGTTAAACAGAAGGATGAGGACACTCTCATTTTATATTACCTCAGCATCCATACCAGAGACATGCTTATTGATGGAATATATGTAAATAAAAGGAGACATGATATCATTACCAATATAAATGGTCCTACTGCTTTTGAGAGTCTAACCATATTTACTCCTGAGACAGCGGATGCAACAAAAAGATTTGCTCCGTAGGGAGGTGTTACAAAACCTGTCGCAAGAGCAACTGTCATAACAAGTCCAAAGTGTACGGGATCAATTCCTATCTTTGTAACTATTGGAAGAAGTATAGGAGTAAGAATTATCATAGAAGAAATATTGTCCACAAAACATCCTACTGTTAATAGCAGGATATTTATAATTAACAATATCATTGCCGGACTTGAAGAAAGAGAAAGCATCCATTCGCAGATCCGCGCCGGTACCTGCTCCATCGCAAGGAATGCGGCGAAAGACATGGAAAGGCCGATCATAAAAGTTGTTGCTCCGTTTACAAGTGCTGCATCCTTAAAAGCATCGTAAATTGTATTGAAGTCAAGTTCTTTATAAACGTACTTACCTATGAAAAGTGCATATACAGATGCAACGACTGCTGCTTCTGTAGGAGTAAATATCCCGCCGTAGATCCCCCCGAGGATGATGACAGGGACCATAAGGGCCCACCAAGCTTCTTTAAATGCATGTCCAATAGCAACATTCTTCTCAGCACGAGGATATTTCTTCTTCTTGGCTATCCTATATGACAAGGCCATTAGCGATAGACCAATGACTATGCCCGGTATGATTCCTGAAACGAACATTTCTCCTACAGAAACCCCCGAGACAACGCCGTAAATCACAAAAGGGATAGAAGGTGGGATGATTACGCCTATAGAGCCCGCTACTGCTGTCAGTGCTGCTGCAAAATCATCGTCGTATTTTTTTGCCTTCATGGCAGGAATCATAAAAGACCCTATTGCGGATACTGTTGCCGGTCCTGAACCTGAAATAGCCGCAAAAAACATACATGCAGTTACTGTTACCATTGCAAGTCCGCCTATTACTGCGCCTACCATTGCGTTCGCAAGAGTTACCAGCCTTTTTGAAATTCCGCCATAGCTCATAAGAGAACCTGCAAGCATAAAGAAAGGAATAGCCAGCAAAGGGAAAGAGTCCAGAGCTGCAAAAGCATTCTGCGCGATCATAATAAGAGGAACCGAATCCGTATAGACGAGAGTCAGTGCCGTTGCAAAACCGAGCGAGATCCCTATCGGAAGTGACAGGGCAAGAAGAATTGTCATAGAACCGAAAAGCACAAAAATCTCCATGTTATACAACCTCCTTCTTGCTCATGGAGCTAAAAATCTTAAACATCTCGGAAATAAGTCTTATTGACATCAATGTGCATCCAACAGGTACTGATGCATATGCATAGGCCATAGGGATACGCATTGCCGGTGAAACCTGCCCTCTCTGGAAAAGCAGGGCAGTAAGAGTACTGCCTTCAAATGCCAGAAACACGCTAAATCCGAGCCACAGTGACAGCGCAAATAATTCAAACATTTTTTTTCTGAAGGGATCATGAATAAAATCCTGGATCAGTTCGATTCGGAGGTGGCGGTGCTCTTTGACTGCATAACTGGCTCCAACCCATATCTGCCATAGAAAAAGATAGCGAGCAAGTTCCTCACTCCACGATAGGGAGTTACTGAACACATAACGCATTACCACTTGAATGAAAACAAGCCCAACTGATAACATCAAGCTATAGACCAGTAAATATTCTTCCATGTTGTTCCATAATTTTTTTAGCATTGAGTATCACCTCCGGTAATAATTAGGGGAGCCCGGCTAAAACCAGGCTCCCCTAAAAACACTTTAATGAAAATTTATTTCTTTTTTGCCAGATCGATGAGTTCCTGTCCGCCTTTGACGGATTTCGCGAATTCATTGTAGACACCAGCCGTTGCAGAGATGAAAGCCTTTTTCTGTTCCGGTGTTATGTCATTAACCTTCATTCCGCTCTTCTTCAAACTTTCTATCATATCCTTGTCCTGTTTGTCTGATATCTTACGCTGCTCTGTACGGTAAATCAAAGCTGCCTCCTGTATGACCTTCTGCAGGTCTTTGGGAAGCTTGTTAAACCAGCTGTCGTTTACGAGAAGAGCTGTAGCTGCATATACATGTCCGGAAAGAGAGCAGTACTTTTGAACTTCATAAAACTTTGAAGTGTAAATAAGAGGGATAGGGTTCTCTTGGGCATCTACGGTTTTCTGCTGCAGAGCTGTGTAAAGTTCGCCGAAACTCATAGGGGTAGGATTTGCTCCGAGAGCACGGAATGTTGCCATGTGAATTGGATTTTCCATAGTACGAATTTTAAGTCCGGCCAAATCAGAGGGTTTCGTGATCGGCCCCTTATTATTTGTTATCATGCGGAATCCATTCTCTGCGTAGGCAAGGTTTTTGATCCCAAGCGGTGGAAGAAGGGCGTTGAGCTTGTCGCCGAGTGGTCCGTCCAGAGCTTTATACACTTCCTTTTTGTTATTAAAGAGAAATGGAAGATCGAAGACTTGGAAACGTGGTTCAAAACCTGAAAGTACAGCTACAGCAGGTATTGTCATGTGGATCGTTCCAAGTCCGACTGCTTCTATAACCTGCCTGTCGCCGCCAAGCTGCCCATTAGGGTAGAGTTCTACAATGATCTGTCCATTAGAATGTTTTTCAACGTACGGCTTAAAGAACTTTTCTGCAGCTATGTGTGTTGACTGCGTCTCTGGAACGACATAAGCGAGTTTCATCTTAATGGGTGCTGCGTCAGCGCTTCCGATAAACGCAGCTGCTGCTGTTATAACAGCAAGAGCGCAAATGAATATCTTCTTCATAATCATGTTCCTCCCTTAATGTAGATAAATAAAAAAACAATTTCTGCATAATATAAATTAACCTGTATTAAATCAATCTGTTACAAAAACTGTGTTTTGTTGTTTAGGTCTGCTGTTGCCGGCTGCCCTCCCTTGAACACATATTTATGATTATTTGATTCTGGGTCCGTATTTGTTGAATAATAGGGTACAATATCTATTTTAAAAATTTACCAAAGATCCATTGCAGCAATAATATCATATTTTATTCCAAATGCAAGCTTATGGATACAGAAAATTAATATAGACAGTTTGAGATAATCCTTGTATTATGACCATTGTCTCAGTATTATGGGCATAATACAATTGGATACAAAGCTGCGTAATTTTCAGAATCCATGTTTTGATTATAATAATTATGTACTTATTGATATTTAACTAGTAAAGATTAACCTTTATATAGACTCAAGAGGTGATATTTATATGAAGATTGCGATTCTTGTGAAACAGGTTCCTGATTCAGATGAAATAAAAATGGATCCAGAAAAAGGAACAATGATAAGAGAAGGAGCAGGTAATATAGTCAATCCTCTTGATCTCAATGCACTTGAGGCGGGGCTTATTTTACGAAAAGAATACGGAGGGGAAGTATCTGTCCTTTCTATGGGGCCGCCGCAGGCAGATATTGCATTAAGAGAGGCACTTGCACTAGGGGCAGATCGTGCCTATCTCGTGTCAGACAGGTATTTTGCCGGAGCAGACAGCTGGGCGACATCGCTGGTTCTTGCAAAAGCAATTGAAAAACTTGGTCCTTTCGATCTTATTCTTGCGGGGGAGAAGGCAACAGATGGAGAAACAGGGCAAGTTGGACCTGAAGTTGCTGCAATGCTGGATCTTCCGTTTGCAACGTATGTAAGTTCTATTGTAGTTTGCGATAGTGGCATTAAAGTCAGACGTACCATAGAAGAAGGCTATCAAACTCAGCATCTCGTATTTCCGTGCCTAGTTACAGTGCTGAACGATATAAATGAACCGGGAATGCCAACTTTGAGCCTCAAAAAAAAAGCGCGCCGCGCTGAAATACAAATATTTAGCTCTCAAGAACTGGGTATTGCTAAAGAAGAAGTTGGACTGGCAGGATCTCCAACCAGAGTTGTGAAAATTTACCATCCTAAAATTTCAAGACAGACAGAATTTTACGGCGGAAGAGAAATTGATAAAGGCCTTGACCAAGTAGTAGAAATTCTCCGTGATCTGGCTGTATTGTAGGAGGTGCCTGGATGCTTAGAAATGCAACGGAATCAAAAGGAATATATGTCTGCGGAGAAGTCCGTAAGGGAAAGATCCATTCAGTGACAATGGAGCTAATAGGCAAGGCCAGAGAACTGGCAGATAAAAAAAATACCGAGGTTACGTGTATTCTTTTTTGCGGCGATATTATCGATCCGCCTGAAATATTGTTCTCATACGGTGCTGACCGGGTTTTTTTGATAAAGCATGAAAAACTTACATACTTTAATCAGGAAATTGCAGCAAAATTACTCAGTTTTATAATAATAAAATACATGCCTGAAATAGTTCTGGCTCCTGCAACATCAGAAGGCCGTACGTACCTTCCTGCAGTGGCTGCTATGGTTCATACTGGGCTCACCGCTGACTGTACAGGGCTCGATATAGACCCTGAAAATGGATTGCTGCTACAGACCCGGCCGGCCATAGGAGGGAATATCATGGCAACAATAAAGACACCGGAACATGTTCCTCAGATGTCTACTGTACGCCCCAAAACATTTCGTATACCAGCCCCTTCGAAATTTTACGGCGAGGTTATAATTCCTGATATTCCTGAAAATGTTTTTGAAAGTCGGATAAAAGTTCTGGATATGGAATATAACAGTGCGGATGAAGCGAATATACAGGATAAGGAGATAATTATTTCGGGTGGAAAAGGACTAAAAAGACCGGAAAACTTTTCTTTAATACGTGAACTTGCAGAACTGCTGGGAGGCGGAGTCGGTGCGTCACGTCCTACAGTAGAGGCAAAATGGATATCATATCCCCATCAAGTAGGCCTTTCCGGGAAAGTTGTCTCTCCCAAGTTTTATCTTGCCGCAGGTATTTCCGGAGCGGTTCAGCACCTGGCGGGAATGCAAACCGCAAATAAAATTGTTGCTGTAAATAAAGATCCGGATGCTCCCATTTTTCGGGTAGCAGATGTTGCTCTATGCGGGGAAATAAATGATATTCTTCCTAGACTCATTGCGCGTATTCGTAAGGAGATGAAAATATGAAAGCAAATTTTTCCTATACTCCTGTCACCGAATCGACAGTTAATGACCTGATTTCTATTTTTGGGAAATCAGGTGTTTCTGTCGATAAGGAAAAAATTGATGCTTATTCAAAAGATGAAGTCGCTCTTCACCTATGGGATAAAAAATACAGTGCAGAGGTCGTTTGTTTTGGAGAAACAACAGAACAGATATCGGCTCTTATGAAATATGCAAATGAGCATCGTATTCCTGTGACTCCGCGTGGGGCAGGTACCGGTCTATCAGGAGGTGCTGTTCCTGCATGTAAAGGAATTGAACTTTCACTGGAAAGAATGAATCATATCCTTGATTTTGATGAGGAAAATTTAACTATTACTGTTGAACCCGGCGTTGTTACGGCCGAAATTAACAAAGCAGCAACGGATCATCATCTTCTTTACGCCGGTGATCCATGCAGCGGCGATGCTTCTTTTATCGGCGGGAATGTTGCAGAGAACGCGGGAGGGAATAAAGTTATTAAATATGGTGCTACCGGCAGCCATGTACTTGGAATGGAGGTAGTGCTACCCGACGGATCAGTGACGTGGTTTGGGGGAAAACGCCGAAAAGATGTTACCGGCTATGATTTTGTGCATCTAATGGTTGGTTCGGAAGGAACGCTTGGTATAGTAACAAAAATTATTTTGAGACTTCTTCCTCTCTCCTCATTTGTAGTGGATCTTCTTGTTCCATTTCCTGACATCCCTACTGCACTAGCCGCTGTTCCAAAGGTCATGACACTTGGAAAGGCGATACCAAGTTCAATTGAATTTATGGACAAGCCGTCTATGCTTCTTACTGAAAAATATCTCCAGACGAAGTTCCCATATACCAGCGAAGCCAAGGCACATATCATATTTCAGTATGAGGGGAACAACAGAGACCATCTTGCAGATGAAATAGAGCGTATTGGAGATATCTGCATGGAGAGCGGTGCTCTTGAGGTTTTTGTCGCCGACAACAGAACTACGAGGGATAAGCTTTGGAAAGGACGTAAAAGTGTAGCTGAGGCGGTATGGGCGTTTGCTCCTGTTCAGCTTGCCAATGAGGATGTTGTTGTTCCAACTGGCAGTATTCCGGATTTTATGGATCAACTGGAGCTTATTTGCCGCAGGCATAGTGTTGATTATGCTGCTTATGGGCATCTGGGGGACGGAAATATGCATGTTACACTTTACATCGAAAAAGATACCCCTGATTGGCATTCAATTATTGAAGGCGCCCGACTTGAAGTTTATGAGGTTGTAAAAAAACTTGAAGGAACTCTTACCGGAGAACACGGTGTTGGCCTCAAGAGGCTGAAATACGTCCCATCATTTCTTGATGAAGCCCAGATTGACCTCATTCGCAGAGTAAAACTTGCTTTTGATCCCAACAACATACTTAATCCAGGGAAAATTGTTCCTTGGGAATAATAACGTCAACCTGGTTTTTATGGAATTAATGATCACCACAATGTTATATATTTACAAAGCAATTGAGGCATAGGGCAGATGATGACGACGTGCCCTCCCATCGTTATCCCGTTATGAAGTCGATCGGGAGAACACCGTTTTCCGTAAGGAGAACATTTTTTAATAATCCTAAGTGCTCGAACCATTTCGAGCGCGTTTCGAGATCCGGGATCCATGGGCTTTGTTTTTAACAATTGCTTCCCAACCGCTTCCCAATTGCTTCCCGCAGGACAAAGGCCTGCAGTTTCACCATTGTTATTGCTAAGTCAGTGCCGCTATAAACCCCAATTGCACTATTTGAGACGGGGGCGGCACCTAGCCAGCAGATACGCATCAATAAATTCGCCATCGTCAGACATTGCCCAGTCTTTGACTGTGCCCTCGACTTTGAATCCCATAGATTTGCATAGCTTGAGGGCGTTGAGGTTGTCTGTAGAGATCTCCACCTCGACCCTTTCGATCATAAGTTCCTTGTCGGCAAGTTCAAGGGCTGCCATCATCAGGGCCTTTCCAAGTCCCTGCCTCTGCCATTTTGCTCCCATCATTATTTCGAGAGTTGCCTGTCTTCTCAGAAAAATTTGATGATCTACCTTGAGCAGAACTACTCCGCAAAATTCTACCGGTTTGACCTCGGTTTCGAGAACAAGAACGTGATCATGGGGGGTCAGGTTTTTGATAAGTTTTTCGGCATCAGTGAATCCAGCCTGTGAAATGTTCATGCTTTTCCTTACAGACCTGTCAGAGCTGATCTCACTGATATGCCTGGCGTCCTCTAATGTTACCGGTCTGATGATCATCGTAGCGAATCTCCTTTTTTGTTTATCCGTCCCATGAAGTATTCATCAACGAATCTTCCGTCTTTGACTGCGGCATTCTTTCTTGTCGCTTCTATTTTAAATCCAAATTTTTTATAAAGATTTATTGCCGGCGTATTATCTGTTAATACAAGCAGCTCGATCCTGCGCAGGAATAGTTTTTCGTCAGCTTCATCTAACAGTCTTTTCATAAGGGCCGTCCCTATTCCTTTTTCCTGATAGTAAGGAGCGACCATAATCGCGAGCATAGCGCTATGCCTTCTTTTGAAACATTTGTTTTTGACAATTACAGCCATGCCAGCTATTTCATCCTTTTTTTCAACAGCAACGAAAGCCCGGTCATCGTCTGATAACGATTTTATAAAATTGACTGTAACATCAAGC
The DNA here is from genome assembly GCA_002839185.1 of Synergistetes bacterium HGW-Synergistetes-1. Taxonomy (NCBI): domain Bacteria; kingdom Thermotogati; phylum Synergistota; species Synergistetes bacterium HGW-Synergistetes-1. Next base: position 13,958 of record PGXO01000014.1, on the reverse strand, counting down.
CTTTCGCTTGTAACAGCAAGAATTCCTTCTCTGACTCCGTCAAGTCTTCTGATGCGTGAAATTTGTTCTGCGTCTTCAATAGCAATTGGTCTGATCTGCAAGATGGCACCTCCGTGCTGATTATTACATTTTTACGTCCAGGTTATATTTTACCTCAGGGAGGCTGATTTTTGATAGGCATTCCTACCTTGACACATTATGACAATTGACTATAGTTTATAACTGTTACAAATTAAGATAAATATCACACGGAGGTGCTCTACTTATGAAGATAGGAAAAAAGATGGAAAAAAGCATTAATTCCCAGATACAGGCGGAGTTTGATTCCTCATATCTTTACCTTTCCATGGCTGCATGGTTTGAAGATGCAGATCTTCCCGGATGCGCCCACTGGATGGAAAAACAGGCTGCAGAAGAGTGGGAGCACGGAATGAAGTTCTACAAATACCTTGTCTCACGCGGAGGACGTGTTGTCCTTGGTCCTATAGCTGCCCCCAAGAAAGAGTGGAAAGACGCGGAAGATGTCTTCACAGAAGTACTTGCTCACGAAGAAAAAGTTACTTCACTGATCGATGCAATGGTAGAACTTTCTGAGAAAGAAAAAGACCACGCCACCAGAAGCATGCTTAACTGGTTCGTTGACGAACAGGTCGAAGAAGAAGAGCACGCCACTGAGATAGTCGCCAGACTCAAAAATTCCGGCAACTCACCGATAGCATGCCACATGCTTGACAGGGATCTTGGGAGCAGATAAAAACAAATTGTTATAAAAGGATCCTTTGATAAGCTACAATATGTAAAGTTGCAAATTTTCTGCCCCGGGAGGATGGACCATGGATAATCAGCTAGACATGAAAGCGCTGTTCAGCATAACTTACGGTATGTATATTGTAAGTACTGAAGCAGAGGGCAAGCTCAATGGACAAATTGCAAACGCAGTGATGCAGATAACAGGCGACCCTGTGTGCGTCACTACATGCCTTAACAAGGCCAACCTCACCACAGAAATGATCCAGAAGAGCGGTTTCTTCGCGGTTTCAATCCTTGAACTGGACGTGCCCATGACGTTTCTTGGGCAGTTTGGCTTTAAATCAGGACGTGACATTGACAAGTTTGAGAACGTCAATTTTCTTAAAGGCATAACAGGAGCTCCAATGGTCACAGACTGGTCTGTCTCTACTCTTGAAGCTAAAGTTATCCGTACGCTTGAGCTTGATACTCATGTGCTTTTTGTCGGTAACGTGGTGGCTTCGAAGTTTATCAAAGAAGCGACTCCGCTTACTTATGCTGACTACCACCAGATCAAAAAGGGAAAATCCCCGAAAACAGCTCCGACATTCGGATTCAACACCATCAAATAAATATGCTCAGCATCCTTTATGGCGAAATGGCTCTTGCCAGCAGCCGCCGGATATTCGAAAAGATATACGCTGATTACAATAAGCGGGTCTATGTTTCACCGGACCCGCTTCAGTTTTTGTACGATTATGAAAAGATCCGTGACAGGGAAGTAGTCGGATTGATAGCTTCTTCACTTGCGTATGGAAGGGTCGCACAGATACTCAAAAGCGTGGGCAGGGTGCTTGATTGCCTGGGTGATGCGCCTGCTGAATTTCTTAAAAAAGTAGAGAGGAAAGATCTGGAAGAGAAGCTGGAAGGATTCGTCCACCGTTTTACGGACTCTTCCGACATGGTCGACTTTCTTTGCTGTATAGGTAACGTACTTAATACTTATGGTTCAGTCGAAAATCTTTTCCTTTCACACTACAAAGGAGAGACCTGGCAGGCGATGCGGGGTTTTACTAAGAGCTTCCTGGATTGCGGAGGCAGGGGCGCCACGTTTATGGTGCCGGATCCTGCTAAGGGCAGCGCCTGTAAGAGACTGGCGCTCTATCTCAGATGGATGGTCCGTTCCGACGATGTCGACCCCGGAGGCTGGAATAAAATTGATCCGGGAGCGTTGCTGATACCTCTTGATACTCATATGTTCAACATTTGCACCACACTGGGGCTTTGCAGCAGAAAAAGTGCTGACGGCCGTTCAGCGATAGAGATCACGGAAGCATTCAAACGCGTTTGCCCGGAAGACCCCGTCCGTTATGATTTTGCTCTGACTCGATTTGGTATCAGAAGCGACATGAAGTTAGAAGAGCTCTTCATCAACTGGGACAGGATCGAATAGATCGATCCCGGTTTTTTCACCCCCGATAGTTGTTATCTTCCTTCGACGTCGATGCTTAGCTTAATGGTGGTAAAATCTGTTAAGTCACGATAGGGGGTATATCAAATGTCAAATGATGTTTTTAATGAACTGCTCGCAAAAGTTTACAGCTCCATCGATGAACAAAAAGAACACGCTTTCTCTGTAAGCGATGACATAGCTGCGCATCCCGAACTGAGCGGAGAAGAGTTCCGCACGGCCGGTATATTCTGCGAATGGCTCAAAAACGATGGGTTTGATGTCGAAATGCCATACTGCGGAATGGAGACGGCATTTATTGCAAAAAAAGGATCAGGGAAACCCCGCGTTGCAATCCTGGTCGAGACGGACGCATTGCCTGAGGTCGGGCACGGGTGCGGACATAACCTGAGCGGCACTATGTCTGTGTTTGCAGGAACAGCCCTTTTTAAAGTAATGGATGAAATAAATGGTGAACTTCTTGTGATAGGGACTCCCGCAGAGGAGACGTGGGGAGCAAAATGCCAGATGGCCGATCTGGGTGTTATGGATGACATCGACCTTGCTATAATGATACACTGTACCTCCCATAAAAACCTGGTCTCAATGACGACCCCGGCGCTCCAGGGCTGGAATATAACTTTTAAAGGAGTAGCATCCCATGCGGCGGCTGCCCCGTGGGATGGAAGGAATGCATTCAACGGAGCCAGGCTCTTCTTCGATGCCATGGACATGATGAGGCAGCATGTAAGGCCCGAAATCAGGATGCACGGTATTTTAAAAGAGTGCGGAACAGCTGTGAATACAGTCCCTGAGAAGGCTGTCATTCATCTGGAACTCAGGGCTCCCGACAGAAGGGATCTTGAGAAGATAACCGAGAGGGTAAAAAAATGCGCAGAGGGCGCATCAGCTGCCACTGAAACAGAGATGGCTTTCGAGAAGAATTTTACAAGTTTTGACAATTCGCTGGAACTTTCCTCTCTTGAGAGTATAGTGCAGTCAGGTTTTGACAGTGTTGGTCTTCAGACTTCTGAAAAGGAATCCCCCGGAGGGGCTTCCGACATGGGGGACATAAGCTGGCGCTGCCCTGCGATACAGCCGCTTCTTTCAATAGTAGACAGGCAGGTCCCTCTGCACACTGCGGAGTTCGAAGCAGCGACCAGGACCGAATTGGGTCACCAGAGGCTTGCAGCAGGAGCAAAGGTGATCGCCTATACTGCGTTGAAGATATTGCTGGATGAGAAAGCTCGAAAGGATGTAAAAGAGGAATTTTTACGTAAGAAAAACGGATGAAAAAAAGAAACAAAATGCTATACTCACGAAAAGAGATAAGGGAGGCGACGGCATGACATCTATCCTGCCATACTGGGATCAGAATATTGAACTTGACATTGTGCCGTGGATACCCTACGGGAAAGATTACAGTCCTGTGACTGTAAACAGCATGCTCAGCCCGCTCCTTGGGAGCGTAGCGGGGCTTGCATTTGAAATGCAGAGTGAATTTCTCTATCTGAGGAGTTTTCAAAGCGGGAACGTAGGCACCATGGTCAGGCAAAACATCATAGACCCGATCCGCAACAAGGGGATCGAGTTTGGGTTTACCATGGTTTTTACATACTCAGAGAAGATAGAGACATCTATGATCCCGCTTATAAAGGAATACCCCGGCCTGAGGGCCGGCCTGACCCTATGCGGGATATGGAGCTCTGATGTCCTTGTGGACGAATGCAAGGTGCTCGTCCTTGTCAGCGAAGATCCCTTCTTTGACGAGGGGGCGTTTTTCAAATCACTTCAGAAGTCTTTCCAGAGCATTTCGGGGAGAGAGCGCTCTAACATCTCATTCTTCGCGGAAAAATTTGGCTACAGGAGATTTTCCATTTCCTACGAGACCGATAACCTGACGCAGATGAGGATAACCCAGGCTCTGTTTGACCTGGAGCTTGACGAGACAAGGGAACTTATCGGCCCCGCCCCTGAGATGAAGCTTCCGCTGCTGCCGGGGATCAGGTAATTTCGGTTTTTAGTTAAGAACTGATATCAGGAAACTTAACATAATAATGGCCGGCAGGAATATATTTTTTCCTGCCGGCCATTTATTTTATTTACCCGGAAGAGTTCCTTTATTTCTGATACCAGGGGAATTTTTCAGCCATGCCGGTCCTTCGGGGGATGCCCTTGGAGGTCTGGGAGACTTTGTTCCAGATCAAAAAGAATCTTTTCATGTCACCGAGGGTGTATGGATGCAGGCGGGGTGATGAAAGGCCAAGAGCACTCCATTTGTTTCCGACAAGCTCCAGTTCCTCCGTTACCTTCGGCCCCTTGAAAGCGATTGCCTTCCCCTTTATCCTTACAAAGGGCGCAAGATATTCCGCAAGTATCCCTGAAGCGCAAACTGCCCTTGCTGCTGCAACATGGAATTTTTCACGCTCCTCTTTTGCGTACTCTTCCGACCTTCTGCAGACTACAGTTACGTTTTTCAGTCCCATTGCGATAGCGATTTTTTCGACCAGCGCGCATTTGCGCGTTATGCTGTCCAAAAGGGTCAGATGAAGTCCGGGGCGGCATATGGCCCATACCATTCCGGGCAGGCCGCCGCCTGTGCCGACGTCTATCACTCTGCCCTCGTATGGAAGATAGGGCAGCGCTGATGCGCAGTCCATAACATGTGAACTCCAGAGCTTCTCTTCATCGGAAGGTCCTGTAAGGCGAGCGAGCTCATTGGCTGCAGAAAGCAGTGAGACATATTTTCTCAGTTTTTCTTCATTTTCTCTGACTTCTGCTTCTACTGTTTCTGTAAAATTTTCAGTTTCCAAGAAAAAACCTCCCATTAACGGGATAATATCTATATATACCAGTGTATAATAACGCAATAAGCAAAATGACGGGAGGCCAAATTGTGGAATCCTTTGAAAAGGGAACCAAAAGACGTGAAGGAGTAATCAATATTATTGATCTCCATGGGACCTGGAGAGAGATGGGAAGACAGTACGGCTCCCTGATGGCTTCTGAAATGAAGCACATCTACGAAATAGCCATAGTCAAGAAGCTTGTAAATGAATACGGGCTCGATATTGAAAACATGAAAGTCCGTGCCGGCAAATTCTACGCGAATTATCCCTTCAGGTTCAAGGAGATCCTCAGGGGGATGTCTGAAACGTCCGGAATGAGTCTGGAGCAGATCCAGCTGGTCAACGCAGTAGAGCTTCTTGCAGCTACAGCTCAGAATCTTCCTCAGTGTACAGGCATAGCGGCCTGGGGCGATTACGTAAGCGAGACACTGGTCTACGGCCGCAATTATGACTATTTCCCCTGGTTCAAAGAATTCAGCCATGACATTGTTATTGCCTGTTACCATCCGGCTGACGGATCGCTTGCCACTGCCACAATGGGTTATGCCGGCGAGATCTACGTAGTCAACGGTATGAATGAGAAGGGGATATACCTTGAACTGAACAACGGAATGCCGTCCGGCGGAGCCCTGTGGTATGACAGCAGGGTGCCTTCAGTTGCAGCCCTTTTCCAGTTCCTTCTTGACGGCGCATCTCTGGATGAGATAGAGAGCTTTTTCCAGACGACAAAGGCAAATTTTGCATACATAATAGGAGTTTCAGACGGACAGACAGCAAGATGCTATGAGTGGCCCGTTTTTGAGGTCAAAAGACGCGAATCCCATTCCCGTCACGGACTTACAGTTCTCAGCAACCATTTTACTGAGTTTTCATGGGGACTCCCGAGGCCGGAAGACAAGACGAACTGGCTTACAAGGTCAAGGAGGCAGAACCTGCTGACCCTCGCAAAACACTTCAAAGGGACTATAGACAGCAAAACAATGATGAAGATGATGGATACCAGAATAGAGGACCTTGGTGCGACTACGGATATGACCGTATATCAGATGGTAGTTGTTCCGGAGCGCTTTCAGGTTTGGTTCAAGATCCCTGATACGCAGGAATGGACAGAGATAGACATGAAGGCCATCCTGAACCCCCGTGACGAATAAGCCCGGGAAAAGCAACCATAATAGCAAGAATATATGATTTAAAGAAGCTGGTACCCGTCGTAAAGTAATAAGCCCGGGATCGGCTTCTTTCTTTTTTTCCTCTTGCACATGCACATTTTTTGTATGAACAGGTTTCAGATAAGAGATCCTTGGAAAAATCAAACAGTTGATCAATGATATTTGGAGGGAAAATATACATGGCCAGGTACTACATCGGTTTTGACTGCGGGACAATGGGAACGAAGACGGCTATCTACAGGGAGGACTCTGTCAGGATGGCCGAGGCGTACAGAGAAAACATAATTTCTTATCCTCACCCCGGAAGGGCTGAGATGGATCCGCGCGGTTTTGTAAGAAATGTAGAGGAAGGGGTAATGGAGTGCCTTCACAAATCAGGCGTAAACCCAAATGAGATAAGGGGTATCTCTGCCAGCGGGATAATATGCGGCATTGTAGGCATAAATGAAAACTGGGAACCTGTTACGCCCTTTGTCCCCTATCTGGACAACCGGGCCAGAGTAGAGGCTGAGTGGATAAAGGCCAACGTCAAGCCTGTGTGGCTCCAGGAGAGCGGCAACTGCATAGTGGACGAATTCATGCCCCCTATCATACTCAGGTGGTTTCTCAACCATTACACAGGGTTTAGGGAAAAGGCTGTTAAAGTACTGAACAACGGACCATTTGTCCTTGGGACACTTGCAGGACTGAAAGCGTCGGAGGCTTTCCTTGACTGGGCGACGATGTCCGGCTGGCTGATCGGATATGATGCACATGCAAGGAACTGGTCGCCGAAACAGATGAAGGCGCTTGGCATCCCTATGGAGATCCTGCCTAAGATAGTCAGGCCCTGGGATGTAGTGGGATTCCTCTGCCCAGAAGAGGCAGAAAAAATGGGACTTCCTCCGGGGATCCCGATAGTCGCCGGAGCCGGTGACACAATGCAGTCAGCGCTTGCTTCCGGCCTGATCGAACCGGGACTCAGTACAGACGTCGCTGGAACTGCCTCGATATTTGCCGTGGCCGTGGATGATATGGTGGAAAGGATATCACTTTCACCGGGCATGATGTTTGCAACCGGAACACTTGAAGATTCATATTTCTACTGGAGCATGATCAGGGCAGGAGGCCTGTCTCTTCGGTGGTTCAGGGACAATGTCGCGGGATGCCCGGGAGATCCCTCATTTTATTCTGAGATGGACGCGCTTGCCGGGGAGATCCCTCCCGGTTCGAGGGGAGTGCTTTTTTACCCCTATCTGCAAGGAGCGGGTCCCGATATGCCCGGAGCATGCGGTGCTTTTTTGGGACTCTACGGTTCCAGTGACAGAGCGGCAATGTGGCGGTCGATACTTGAAGCCATTGCTTTTGAATATGCCCAGATGATACAGGTATACAGGGAGTGCGGTATCCCGATCAAAGAGATAATCGGTACTGAGGGAGGGAGCAAGAGCCCTCTCTGGACGCAGATCAAGGCAGACATCCTTGGAGGGGCCTACAATATCCCTACGAGAAGCGAGGGCGGCCTCATGGCTGATGTTGCAGTAGCTGCATACGGGGTCGGGGACATCCAGAACCTCAAAAAAACGATGAAAGAATGGATCACATTCAGAGGCCGTTTTGAGACCGATCCCAAAAACTTTAAAATTTATCAGGACGTGTTTGCAATAAGACAGTCCATTCTGGGTTCTTCAATAAAGGATACATTTGCCGGACTGGAAAAGATAAGGAAGATCCTGGGACAGTAGACAAAAAAGCAGGGACCCTGAAATTTTCGGGTCCCTGCTTTTAAAAATGTGCAATGTCCGTAACGGTGCTCAGCAAATCATTGCTTTTAAATCGGGGCTGATCTCCATCTCCATAGGAGTATTGCTCCGCAGTTCATTCGTATCCACACCATCTGCGATCTCTTCAAGCACCATCCTGCCGTTTATGTTTCTTATCAGACAGTATTCGGTGACTATTACATCAACAACTCCGTGCCCAGTAAGAGGCAGTGTGCATTTCTTGAGAAGCTTTGAAGTTCCGTTCTTTTCAAAATGGCGGGTTGCCACGTAGACCTTCTTTGCACCGGCAACTATGTCCATTGCTCCTCCCATGCCCGGAGTGCGGACGTTTGGTATGGTCCAGTTTGCAAGGCTGCCTTCTTCGTCTACCTGCAGAGCTCCGAGTACTGTGGCGTCGATATGTCCGCCGCGAAGGATGCCGAAGCTGACATCAGATGATACGAAGGATCCGCCCGGCAGAACGGATATCGGTGCTCCCCCCGCGTCTATGATCCTGAGATCGTTCGGGTCTTTGGCAGGTCCTGCGTAGATTGTCCCGTTTTCGGTCTGGAGGAAGATGTTTACTCCATCAGGCATGAAGTTGGGGATGAGCTGCGGTATGCCTATACCCAGGTTTACCAGGGCACCGTCTTCTAGGTCGGCGGCTATCCTGCCGGCGATCCTTTCACGGGCTTCTTTTTCGTTAAGTTCTGGCAGCATAGCTGTTTCTTCCTTTCAGCACGAGCGCATCAATGAAGATACCTGGCGTTACAACGTTGTTCGGGTCGATCTCTCCGATGGGGACGACCTCGTCTACCTCTGCAATGACCATGTCAGCTGCTGTAGCCATCACAGGGTTGAAGTTTCTGCCTGTTCCGTAATAGATCAGGTTGCCCGCTTCATCGGCCTTGTATGCCCTTATGAAGGAGATATCGGCTTTCAAGGGACGTTCGAGGATGAATTTCCTGCCGTCAAGTTCAACAGTCTGCCTGTTTTTCTCATACGCGGTATCCACCCCTGTCGGTGTGAGGAAACCTCCGAGCCCGGCGCCGCCGGTCCTGATCCTTTCCACAAGAGTTCCCATCGGGGTGAGTTCGATATCGATCTCTCCCTTTGCGAACATTTCCTGTGCGACCGCGTTGAGTCCCATATGAGATATGACCATGGAGCTTACCTGCCTGTTGACTATAAGCCTCGCGACTCCCACAGGTCCCGGTACTTTGGGGTTGCAGTGGCTGGCGTCCACGCAAATTACCCTGATGTTGCCAGTCCCCTGATCGTGCAGCGCATCGATGACAGTGTAGGGCACTCCGCCGTAGTTGAATCCGCCGAACATTACCGTGGTGCCTTCTCTTACCTTGCCTGCCGCCTCTTCCGGGGTTATTATTGGTTTGATAAAAGGTTTGGTCATCTTTACAGCTGCACTCCTCTCTATTTTAGAAAGATTAGGAGAGAGTTTCATGGCAACAATATATAATGTCAAGTAGGCACTGTAATATTGAAAATTTTTCAACTTTTCACGGAGGCGGTCAACTTGTCCCAAAGAGATAAATTGCTGAAAATGATAGAAGAACTTGTTTCTATTCCCAGCGTTACAGAGAGTAAAAATGAAAGTTTGCCCGGTATATGGATCAAGGAAAGGCTTGAAAAACTCCCTTATTTCATAGAAAAAAAAGACCATCTCATATGGATGGAAACACCGCTGGAAGGGTCTGACGAAAAGCTGCATTCATTGGTGGCAAGGGTAGATGCCTCCGTCCCAACGGACAGGACTGTCATTCTGATCGGTCATTATGATGTAGTTGGTGTAAGTGTATACGGTGACACTGCCAGAGATGCCTTTAGTGTGAACAAAATGACAAAACTCCTAAATATTTATGACGAGGATGTAATTTACGGCCGCGGAACGATGGACATGAAGTGCGGGATTGCTCTGGAGCTTGATATTATAGAGGAATTTGCAGCAAACAGGGGAATGTTTGACGTAAACATAGTTGCTGCGTTCGTGGGGGACGAAGAGAATGCTTCAGCCGGCATGAGAGGTGTCCTCCCTGTGCTTTATAAGATGAAAGAGGAAGGTGCTGATTTCCTGACAGTCATTAATACGGAGCCTGGTGAGGCGGGGTATTCGGGCGAAAGCGGACCGGCAGTATTCCTTGGCACACTGGGAAAGATAATGCCGAGCTTCTACGTTAGAGGACGCGCTTCGCATGTTGGCAACTATTACAGTGGTTTTTCATCGGCACTTGCTGTTTCGAGGATAGTTTCATACGCTGAGGGAAATCCGCATTTTGCAGATCCTCTAAATGGAAAATGTGAGCCTTCATGGATATGCCTCGACATGGGAGTGATCAAAAAAGGCTACAGCGTGACAGTGTCGGACAGGGCATTCGCCTACTTCAACTGTTTTACTGCGACGAACACGCCGGCAAATGTCATTGATCAGATGAAAATCATTGCCGGATATGCCCTCGATCAGACAATGGCACAGCTCACGGAGTCATACAGGAATCTTCTCGCGATGGGCTGCGAAGGCAAAAGCTTCAATGTTCCGCGTGCAAAGGTATACACTTTGGAAGAGATAACAGAAATTGCTCGTAAAAATTACGGCGAAGGATTTGACGAAGAGCTTGCTTCGTATATTAAAGATCTTCCCCCTGGTGACATGAGGGAGAGGGGACTTGCGGCAGTCGACAGGATAGCGGACATGTCGGGAGCTGATGGGCCTTATGCGATATGCTTTTTCCTGCCTCCATGGCTGCCTGTGCGAACGGACTTTACCGGAGAGGACCGAGATATGCAGACTGTTGCGGCAGCACGCAGCGTAAAGAATCATCTAAGTGAGAAATACGGGATCGAGATGAGGGAGGTTGAACTCTTCGCGGGACTTTGCGACCTGAGTTATGTGGGAGCTAAAGTTTCGTCCGACGACCTCGAAGCACTCGAGAAAAACATGCCGGGCTGGGGAGAGATATACAGTATCCCTTTAAAGGAGATGCAGTCACTGGGACTTCCCGTGATCAACCTGGGACCCAGCGGAGAAGATGCGCACAAGAAAACTGAGAGGCTAAGGCTTGGCTATTCGCTCGACATACTTCCCGAACTGCTTCGCTTTGCTGTAAGGAAGATATCAGAGACCGTTAAGTGAGCAATGCCTCCGTGCGGGGTTATGCATGGAGGCTGTTGGATGATTTACCTGTGCTTTATGGTAGAATCACATTAATGGCTAATGATATCCGAAATTTACCCTTGTCCCGCACGTAAAGCATTTGACAGGACCTATTTAAAAGAGGCTGTGGAATTCACAAAAGGGCATAAAAAATGTCCTGCATCAAAAAAGGAGAAGGATCTATAAATGCTGGATGAAGAGGTTCGAATACGTCCTGCCGAACCGGAAGAAGCGGAGCTTCTTTCAGATGTTGCATGGCGCTCGAAGGAGTACTGGGAATACCCGGTAGAGAAGATGAGTCACTTCCGCGATTTTCTGACTATAACAGATGACTTCATTGAAAAAAATCCTACGTACCTTGCAGAAAACGAAGAGACCGGAGAGATAATAGGTTTTTATTCCATAGAGCTCCTCGATGATTTCAAATGGTGGATCAGGCATCTCTGGGTAGTACCGGAGCGCATTGGTACAGGTGTGGGCGGAGAACTCTTCCTGCATGCCTGTGAAATAGCCGAGACCGTAGGCGCAGATGAACTGAACATCATTGCAGACCCAAATGTAGAAGAATTCTATCTCCATATGGGCGCGGAAAAAATAGGGGAAAAAACACAAAAAACCGGCGGTGTTGACAGGAAATTGCCGGTACTCCTGATCAGGCTGCACTGATCCATGTTTTACAGCTGGCAGAACGATGCGGTAGAAGCAATAGGAAAAAAGAGCGCGATACTGTCTGCGCCCACAGGAAGCGGCAAAACCTGGGTCGCTTATGTCTGGGCAGGACTGATGGATCCGTCCGGTGAAACTTCCGAACCTTCGGGAAGAGTAATTTTTACAGCCCCTATAAAGGCTCTCTCCAATGAACGTTATATGGAATTGAGGTCAATGGGTTTTGATGCGGGGCTTGAAACCGGAGATTTCAAAAAGAACGCCGGAGCCCAGGTACTCTGCTGTACGCAGGAGATATACACCCTCAAGTATGCCCACATTACCGGGCAAAAAGTGATAGTGGACGAATTTCATTTCATCTTCAATGATCCTGACAGAACAAGAGCATACATAGACGGACTGAGGTCGACGTCCTTTGACAGCGACATCCTTGTCATGTCCGCCACATTCGGAAACCCTGACGTGATAAGGAAATATCTTGAAGAGACGGCCATGCGTGATTTCGTTCTTTTTGAAACGGACAAAAGGGTAACAGACCTCATCTTTTGCAGGAACGGCTTGCGTTTTTCAAAAATACACGATGCACTGGTCTTTGTTTTTTCAAAAAAAGGAGCGGAGTGGCTTGCGGCTCAGATATCAAGGTACCGCCAGAAAATCAGCAGGAGTCAGAGAGCCAGGCTGAGGGAGATAGCGGAGATACTTGATGTGGGATATGTTCCGGATATTATGCTCAGAGGTGTTGGAATATATGTCGGTTCCTTTCTGCCAAAAGAAAAATTACTTGTGGAAATGGCTTTCAGGGAGAGGATACTGGACGTGGTTGTAGGTACTGACGCCCTTTCTCTTGGGGTCAATCTTCCTGCTGAAACCGTTGTATTCGGTCAGATGGCAAAGTTTATTGACGGACCCCTGACAAAAAATGAATTTCTGCAGATGGCAGGCCGCGCAGGAAGAAAAGGGTTTTTCAACCCCGGATATGTCACTTATATACCAAGGAGCAAGTGCGAACACCACGATTACGACACAGGTCTCTTATACCTTGAAACCCTCGAAATGCCTTGTGAAGAGGCAGGTATAATGCTCCAGCCTGCTGTAGGAAAACTCCTCAAACAGGAAGTCACGATAGAAGAAGAGGCAAAGATGGTAGCGGAATTTTCCCTGCCCAGGCGACGATACAAAGAGGTCGTCGAAGAGGTGGAAGAACTCCTGAGGAACATAAGGAGGATGCTTAACAATATTAAAGACCAGAAACTCAGAAAAAGTGTACGCAAGATCCTTGCGGACATCTGGAGCGATGAGATGGAAGCTGAGTACAACATAGCTATCGCAGTGCTTTTTGCTGAGCAAAAGTCTCCTGAAGCAATGGATGCCGCAGATATAATGCGCAAGAGTGAGAGAAACTATCTGCAGGCACTTCTCAAAATCAAAAGGTTCGCCAACAGGCTGCCGGAAGGATACAGTTTTTCTCATATGGGCCAGATAGACTATGTAGTAAACCAGATAGACGCTTCTGTTTTTGGATTTGAAGAAAAGATACACCAGATAAAATTGACAGAGGAAACATGGGAGACCAAATAACAGAACATCGTCACTTAAGCCCCCGTAAAACTACTTTAATAAAAATCATTTAATTTTCGATATATGATATCCCCCTATATTTCCACTTCAAAGAGCAACATTCCACAAATAGCTGTCTTTATGACAACATAAACAAAATAAATTTTCAATTAGAGAATGTGTTATTGAAACTTTCGCAAATCACAAGAGATAATCCATAAACAAACAGTAAAATTTAGCCGATATATAAAACTTATGGTTATTTATCTTCTTTTAAAATACCAACAATAGCGAAAAAATGCACAAACATATATCTATGGTTTCGATAATAAATAAGAAGAATCATCATTTTTCAAGCAATATGATTATATGTATTATATGAATGTTCAGCTTTTCTACTTGTATTAAGCAAAAGTATTTTTGTCTGAGAGGCTGAGATCTGTATCAAAAGCAGCATCTGTTTTTTTACCCCTGTTGGGGCAGGCGCAAATTGTTTTTTATAATTGAAGACTTCATGTTAAGGAAGTCAACAAGCACAAGGAGGGAGAGAGGGCATGGAACTGATACAGAAACACCCGATACTTGAGTTCCATCACGGCAAGGAAGTAACGTTCACATTTGACGGCA
>PGXO01000013.1 GCA_002839185.1 Synergistetes bacterium HGW-Synergistetes-1 | reverse complement strand
CAAGGCGTATAACATAGACCTCTATCCGCTGCTTGCATTGTATTTCACCCGTCTTTACAGAACAACTGAAATACTTACATCAATATACGAGGCGTATATGAATACGTTGAGGTGAAAAAGCATCGCATGTTGCTAAGTCAGCGCCGCTCTAAACCTCAATTACTCCGAGTGCGGAGATCGTCTCCATATCCTTATCCCCCCGCCCCGAGAGGTTAACTAGGATTTTCTTATCTTTTTCCATTGCGGCTGCGATCCTTATCGCTCCGGCAAGTGCGTGGGAGCTTTCAAGCGCGGGGATGATCCCTTCTGTCCTGCAAAGAAGCCTGAATGCATGAAGCGCTTCTTTGTCGCTTGCGCATATGTATTCTGCTCGTCCGCTCTCCTTGAGTGCGGCGTGCGCGGGTCCGACTGAGGGATAATCAAGTCCGGCTGCTATTGAATAGACTTCTGCGGGCTCACCCTTATCATCGGTAAGAACGTAGCTTTTGAACCCATGGAGGACTCCCGGGGAACCCTTTGTAAGGCTGGCGGCGTGATCTCCGTATGTCAGTCCTCTTCCTGATGGTTCGACACCGATAAGGCGGACATCCTTGTCTTCGATGAAGGCTGTGAAGGCTCCTATCGCATTGCTTCCTCCGCCTACACATGCGATGACGGCGTCCGGCAGGGAGCCGGTCCGTTCAAGCATCTGCGCCCTTGCTTCCTCGCCGATTATTTTCTGGAAATTCTGTACCATAGTCGGATATGGGTGCGGCCCAACCGCAGAACCGATAAGGTAAAAGACCGAGGTGTCGTTGCAGAATGCCGCAAGTGCTGCATCTACAGCTTCCTTGAGCGTTCCCTGTCCGTCTGAGACAGGTACGACTTTAGCGCCAAGCGCTTTCATCCTGAGCACATTCGGGGCCTGGCGCTGTACGTCGACTTCTCCCATGTAGACATCGCATTCCATACCCATCAGCGCTGCGACTGTGGCACTTGCAACGCCGTGCATGCCTGCCCCTGTCTCAGCAATGATTTTTTTCTTGCCCATTCTTTTGGCAAGAAGTGCCTGTCCTATGCAGTTGTTTATCTTGTGAGCCCCTGTGTGGTTGAGGTCTTCTCTCTTGAGGAAGATCCTGGCCCCACCTACTGTCCTGGTGAGGTTTTTGCACTCGGTGAGTGCGGAGGGACGTCCCACGTAGTCCTTTAGAAGGGAGAGATATTCTTCCCTGAATGATTTGTCTGCCGTGCATTTCTCATACTCTTCCGCGATCTCCGTAAGGATCGGCTCGAGCGCTCCCGGAACGTATGTGCCTCCGAATCCGCTGTAGATGCCTTTTACCGGAAAACCTGCCTGATTTTGTAATCTCTCTGTCATGATATTATCCTCCTCTTAGCTCTTGTAAACTCTCTGGTCTGTTCTCATCTTTTCAGCGCGTGCTGCCGTGGTGCATTTATAAAAAAAGAGGGACTGAAAGAAAATTTCCCTTTCAGTCCCCCTGTATCGACACAGCAAGATACGGGCGGACGCTAGACGCACCACCAGCTGTTGAAATTCTTATTCGTGAGGTTGGTAAATGATTTCATGCAGCTTCCCCCGTACTTCCGATATATTGCGCGAAATAGTACCACTCTAATCAATAAATTGCAATCCCACTAAATGATCATGTCTAAAAATACCCAAACACAAGCGCCAGATATGTTTCCTGGAGGCTCCGTCGCAGGATGATCATTTTTGATATAAAATACTACAGTGGTGCCTGAAAAATCGCCGTAAAATCTTATTTTTACCAAGGGGTCGCTTTTTTTGAGTTCTGTAAAAATTTTGTTTTTTATCCTTACTCTGGGGTATATCCTGGGGAGCATAAAATTCTTCAACATCAGGCTCGGCACATCGGGAGTCCTGCTTGTTGCCCTGATCTTCGGGCATTTTGGACAGGAGATATCCGGCGCTGTCCGTGACATCGGCCTGGTATGTTTTGTTGCGTCTGTGGGATTGATAGCAGGTCCAGTATTTTTCTGCAATTTCAAAAGCAGAGCCGTTGCCTACATGGTAATAGGATTCGTGACGATCATTTCCGGCGCAGCTTTATGCGTGGCTTCAATAAAGATATTGGGGATTCCAGTTCCTCTTGCTGTAGGAATAATGAACGGCGCACTGACAAGCACCCCGGGGCTCGCTGCCGCTATCGAAGCGACAGGTGATCCGAGCGCCTCCATAGGATATGGTATTGCTTATCCTTTTGGTGTCCTGGGTGTTGTCCTCTTTGTACAGATAGTGCCCAGGATACTCAGAATAGATTTCAGCCAGACCAAGCCTGTGATGGACTGTGGGCAGGACCTGCAGCCGGAGGGTACTGCAGGAAAAGGATCTATGAAAATTGACCCCTTCGGGTTTTTTCCTCTTGTACTGACAATAGCGGCAGGACTGATCGCTGCAAAGATAGTGATACCTCTTCCCGGAGGAGCCAGGTTTAGCCTGGGTGCCTCCGGCGGACCGCTCCTTACCGGACTTATCATAGGATATTTCGGTCACATAGGCCCGATATCGCTTGAGGTAAGAAAATCTACCCTTGAAACGATGAGGGAGTTCGGGCTTGCGCTCTTTCTTGCAGGTGCGGGGGCGGCAGCGGGCAAGGGCTTTGTGGCGACCCTCACGGAACATGGCCCGGTTCTCTTCTTCGCGGGGGTCGGAATGACCCTTTTGCCAATGATGGCGGGGTATTTTATTGCAGTGAAGATGTTTGGCCTCGACATATTCAACACTCTTGGATCGATATGCGGAGGAATGACAAGTACCCCGGCGCTGGGAGTCCTTATCTCAGAGACGCGTACCGACTACGTATCCCTTCCATACGCAGCGACATACCCTGTAGCACTAATACTCGTTGTTCTGGCCTCCCAGTTCATAGCCATCCTCTGCTGAGGGTCAGCGCAGAATAAATAAGGTTGAAGACTGTCTTACAAACAAAAAGAGATCTTCCGGCAATGTCCGGAAGATCTCTTTTGTATCATGTTATATCAGGGTCTAGCTGCTCAGCTTGTACCATGCCCATGCTGATCCGCTAAGGTCCGGCGTATTGCTCCACCATTGTCCCTTGTTAACCTCATAACTATCCGTGTATCCCTGGACCATGCAGACATAGTAATCGCCGTTGTAGTAGAGGATATCTCCCCTGTAAAATTTATACCCTGTCTCGACCTCGTCCCAGCTTTTTGAGACTCCCGTGAACTCTACTAAGCCTCCGCCGGATTTTGTAGTCCACCATTTGTCTGGGCTCATTTCCGGGCTGCTGTCACCGCTGTAGTAAATATCAGATTCTGCTCCTACTGCCACGTAATATTTGTCTTCGAGCTTAAATTTCTGTCCCTGACTAAAAGAAATGCTGTCTCCATCAACAATGGCTTCTTCCCAGTCATCTATCGCCTGGTATCCGTCGCCGCCGAAATTATTGGTTCCGGGGATAATGTTTCCTGGCGGGTCTGGATCGTCCCCGCCGCCTGGATCATCTCCTCCGCCTGTCCCCCCACTGCCGTGAACTGAACAAACAACGATCTCTCTGCCGTTTTCTTCACCTGCTGAATAGATGCCGCCGGAGGGGCATTTCACTTCGTTGTTGCTTATGGTGTCCTTGTATTTGTCGTTGATGAAGCTCTGCAGTGTGTAATTCTCTTTGCTGAGTCCGTTTGAGAATCTGTATGCATCAAGGGCCAGCATTATAGTGGCCCTGTTTCCGCTGCATGCCTTTTCTCTGACCATATCGTCAGAGGGGCCGATAACCAGATATAAAATTCCCGCCAGGATCCCTATTATTATGACTACGATAAGCAGTTCGACCAATGAAAATCCTTTGTCTATTTTTCTCATGCTGTCCCCCCTGCCGAATATGATCGCTCTATTATAGTATCTCTTCAGCATAATGTGCAGCAATAAAGTGCCGGGATTTTAAACTCTGGGTCATATGGCCATCTCGATCTTGACTTCGCTGAAAGCGTCTATTGCCGCGTCAAGGTCCTCTTTCGTATGCCTTGCCGAGACCTGTGTCCTGATGCGGGCTTTGCCCCTTGGCACGACAGGGAAAGAAAAGCCGGTAACGTAGACTCCTTTTTCAAGGAGCCTGGCCGAGAATTCAGTGGCTATCCTTGCATCATAGAGCATGATGGGGACGATGGGATGTGTTCCAGGCAGCAGGTCGAAACCAAGGGCTTCCATCTTCTCCCTGAAGTATGAGGTGTTTTCATGTACCCTGTCCCTGTATTCGGTTGTGTCCCCAAGCATTTTGATGACCTCAAGAGAAGCCCCTGCTATTGCCGGGGCAAGGGTGTTTGAGAAAAGATAGGGTCTGCTGCGCTGCCTAAGGAGTTCAACGACCTCCTTCTTTGCGCTGACGTAGCCTCCGGACGCACCGCCGAGAGCCTTTCCGAGAGTGCCGGTCAGAATGTCCACCCTGCCCATTACCCCGCAGTATTCGTGGGTGCCGCGCCCGGTCTTTCCCATGAACCCTACCGCATGGCTGTCATCGACCAGTACGAGGGCATCGAACTCGTCCGCAAGATCGCAGATGGACTTAAGGTTTGCGATGTATCCGTCCATTGAAAAGACTCCGTCTGTGACTATCATCTTAATTCGGGAGCCCTTTGCCGCTTCAAGCTGTGTCCTCAGGTCTTCCATATCGTTGTTTTTATATCTGAATTTTGCTGCCTTGCAGAGACGGATCCCGTCGATGATGCTAGCGTGGTTCAGTTCATCGCTTATGACGGCGTCGCCTTCGCCCAGTATGGGTTCAAAGACACCTCCGTTGGCGTCGTAGCATGATGAATAGAGGATAGTATCCTCCATGCCAAGGAAGTCGCTTATAGCTGCTTCGAGATCCTTGTGTATCTGCTGTGTGCCGCAGATGAATCGTACCGAGGCGAGTCCGTAACCCCATCTGTCGTATGCCTCTTTTGCTGCCCTGATGACTCTGGGGGAGTCTGCAAGGCCGAGATAGTTGTTTGCGCACATGTTTATGACACCGAAATTTGTTGTTGTATCTATGATGTCTCTCTGAGGAGTTGTGATAACCCTCTCTGATTTGTAGAGTCCCTGTTCTTTTATCTCTTCTATCGTTTTGGTTATGATCCCTATGGCGCTTTTCATTTATCTCATCCCCCGGTCATTATATTTAGATAAACAAACGTTTGCCTGTCGGTACAGGATAATGGAAGATCAAAGGTTTTGCCAGTCCAGGACAACCTTGCCCGATTCGCCGGTGTTCATTGCCCTGAAACCCTCTTCGAAATCCATGACATCGAACCTGTGGGTTATGACACGGCTTATATCCAGCCCGCTCTGAAGCATCGTAGTCATCTTGTACCACGTCTCATACATCTGCCGGCCGTATATACCCTTGAGGGTAAGTCCGTGGAATATGACCTTGTCCCAGTCTATTACCGTTCCGGGTTCAAGGAGCCCCAGAAGCGCTATCCTGCCTCCGTTGAACATGTGGTCGACCATGTCTGAGAATGCCTTCGGGCTTCCGGACATTTCAAGTCCCACATCGAAGCCCTCCCTCATCCCAAGCTCATCGAAGATGTCTCTTAACTTTTCTCTCTTTACGTTGACAGTTCTTGTCGCTCCCATCTCTTTTGCAAGCGAGAGCCTGTAATCGTTGAGGTCTGTCACCACTACGTTCCTTGCTCCGACATGCCTGCATATTGCAGCTGCCATCATGCCTATCGGACCGGCGCCTGTAATTAGGACGTCCTCTCCGATGAGGTCGAACTGAAGTGCCGTGTGGGTGGCGTTTCCAAGCGGATCGAAGCAGGATACGATGTCATCGGGTATCTCAGGAGCGCATCTCCAGACATTCGTCTTGGGTATCGAAAGGTATTGCGCAAAAGCCCCGTTCCTGTTGACTCCGACGCCGATGGTGTTCGGACAGTTGTGCCGTCTCCCGGCCAGGCAGTTTCTGCAGGTGCCGCAGACGATGTGTCCCTCTCCGGAGACCCTCTCGCCTATCTCCCAGCCCCGGACATGGCTGCCAGTCTGTACTATCTCTCCGACGAACTCATGGCCTATGGTCATAGGGGTCTTTATGGTCTTTTTTGACCATTCGTTCCAGTTGTAGATGTGGAGATCAGTGCCGCAGATGGAAGTCTTCTTGATCTTGATAAGAACGTCATCGGGTCCTACTTCGGGCATATCAACTTCGCGCATCCACAGTCCCGGTTCCGGCCTTTCCTTTACCAGAGCAATCATCTTTTTTGTCATGACCTCACACTCCCGGAGAGATTATTTTGATGACTTCCGTCAAAAGGGCATATCTGTTCTTTCAAAGTAAATAAATAATTAAGGAGCAGATACTATTTTACCCCTTTCATTAGTTTACGGCTCGTTTATCTGTATGAGTCGCTGACTCATGATGAACTGTGTTTTGTAATAAGGGTCTCCAGATAGCGTGATTTCAGCTGCGCCTGGGCGAAGCTCCTCTTCAGTCCGGGCATTTTGAGTATCGTTCCGAGTACGCCTGCAAGGAGCCTGTGGCTGAAGAGCACTTTGTTGTCGAAGATGAGTTCCTGCAGAAGTCCTCTTTCGGTTGCCATCACGACTATTCTGTGAGTAGTGTCAAGGGGTGTGATCAGCCTGTTGGGGCGTGGTTCGAAGATCAGGGCTCCTGCCGGGCAGTGCTTCAGGCATACTCCGCAGCCGATGCATTTTTTTTCATCAACGACGGCCTTTCGAGCAGGGCCTTCCCCTATTATTTCGATAGCATCCACAGGACATATTTTTTCACATTTTCCGCAGCCTATGCAGCTCTCTTTATCTACTATTGTAATGAAGTTTGAGCAGATCGTCTGGGCGACTCCGAAGCGCCTTATTGCCAGAAGCGCTTCACAGCAGCATGAACAGCAGTTGCAGATAAAATTGACCTTTTGGCGGACATTCTCGCCAAACTGGACCAGGTCATGATCGTATGCCTGCTGCAGGAGGTCTTTGCATTCAGAGATATCGACCTGTCTGGCATGTCCGTGCTTTATCAGGGTGGCTGCAGTAGTGTTGAAGGTCATGCATATATCCATCGGGGCGTCGCATGCCGTACCGTTGTGGAGAGCCTTATGGCGGCAGTAGCACATGCTTATGCCGATGTGCGATGCTGTCTCTATCACATTTGTTGCGCGTTCGTGATCGAGGACGTGCAATGCATACTCATCGGGTATCTGCGGTTCCTGCGGGAAGATCCTCCCCATCTGGGTATCACCTCCGCAGACAAGATCCTTCATGAAATCTTCCTCGACGGATATGTACTGCAGGAAGAGTTCGCTGAGCGTTTTCTGATCAATGTCTTCCCGCACCCTCATAAGGGAGAACTCAAAAAATCCGGCCATGGGAGGCGGTACTGCATATATCTGTTCCCCGTTCTGTTCGATGTCCACCAGTATTGCCCTCTCCGCGAGCTCATCCAGTATTTTATGGGCCTCGTTTTCAGGGAGCTTCCATATCTCTGCAGCCTGTTTTGCCCTGAATGGTTTTATTGGGAGCTGGGCCATCAGTCCGGCCTCTTTTTCGGTCATCAGTATCTTTAAAATGTCAAAAAGAAGTTTTGAGGCAGGCGCTCCCTGGGGGAATCTGTTCAGCCTCTCGGTAAGCCTTGAGTAAGGAGATCCATGAGTGTGGTTGTGTGCCATCTTCAATACCTCCGTGCTGTTTTTGTCTGTCAGAGGGTAAATTGCATCAACAGCATCATAATTATACCTCTCATAACAAAAGCAGGGGCTTTTGCCCCTGCTTTTGTTCAGTATTCCTTGTATTTTGGATGTTTTTTTCTTATAAAATCATGCGGCTTTCTTAAAACTACAGGTCAAGCTTCATGTCCCCCGGTTTTATGAGTCCGGTTTTCCTCATTATCTCTGCTATTGCAAGGGTAGTGACTGCTGGCAGCAGGAAATGCATGAGGCCTATCTGCATCAGTACCGCAGGGCTGCTTCCCATTGCGTCAATCGCCCCGAACTGTCCGACAAAACCGCTGGTCCCCATCCCTGCGCCGGAAGGGATGTTCTCCATTTTAAAAACAAGTGTCGATATCGGGCCCAGAATAAGGCTTGCAAGCGTGGGGGGGACCCATATCAACGGGTGTCTCACAATATTGGGCATCTGGAGCATTGAGGTCCCGAGCCCCTGCGACAGCAGTCCGGAAAGGCCGTTCTCCCTGAAGCTCATGACCGCAAAACCTATCATCTGTGTCGAGCATCCTACCGTCGCGGCCCCGGCGGCAAGTCCTGAAAGGTTAAGCGCAACAGCGATCGCAGCACTTGATATGGGAAGGGTAAGTATCATTCCCATTATCGCGGAGACGATGGCTCCCATCGGACCCGGCTGAAGTTCCGTGGCGTTCATGATTATTATCCCGATCCCGGTCATCATCGCGCTTATTGTGGGGCCCGCCAGCTTTGCCACAGCCATGCCCGCAATTATGGTCCCGGAAGGCGTCGCTATTATATCTATCTTTGTCTCTTTCGATATTATCTTACCTACTTCAGATGCCACGACGGCACCTACAAAAGCCCCCACCGGACCTCCCCATGTGTTGCCGGCAAAACCTACTGCCACGCAGGAGAAGACGACCATTGCAGGAGCTCTCAGAGCCTGTGCTATTGCCACTGCTATTGCCGCGCCCGTCATGGAGCTCGCCAGGCCGCCGAATTCCACCAGTATCGGTATCCCGGCCTTTGTGCCGATGGTCTTGAGGATCAACCCGGTTATCAATGATGAGAACAGACCTACTCCCATTGCTCCGAGCGCGTCCACGAAGTAGCGTTTGAATGAGAACTCTACCCCTTTGCGTTCGAGAAATGCAGAGATTTTGTTATTGCTCTTTCCCAAAAGACAGGACCTCTTTTCAGGTTGTTTTGTGAATTGCTTTGTTGGCAAGCATTGTAATGAAGTTCTGCCTAATTAACAACCCCAATCTTTAAAATTAATGACATCGGAGGCTGAATGTGATATTTTTACTGGAACAAGACACAGAATAAAGAGATACAGGGAGGCAGCATAAGATGACAACAGCAAGCATTCTGAACAACGTCATAGGTCCGGTCATGCCCGGAAGTTCAAGTTCACACACAGCAGGCCCTTACCACATAGCAAAGATGTGCCGCAGCATGATAGGCGAGCTGCCCTGCGAGATATCATTCACATTTGAACCGGCATCCTCGATAGCGGAGGTCTATCATGAACAGGGAAGCGACCTGGCCCTTATAATGGGAACACTGGATCTGCCGCTTACCGACCCCCGTTTCAAAAAGGCTTTTGATCTTTTTCCATCCTTCGGGGTGGATATTAAGTTTATTGTTAAAAGCTTCCCTGAGTCATGCCATCCAAACAGCATAAAGATCGAGGCGAAGCTTAAGGACGGATCGACCTTTTCTGCAGTTGCCGATTCCACCGGCGGCGGGGCCCTTCTCTTTCGCCGTCTCAACGGATGGGAAGTTGAAATGACCGGCGATGCTTACTGGTTCTCTGTCGAAGTTCCTGCGGAAAGGTCTGCGGACGTCATGGAGATGCTCCAAAAGTCCGGTAAAGTATCTGCAAGCGAAAAAAACGGCAGGTCAATGCTGCTTTTGTCAACGCCCGCTCCCGTTGATTCACTTATCATTGAAAAACTAAAGTCCGAAAAGCAGCTTTTCAGCTGTTTCTGCGCGATACCTGTTTTTTTCCCTATAAGGGGAGAAAGGATATTCACCTCCGGCGAGGAGATGGTGAAATATGCCGAAGAGAAGGGGCTTTCTCTCGGTGAAGCCGCGCTTGAGTTTGAATCCGCCCTTCTGTGCATGCCCAAAGAGACTCTTGATGCTGAAATGGACAGGCGGCTTCAGGTGATGATTGATTCAGTCACTCTGGGTCTTTCAGAGAACAGCCCGCAGATGTTCCTCCTTGATCCTTCTGCAAAGAAGATAATGGATGCAGAAAAGGAAGGACGCCTTGCACTTGGCGGGATACATACCAGAGCGGCGGCGCGCGCGATGGCCGCGATGCAGGTCAACAGCGGACAGGGAATAGTATGCGCTGCTCCGACGGGCGGCTCTGCAGGGGTCATCCCCGGGGTAATGGTGACGATGCTGGAAGACATGAAAAAAACACGTGAGGAAGTCGTCCGTTCCATGTGGGCTGCAGGTGCGATCGGCTGGGTACTTGCGACGAGAGGCACATTTGCCGCCGAAGTATGCGGATGTCAGGTCGAGATAGGAGCGGCAGGAGCCATGGGAGCGGGAGCTGTGGTCGAGGCAGCGGGAGGTTCGGCGCGTCAGGCTGCCGATGCCGGGGCCATCATGTTCCAGAACGCGATGGGGCTGGTCTGCGACCTTGTGCAGGCGATAGTTGAGATCCCATGCCACACAAGGAACGGTTCATTTGCATCCCAGGCATTCATCTGCGCGGATATGATACTCGGAGGATATTACAACGCAGTAGGTATCGATGACACCGTGGACGCGGTCTACTCTTCGGGAAGGATGCTCCCGCTCGAACTTCGCTGCACGTCACTTGGCGGCATGGCAGTTACGCCAAGCTCCCTTTCCATGCCAAGAAAGAGATAATTGGATAAAAAAACGGGGCTGCGTAAGATATCACGCAGCCCCTTAAATTTTTACATCCTGTTTCTACATCGGCGGTTCCTGAAGTAATCTTTTGCAAAATCTTTTGTGCCCTGAGGGATCAAAGGCGGCTTTCCCTCGTCTATCCTGTAGTTCCTGTAATAGATCATAAGGTCGCAGCTTACAAGCAGTTCGTTGAAGGTATATGGCAAGATAAGGAAGCTCCCGTCGGCCCTGAGCAGTATCCTTGTGATCCCTGCGGCATATCCGACGAATATTATTGCGAGAAAGAAAAGACTTTTGCCTTTTCTTGTTTTGCTCGTCCATGATTTATGTATAGAAGCCGGCCATGCTGCCGCGAAGCAGATCAGCATTATTGATTCAAGCGCACTGTCCCAGAACATAAAATATAAGTTCCCTCCGATTTAAATGATCGTTCTCTGAGCAGGGTGCGCAATATCAGGAAGCAGTTCCCAGATAAGTTCCCTCTTCTCTTTTACATTTTCAAGCGCTTCCATTGAAACCGCCCATATCTCACAGGGATTTGCGTTCTCAACAAGTTTTTCTCCGAATTTACCGAGCTCTTCCGCCATAGCTGCCGCCTCATCTTCCCTCTCTGTTGTGAAGATGAGCCAGCTGACGCTGTCCTGCTCCTGGGTATCCCTGTCCACGTAGCCGGGGATCATCATCCTTCTCAGTGTGTTCAGCCAAAGATGGAATTTTGCGACAGCCGCAAGGTTTTTTTCTGTCTCGTGTTCAGGGAATATAAAGAGGAACCTGTCCGTGTTGATCACTTTCATCCGGTCGTTGGGGTGGCCTCCAAAATCCCTGTACTGCATGAAATCATAGTGGCAGAGGTAAAGCAGGTCGATATTCAGTCTGCCGGGCTCCATTGAGTTATCTGCACACCATGAGCGCAGCCTTTCCGGGGTCACGAGGTCCGTTTTTCTTCCCTCTATAAGGGCAGGCTTGAACTCCTCATTTATCTTCCTGTAGAGAAAGGAGTCTGTGTAGCTCCATTCCGGTGCCCCGTTTTTGAAGGAAAGGAGTTCTTCTTCCTTCAGGTCAGGATAAAAAATGAGATCCCGCCCTGGATGATAGACTTTGATCCCCCACCTCTGAAGGTGCGCGTTGTCCAGAAGCAACCGGAGCTTTGTCCTCTTCACGCTTCTGATAGGATCAGACGGTTTTGTCCCGGGCATGCCTTCCAGAAAAAGTTCGTCCCTCGTTCTTTCAAAGTCAGTCTTTCCTCTCTCAGTCAGGCTGTATATCCCGTCAGAGAGTTCGAGTGACCCTGAGCTGACAAGCTCATCAAGCCCCGAGGCATCCTCTCCCGCAAGTTTGAGGAGTTCGGCTGTCCAGCAGGGATTCTGTTCGTCAAACATCGTTAATATTATTTCTGACACGGTCATTTCCCCCTAAATGTTGATGTTCGGCATAAATCCTTTTATTACGGCTGTAAGAGAGAGGATGGAAATAATAAGCCAGAGGGTAACAGCCATAAACAGAGGCTTAAAGCCTATCTTTTTCAATTTATCCCTGCTCAGGCCCGCTCCTATAAGAAAGAGCGTGCCAGTCATAAGATGTTTTCCCGCAAGGGATCCCAGATTCCAGACCGCTTCAAGTGCGGGAAAAAGTGACCTTGCCGCGGCAGCAGCTAAAAATCCTATCAAAAACCACTGGAATGGCGCCTTGCTCTCAGACCTGTTCAGCTTTGCTCCCCCAATAGCCAGAGGCAGTATCCATAGTGCGCGCGTGAGTTTGACTGTGGTTCCTATCGCCAGAGCCTCTGCTCCGTAGATAGCTGCCGCCCCGACCACGCTGCTTGTGTCATGTATTGCAAGGGCCGCCCAGAAGCCGAACTGCTGCTGTGAAAGTTCAAAGAAACGGCCTATTGCGGGGAATATCAGCAGTCCGGCTCCGTTGAGCAGAAAGACTACCGCCATCGCTACACCGGTATCCGACTGCGATGCCCCGATGGATGGCGACATTGCGGCTATGGCGCTTCCTCCGCATACAGCCGTACCGGTGCTCAGAAGAAGGGAAAGGTCTCTCTTTACGCCGAACATCCTGCCAAGGGTCATGCCAATTATAAGGGTCAATGATATAGATATCATAGTGATCCATACAGAAGTCAGGCCGACCCTTATGACCGTGTTTAGGTGCATCCCGAACCCCAGAAGGATGACAGCGATCTGGAGGAGTTTTTTTGACACTTTTCCGGTACTTTCGGCGGCAGGGTTTCCTGCCGAAAGAGCTGCGGCTGATCCAAGGAGCAATCCCCATGCCGGGTTTGATGTAAGGATCGAGAGAAACGCTGCTGCAGCCAGCCATATTTTAAGATCAGATGTGATGATTTTTAAGCGATTTTCCAAAACCGATCCTCCAAAAATTAATGGTCGTTCAATAATAAGGGTAAATTATAATCCCACAAGTGGTATGTTTGGCCTATTTTCTCCCTTCCGTATCTCCTGCTGATATATTATTAGTGTGAAAAGAATCCATCACTTTATCCCGTTTAATGTTGACCATCCCAGAGAAATGGAATAGAATATCCGGTATTCCGTTATTGCGAGGAGGAGAACGAACTGAATCCTATCGTCAGCTTGCCGGATCCCCTGATCCTGGGTCTGCATGCTCTTGGAGAGCTTGCGAAAAACCCGGACAGATGTCTTTCCACACAGCAGATAGCAGCAGCAATAGGCTCCACTGAGCCGCATCTTTCAAAAGTCCTCCAACGTCTCAATAAGGGAGGAATGGTCAAGTCTGTGCGCGGTCCGGGCGGCGGTTACAAGCTAAATTGTGTGCCGGAAGAGACCCCCCTTCGCAACATCTTTGAGCTTCTTGGCGGGCCCTTTGACTCTAAGGGCTGCGGACTTGACGGCTGCAAAAACAAAGTTTGCTTTATCGGTGCAATGATGGACGAACTGACAAGGGCCTTTTTAAGATATCTTGAGTCCAGGACCCTGGCCGATTTCACGAAATACTATGATCATTCCATACCGGTGGAAATTGAAATATCAGTTATAACGCCAAGTCTTGGTCAGAAACACCCGAATTTCAGCCACATAAGTACTAAATAAAATTCATATAAAATTTATTTTAGGAAGGATTGAGTCAATTTGAATAAGTTAAGAGGTCTCTTTTGTCTGCTGCTTTTTGCTCTGATCTTGGTGCCCAACGCAGCATTCGCCGATGGATTTGCTATCTATGAATGGTCTGCGGGAGGAGTGGCGATGGGAGAAGCCTATATGTTTGCTGAAGACGATCCTTCCCTGCTTGCTTATAACCCTGCAGGCATTACAAGGCTTAAGGGAAGCTGGATAAGCGGAGGCCTTTCGTACATAAACCCGAGAGGGAGAGTCGATTTTCACGGCGGCAGTGATGATGGTGAGACATGGAGCAATGATGAGGCTCCCGGGTATGTTCCCAACCTTTTTTATGTGAAGCAGCAAAATGATAAGCTCTGGTGGGGAATAGGAGTATTCTCCAGATTCGGGAACTCGACGCAATACGATCCCGCATGGCCGGGAAGGTTTAACAGCCATCTGGCTAAGATCACAGGTCTGACAGTTCAGCCGACAGTAGCGTACAAGGTTACGGACAAACTTTCTATAGCGGCAGGGCTTGACATAAATTATATCAGGCTGCAGATGAGCAAAAAGATACCCGGAGCCATAGCTTACAAGTATGGACTTTCTCCGGGAACTGAAGTGGATTATAAGCTTGACGGAGACAATATAGCACTGGGATGGAACTTAGGTTTCAATTACGATTTTACTGAGAACACATCATTCGCTGCTGTTTACCGTTCCTCGATCAAACAAAATATGGATGCGGACCTTGATTTGACAAACGGCGGAGCTAAATCCACGAAAGCACATGGCACAGTAACACTGCCAGACAGCCTGACGTTCGGTTTCGGCCACAAATTCAATGAAAAAACGAGGGCGGAGATCGGTGCTACCTACACAAAGTGGAGCACTTATGACAAATTGGAAATGACCTATGATAATTATCTGCCTAAATCTACTGAAATCAAGGACTGGAAAGATGTGTGGCGCTATCAGGTCGGTATAGAGCACAAAATAAACGAGATCTGGAGCATAATGGGAGGATACGCTTACGACAACAGCCCGATGCCGGATGAATACATGGATTTCGCGGTCCCAACCGGAGACAGACAGACTCTAAGCATAGGTTTCAAGAAGCGCAGCGAGAATTCAGAGCTTGTCTTTGCATGGGGATTTATGTGGATAAAAGACCGGGTAATAAATGCATCAACAAAAGCAACGGATGTTTACGGCGGGACGTATACTACAGCAGATGCGCGCGACAACACCGCCCATATCCTATCCTTGAGTTATATAGTCCATCTTAAATAACCGCAATATTTTAATAAATGATGAAACGGTTTCGCCTTAAAGGTGGGGCCGTTTTTTTATATTTCAGTAAATTGTATAATTTGCACCATCACTCTTGCCAATTTTTTTTATTGTTGTAAGCTATAGACAGGGCGGTAAAAACGCCGCAGTTGTTTTTTGTGCAAAAATATCATTTATTTCCCGGGGAGGAAATTTTCAATGGCTACACAGGGGCATTTCGTGGATCTCGAGAGCTTTAAAAAACTCAACTCCATTCCTATAAGGACCACTATCGAGACAGCTTTCTACGGAAACAATGTCATTAAGATCAAAGATCTCTGCCAGGCTTATGAACTTGCAAAGAACAGTCCGGGTGCTATCGAGCTTACCGGAATGCCTGTTCTTCGTCCTACAGAGCTGGGACTTCCCGAAGGAGCCAACGTACTTCTTTTCAACGACGGAGCAGTCTTCGGCAGATGCGCAGCGGCAAGAAGGATCGTTGGTTATCCCAATGTTTCGGTCCCTGAGTATGCAACACTTCTTCGAGAGGCAATTTACAATTCCAGATTCAGAAAATTTTACTCAGCGGAAGCCGTTATTGGCCTTGAAGAGGACTTTATGGTCAAGGCAAATGTTATGGTTCCTGAGAAGTTTGAGAATTCCATTTACAACTGGATGCTGAATTTCCAATATATGAACGATGAATATAGGGAACGCTATGCAAATTCGAGGGAACTGCCCAAAGACGGGGACCTCTATGTATTTATAGATCCTGAATGGACTCATCCCGATTATCCACTCGGTCTTGCTTTCTTCTCCCCGGAACAGAACTGTGCTGCGATTCTCGGAATGAGGTATTTCGGAGAGTTCAAGAAGGGTACCCTGACACTTGCATGGGGAGTTGGCGCCAGAAACGGCTACGCTGCATGCCACGGAGGGGTCAAAAGATACAAACTGAAGGATGGAAGCGATAAAAAATTTGTCATGGCAGTCTTCGGTCTTTCCGGTTCAGGAAAATCCACACTGACACATGCAAAACATAAGGACAAGTACGATGTCACAGTGCTTCATGATGACGCAGTAGTGATCAATGTAAAGGAAAAATATGCAATAGCTCTTGAACCTGCTTATTTTGACAAGATGCAGGACTACCCGATGGGTTGTGAGGATAATAAGTATCTCCTCTCCCTGCAGAATTGCGGAGTCGTAGTTGACGAAGCAGGCAAGCTTTTCGTTGTAAGCGAAGACATAAGGAATGGCAACGGACGTGCGGTGAAATCAAGGTTCTGGTCGCCAAACAGGATAGACAGGATAGACGAGCCGCTTAATGCTATCTTCTGGCTTATGAAAGATCCCACGATCCCGCCAGTGCTTAAGATAACCGGAAACTCACTTGCCTCGGTAATGGGTGCCACACTTGCAACAAGAAGGACTTCCGCGGAGAGGCTCGCTCCTGGAGTAGACCCCGATGCCTTGGTAATAGAGAGCTACGCCAACCCGTTCAGAACGTATCCCCTTGCGATGGACTACATAAGATTTAGATCTCTTTTTGAGGACGGAGTCGATTGCTACATACTCAACACCGGTTCTTTCCTTGACAAGAAGGTGGAAAAAAATACAACTCTTAAGATATTGGAAGATATCGTCGAAGGCAAGGCAAAATTCGTGCCCTTTGGCGGGATACCCGGAATGGAAGTTCTTAACATCCCCGGATTCGATGTAGACTTCAAAAACTGGACTTTCAAACAGCAGTTTATAAACAGGATGAACGACAGGATGCAATTTGTAAAATCAAGACAGACAGAGCTTGGCGGCATGGACGCGCTTCCCCCGGATGCGCTGAATGCGATTCAGTCAGTCATAGACTACCTGAAAAAATAGTTCCTCAATATATAAAGGCGGCTGAGCGATCGCTGGGCAATAGCTGAGCGGTTGCTGAGCTGTCGTCAGAACCAAAAGCACCGTCGTCCCCCGACTCATTCATCATCGTCTTCCCGGTATGCCTTTGTCGGGAAAGCACCGTTTTCCGTTAGGAAAACTTTTTAAATTAACCATAGTGCTCGAACCATTTCGAATGCGTTTTGAGATGCCGGGATCCAGAGTCTTCTGTTTTAGGGTCTTGCAAACGCAGTAATAGCGTAAAACAAAGCCACTGGGCCCCCGACAGGAGCACTCGAGGGAGACGACAAAATGACAAAGTCCGGGGACGGCAAAGAGGGAGCGGATCTTAAGATCCTACGACTGCTCAGCTATTGCTCAGCCACGCTTAGCTATTGCTAAGCCGTATTTAGAGGGGGGAATCGACGTGGAGATCAAGGCTTTTGAAGTTGAAGAGTGGATGAATAAATACGAGGATGATGCTAAATACAACATCGCGGAGACTTGTGTGGAATCCCTGAAAGTCGGAGAATTGCTGGATATTGCTTCTATAGAAAGAGACGAGTTCTTTGGAAGGCTTGCGGAGACTAAGCTTACCTACGGAGCAATTCCGGGAAGCGTTGACCTGAGGGAAGAGATAACCAAGCTCTACCATAAAAAGAAAACGATCGATAACGTTATAGTAACAAACGGCGGGATAGGAGCGAATTTCCTCGCCATCTTCTCCCTGGTCAGGCCGGGAGATGAGGTGGTGGCAGTCTATCCCACATATCAGCAGCTATACTCCCTTCCGGAATCCCTTGGAGCCAAGGTAAGGCGGCTTCGGACAGAACCGGAGGACGGATTCATCCCCGACATGAACAAACTTAGGTCCCTTGTCAAATCAAATACCAGGGCAATAGTCATCAACACCCCGAACAATCCCACCGGCGCCTGTTTCGGTGAAAAGGTGATGCAGGAGATCGCTGAAATAGCCGATAAAGTTGGGGCATGGGTCGTCTGCGATGAAGTTTACCGTGGACTTGAGCACGAAGGAAGCTACTCTGTTCCCTCTATTGCCGACATATATGAAAAAGGCGTCGGCACCTCCAGCATGTCGAAGGTTTACTCGCTTGCAGGCCTGAGGCTTGGATGGGTGACCGCAAATATGGAATTTATAAAAGAATGCTTCAAACACCGCGATTACAACATAATCAGCTGCGGGATGATCGACGATGCGTTCGCTTTGATAGCCCTCAAAAATAAGAAGAAGATACTCGAACGTAACATGAAGATCATTCTGGAGAACAAAAAAATCCTGACAGACTGGGTCGAAAAGACAGAAGGCCTCAGCTTCACAGTCCCGAACTCGGGAACGACAGCGCTGATCAAGTACGACTATGATATGGAGTCAGAAGAATTCTGCAGGCGCATGTTCGAATACAACGGCGCCTTCGTAGTCCCCGGAAGCTGCTTCGAGTTCGAAAACCACTTTCGCATAGGGTATGCTCCAAAAAAGGAAGTGTTGATAGAAGGGCTTGAGGCGGTAACTGCCTTTCTTCACACTCTATAAACGCAATTGGAATTTATAGCAGCGCTGACTTAACAACAAGCAATGCATTCACGGGGAGTAAGTTGCAAATCTGTTGGGAATCAATTGGGAGTCGGTCGTAGAACCTTAAAAATATCCGTCGTCCCGGAATTCCCCAGTCGAGGACGACGATTAGATGCGTGAAGCAAAACAAAACCTGGATTCCCGCCGGTGATCTTCCCGGTTGCCTTTAACAACTGATTCCCAACTGATTTGCAACTGACTCCCACGGACTTTTCCACGCCCGCTCCTACGATGGCTCAGCCACAGCTCAGCCACGGCTTAGCGACTGCTAAGCTATGTTTTTAAAAAAACGACCGCTGGCCAACTGCTTGCCAATTGCTTGTCTGCCCTTCCAACTGATTACCAACTGATTTGCAACTGACTCCCGCGAGGTTTTTCCCGCTCGCCCCTACGACCGCTTCACCACTGTTTCACCATCGCTTCACGGCGATAAAGATCGCCGCTTCACTATCTAATGGGCATATCCTCCTCAGACGCGGCCGCGGACCCGGAAAGTGCGGGCATCGTGAAAGTTCCTTTTTTTGCAAAGAGAATGAATGCGGTAAAAGATGATGCAACTCCGGGCAGAATGGGGTGTATCGCCCCTATGATCCCGGGAGCTGAGATCCCGCTTATTCCCATCGATGTGGGTTTGTAGGCCAGCAGATACCATGCTAAGGTCCCAGCCAGGCCGAGAACTGATGAGGAAAAGGCCGCCTTTGAGCCTGCTTTCGGTCCTTGGATCAGAAGCGCAAGATAGGGGACCAGTATCGAACAAGCCAGTATGGTCCAGCTTGTTGCGCATATAAGTGCGATTATCGAGGAGCTTTTTAGTGCGAATATGCCGCTGCATGCTGTACAGAAGATGACTACTATTCTCCATGACCAGCCTGTCAGATGTTTTTTTAATACGTCACGACCGAGGCTTCCGCTTGCTATATGCAGAAGTGCGGATGCTGTGGAGAGAGATGCCGATACTATCGCGAGGGCAAAAAGCTGCTGACCGAATACCGGAAGAAGTTTATGTACCAGCGTGGGAAGTACAATATCAGGATTTGTTATCCCGGGTCCCAGGATCAGCCTTGAAAGCGCGCTTGCAAAGTAGGCTCCGCCGACCACGACAGAGAGCGCAAGCATAGCCAGCGGAGCAGCTTTTCTTGTCTCCTGGGTGCTCTTGAGGGCGAAGTGTCTCTGTATCATCTGAGGCTGTGCCCAGATGCCGACCGATGTCACTATGGTAAGGAAGATAATATTGAGCCCGGCAGGACCGCTGCTCAACGCCAGAAAACCGTTGTTTGCAGCCTCTGTAGGAGGAAGCGCCGCCAGTGCCTGGAGACCTGTTATCGGACCGCCAACCTCTCGAAGCAGAGAGAAGAGAAGGGCACCGACTCCGACTATCATTACAAGCCCCTGGAAGGCTTCAGTGTAAAGAACGCCCCTCAGCCCCCCCCAGACGACGCTTATCCCTACAACGGCCACAAGGAGGGCAAGCGCGGTGTTTGTGGAGATAGGCAGTACTCCGGAGACCATGACTGCTGCGCCTTTGAATACTGCTGAACCGTAAATTATAAGCAGTACTGTCGATATGAAGCCGAGGAATACCTGCAGCTTCGGGGTCTCAAATGCCTTTGAGAGGAATTCAGCCGGTGTTTTTGAATTAAGCTTCCTCTGCCACAGCCTTGTAGGCCATGCGAGGTAACGGTAGACGAACCATGTCCCGAGCCAGACGTTGCCCGCCGCGATCAGGAGCATCTGCATCCCGAAGATGTAACAGAGGCCGCCGAACCCGACCAGCGCCACAGCAGAAATATATGTGGCGACATATGCAAGGGCCTGAACAGCTACGCCAACTTTTCCCGGAAGCAGCGCGTCCCTGCTTCTTGAGTATTTGGCTATAAGGACAAGGAGTACAGCGTATCCGATCCAGAGGGGGGCAAAAGTAAACATTTTATTTCACCGACCTGATGATCTTCATTATCGACCATGCCGCACTCCACAAAAGCGAAGCCCCTGAAACTATTACCCACATATCAGTATTTAACATTTATAATTCCTCCGATCAATTTTTTACATTTGGTATAAAATGCAGATCCGTGTGATCAACAAAAAAGGACCGCCGGCCCTCGGGTCGGCGGTCCTTGAAGTGTCATCCAGCAGAAATATCCCTATGCTGACTCAGACTTCGCAGAAAACACCAATAGCCCCGAGGCGTGATCGCAGCGAGGATAAGAATATGCGTAATAATAGGAAACGTTTCTGAACATATCAGCCGGCATTTTCGCGAGCCTCCTTTGTTTTTTGAAGTCAGATCTTATAATGATTGCACGAGATAATACAGCCACTTCCCCCTTGCTGTCAATAGCAATTGGGATTTATAGCGGCGCTGACTTAGCAACGCTTGCGGAGCCTTCCTTCAACGTATTGATATACGCCTTCGAAAGGCTCCGCTGCGTGTTGCGTCGTTATCACTCGCTCTAAATCCCAATTGCGATATGGGACTATCGTAAAATCTGGACCCTTTAGGTCATTCCCGTATGGGCCTGTCAGGAGAGCGCTGTTTCCTGATGGAAAACGGTGCTCTCCCGACAACCCCATACCGGGAAGACGATAAGAAGCTAGTATCTCAAATTCTTACAACCGTTTGACCAATTGCTTCCCAACCGCTTCCCGGCGATGAGATCGCCACTTCGCGCGGCATATTCACGCCGCACTTCCCGATCGCAGTTAAGTCCCAATTCACCGCGGCATTATCCACGCCGCAATTCCCCCGTGGGTGTTTCTCGTTCCCGTCCCTCCAATTGATTCCCAACTGATTCCCCACCGACTACCGACCGACTCCCGCAGGGTGTTTCATCCTGCAATTCATGGTAAAATACATAGTTGGTTTTTATAAAATATGCCCGTTTTGGGAGGAAAGATATCATGCGCTATGTTGGAGCAGCTTCCAGAGGTATCCGTCTGCCGGTAATAACTAAAGGTGCAGATCTGATAAATATAATTTCCGATACGATCGTTGCCGCATCTGAAAATGAGAGGGATCCGTTCGTTATCAGGGACAGTGATATAGTTGGAGTGACGGAATCACTTGTTGCACGGTCTCAGGGAAATTATGTGACCCTTTCTGATATATCTGAGGATGTAAAAAAAAGGGTCCCGGAAGGTGATGTCTCCATCATTTTCCCCATATTGAGCAGAAACAGGTTTCATCAGCTGCTCAGGGGGATAGTGAACGGTGTCAGGGGCAAGGTTCGTGTATTTCTCTCCTATCCATCGGATGAAGTTGGCAACCAGGTCATTGATCCGATGAATTTTTACCTCAACAGTGACAGACTGTCCTGCGACAGCTTTGATGAAAAAGAGTATTACGAGGTCTTCGGGGAATGCAGACATCCCTTTACCGGCGTCGATTACGTGCAGCTTTACAAATCGATAGACCCTGAAAAGGTATCCGTACATTTCGCCAATAATCCCCTTGCTGCGCTCAGTTTCTCAAATACAGTGATAGTGGCAAGTATACATACCAGGAAGCTCCACAGGGATATCCTTGAAAAAGCAGGGGCAAATGTGATCTCGCTTGATGAGATATGCAGCTCACCCATAAGGGATGGGGCAGGTTTCAATGAAGAGTACGGCCTGCTTGGATCCAACTATACAAACGACGACTCTGTGAAACTCTTTCCCAGGGATTGTGATGACTTTGTCAGAGAGCTCCAGAAGGATCTTTTTGACCGTACCGGCAAAAAGCTCGAAGTGCTGGTATACGGAGACGGAGCTTTCAAAGATCCTGTCTGCGGTATATGGGAGCTGGCGGATCCTGTGGTGTCGCCCGGTTATACAGAGGGCCTGAACGGGATGCCAAAGGAGATAAAGTTCAAGTATGTTGCAGACAACGCAGGGGACAAGGACCCGTCTGATGCGATCCGCGAGGCCATTGAGTCGAAGGGCGAAATGGACAAGTTCGGACACTGCACGCTTGGGACCACTCCGAGGCGGATGACGGACCTTATCGGATCGCTCTGCGACCTTACCTCGGGCTCGGGGGACAAAGGCACCCCGGTAGTATATATACAGGGTTACTTCGACTGTTACCTCGATGACTGAAATTGAAAACCAGATCCCTTTCAGCGGGATCGACCCCAAAGGAAGGCTGAAGTTTGGAGTTCTCCTGGAGATGTTCCAGGAGATGGCGGACATCGATGCCTCAAAATACAATCTCTCTGTCAGGCAGACCCTTGAGCACAATGTGACATGGTTCCTTAGGAAGTATCGTATAGATCTTCAGAAATACCCCCTCAAAGAGGATGGGACGATAAGGATCAAGACTTATGCGGAACCTTACCATAACCTTTACTCCCTCCGTTCTTACAAGCTGTGGAACGGAGCGGGCGATTTCCTCGGTTCCGCCTATACATGGTGGGTCCTGCTGGACCTTAAGAGAGAGAGGCCGATCCGTCTCGACAAGAGCGAGCTGATGACGGGTTTCATGGAGAGGATCTCGGAAGTGCTTCCCGAGGACGTGAGAGTGCCGGAACTGACAGATCCGCAGATAGAGGAGAAGTGGAAGGTGCGCTGGCAGGATCTTGACGTCAATGACCACACGAACCATGCGGTCTTCTTCAACTGGGCGCTGGATACTGTGCCGGATAAAGTCAGCGAAGGGCTTGCGCCTGTTCATGTGGAGTCAGAGTTCTTACACGCCATACCGCGCACCCGGGTGCGCTGCCTCACTCAGGAAATGCTCTGCAGTGAGGGCAGGCGTTTCCTGCACTCACTGCGGCACATGGAAGATGATACAGAATATGCCAAACTGAGCTCACTCTGGAAATAGAGTGAGCTTTTTCTTTTAATCGATAAAACGGACTATCTCGCTGAGTTCTTTCCTGTTTTTATCCCTTATCTTATCGTCCGACGGATAACCGAGGGCAATTACCGCCCGTACAGTGTCTCCCCTGGGGATGTTGAGCAGTTCCTTAACATCACTGTCCTCAAAGGTTCCCATTATGCATGTTGCAAGGTCTGATTCTGCAGCCTTCAGCGTGAAGTGTGCTATTGCTATGCCGATGTCGCCATGGGCAAAGTGTTTGCAGCTCCATCTCTCAAGCACTCCCGGCATAAGTTTGGGGCATTCATCTTCACTGACTGCTATAAGCACCGGAGCCGCGTCTGCGAATTTGTTTCCTCCCACGATCTGCAGAAGGTTGGCGAGCTTCGCTTTCGTTTCCGGTTCAGTGACCACTGTAAATTTCCATGGCTGGCTGTTGCAGGCCGACGGGGCCAGTCTTGCGGCATCAAGACATTTGCTTATATCTTCCTTTGTCACAGGCTTTGTCTCGTAGCTCCGGCAGCTTTGCCTTTTCAAAATTATTTCATCCAGTTTCTGCATACGTTCATCTCCTTATGAAAGTTTAAGACTTTTCCATCTTCCGCTTCTCAGATATATTATACCTATGGTGATCGAGAGCAGTGATGACATGGGGGTCGCGAAGCCTATGCTGAAGAGATCTGCTCCTGGAATTTTGCTTAAAAGCCAGGTTGCAGGAACTCTTATCAAAAACGCGGCCATCAGGTTGTTGACCATGCTGAACCTCGTGTGCCCGCATCCGTTGAAAAATCCGTTGAGGCAGAAGACGAAACATACAAGGATGCAGTCGATGCTGAACGACTTCAGGTAGAGGGAAGTCGCTCTTATCAGCTCTATATCAGGAGTGAATATTTTTATTACAGCCGGAGAAA
Organism: Synergistetes bacterium HGW-Synergistetes-1; assembly: GCA_002839185.1. NCBI lineage: Bacteria > Thermotogati > Synergistota > Synergistetes bacterium HGW-Synergistetes-1. Next base: position 5,201 of record PGXO01000013.1, on the reverse strand, counting down.
AGAACTGAAGCAGGGCAAACGATATCACTCCGAATATCAACGTGACCGAGATCCCGACGTATAGACATTTTATTGCCCTTTTGGGCCGGCCGGCCCCCATATTCTGCGAGACCATTGCAGAAATAGCAGCTGAAAAGGCGATGGGAGGGAGCATTACAAACCCGTTTATCTTTGAGGTGATACCGATGGCAGCGGATGCGACAACGCCACCCATCACACTTACAGTGGCCATTATGAACATGAATGAAACTGTTGTCATTGACATCTGGACAGACATAGGCAGCCCTATTTTGAGCAGGTTTTTAAGTTTTTCTCTCTTGATGCGGAAACTGTCGAGCTTGAAGTCGAAATGGAAACTTTGTTTTTTCAGATATATAACAGCCAGGACTGCGCTCAGCCCCTGGGAGAGTATTGTAGCCAGTGCAGCGCCGGGAGCGCCCATTTTGAAGACAGCGACCAGGATCAGATCGCCTATGACGTTGCAGACTGATGCTATGGCAACGAAGACAAGCGGACTTTTGGAATCCCCGAACCCCCTCAGCATAGCGCTGAGTGCGTTGTATGCAAACATAAAAGAAATGCCCGCGGAGCTTATGAAAATATATCCCTCTGTCTGGGAGACTGCCTCAGGGGGAGTCTGAATAAGGCTTACCAGAGGCTTTACGGCAGCAAACATTATCAGGGTCAGAGCAATGCTTACAATAGCAAAGAGAGTAAACATTGTCCCTATAGTCTCTTTGATGTCAGTATCTGATTTTGCACCGAAATATCTGGCGATCAGGATCGTTCCTCCCATTGAAAGACCGATTATGACGCCGTTGATAAGGAACATGAATTGGCTTCCTATTGCGGCGGCCGAAAGTCCCGCCGCGTTTGTGAAGTGCCCGACTATCACTGTATCGACCGCTCCATAAAGTGCCTGGAGAAGGTTCGCAGACATGTAAGGGAGCGCGAATTTTATAAGCTGCGGGGTTATATTTCCCTCAGTCAGAGATCGTTCCTTAAAACGCAGCACGCCTTCAGCCATCAGGAAATTTTTTCTTTTTCAAGCTTATTCAGCTTTTTCATGAAAAGATACAAAAAAGGGATGCATGTGAGGAAACTCAGTATATCTGATATGGGCTGTGTTATCTGGACTCCTGTTATGCCGAATAGTGATGGCAGGATCAGAATAAGGGGGAGAAAATATACTCCCTGCCTGTTGCAGGCAAGAAAGGTCGCTCTTGCTGCATGCCCCGTTGACTGAAAAAGCATATTTGTCGATACGAAAAGCGGCTGTAGGATGAGGGCAGAAAATTGGAGCCGCATGGCCAGGGTCCCTATTGCGATGACCTCTGCGTCCTCTCTCCTGAATGCCGATACTATCCCAGGCGCCATCACAAAACCGGTCACTGCTGTCACTGCCATTATCAACAAGCCGGTTTTCACTGTGAACCAGAACGCCTCTTTCACACGGGCGTAATTCTTCGCGCCGTAGTTATATCCGGACACAGGCATGAACCCCTGTCCCAGGCCTATCATCATGGATAAGACGAGCATAAATGTGCGTCCCACTATCGACATGGCGGCTACAGCGGCGTCGCCATATGCCGAGGCAGCAACATTGAGGGCCACTGTTGCTATGCTTGCAAGTCCCTGCCTGCATAGAGAGGGGGTACCAAGGGTCAGGATGTCGAAAAATTCTTTCGGTTTCCTTGAAATGTTTCTGATGCTGATCCTTATGCTGCTCTTTCGGAGTATGAAAACAGAGAGAAGAATTGAAAAACTTATGCACTGGGAAATCAGCGTTGCGATCGCTGCCCCTGATATGCCGAGGCCGAAGGTGAAGATGAATATCGGATCCAGCACTATATTGAGCAGGGCTCCGGTCACAAGTCCGACCATTGCGAAAGCTGCCTTGCCCTCAGCCCTGAGCACATTGTTCATGACAAAAGATGTGCACATTATCGGCGCGCCAAGCAGGATGTACATTGCGTAGCTTTTTGCATAGGGAAGGATCGTTTCTGTAGATCCGAGCCTCAACATAAAGTCATCAAGGGAAAAGAGTCCGTAAAGGGTGAAAATCAGGCCTGACCCAAATGCCAGAAAAAAAGAGCTGGAGGCATACCTGCTCGCAGCCTCGGTCTCCCGGGCGCCGAGTTTTCTGGATATCATACTGGCAGCGCCTGTCCCGAAAGTAAAGCCTATAGCCTGGAAGATCGCCATTATCGAAAAGACTATGCCGACTGCGCCGCTGGCGCTCGTTCCAAGCCTTGAAACGAAGAAAGTGTCTGCTGTATTGTATAAAGCCGTCACGAGCATGCTTATGACAGTCGGCACGGCAAGCCTTATCACCAGACCCGGTATCGGCTGTGTCGTCATATTAAGATGTTGTATCTCGCATGTTTCCTGAACGCACTCTCTCATAAGTTACCCCGTTTCGCATTTTTCAGTTTCCGGTCAAATACAATAGTGAGGTTAGCATCTTATCTTTTTTACCGCAATCGAGAGTATTGCTCATTTATCCATGTTGACAAAATAGTAAAATGTTGTAAAATCCATATATGGATAATACGAAATAGGATTATATGGAGTTGTTAGTATGGTGGCCCTTAAAGCCAAAAATTATAAGGATATGTCCCTTCTTTTCTGCAGGTTTGTACTTCCTGCCCTCGCATCCCAGCTTTTGAGCGGTGTATATACGATAGTTGACGGTTTTTTTGTAGGGATGGGAGCAGGAGACTCAGGTCTGGCGGCGATAGGTATTGCCTATCCCTTCACTCTGTTTGCCACAGCTGCGGGAGCAGGGATAGGGATCGGAGGAGGAGCTCTTCTTTCCATAAGCAGGGGAAGAGGGCGAGAGAGGCTTGCAGAGAGGATACTTACTTCAATGGTGATGCTCATGGTGCTTGCCTCCCTTTTGGTATCCTTGTCATTCGGCATCTCACTGCCGAAGCTCATAGGAACCTTTAATGTCTCAGAAGAGCTTTCACACCTCTCTTTAGTCTATGGCCTGATACTGCTTCTATTTTCTTTCACGCAGATATTCACGATGGGCCTGCTCGGAGCGGTCAGAAACGACGGTTATCCGCGCAAATCCATGTACATAATGGTATCCGGTTTTGTGCTGAATATCATCCTTGACTGGCTCTGGGTACTTGTATTTCCTTTCGGGGTAGCGGGAGCGGCCTGGGCAACAGTTCTTTCACAGCTGCTGACTGCAGTACTTTTCTTTTATCACTTTATCGGAGGCCGTTCCAATGTCAGGCTGAGATTTAAAAATGTATGGAGATCTCTGGTTTTTTCGGGAAGGATCATAACCATGGGGATACCTCCCTTTGGTGTACAGATGGCTGCGGCCCTTACTATGATCATGCATAACTGGCAGTCTCTTGTTTACGGAGGAGAACAGGGCATAGCGGCATATTCAGTGATAAGCTATGTGATACCTGTCGGAATAATGCTTCAGGAAGGTGTGGCAGAAGGCATACAGCCCTTAATAAGTTATTATCACGGCGCATCCCTGCCGGCACGAAGGAAATTGACTGTAAGGATGGGTTTTTCGTCTGCCTTCGGGATAGGACTCTTCTGTTCTGCTGCGTTGCTGGTCTCTGCAGGATATATTCCGGGTTTTTTCTCAATGAGCGGAACTACCGCGGCTATAGCAACAAGAGGGTTGATACTTGCTTCACCGATGTTCCCCTTCGTGGGGATCGCGAAGGTCGGTGCATCGTATTACCAGTCGATAGGACGTTCCGGAAATTCGTCGTTTCTGACATACGTCGATCCCCTGATAATACTGCCCTTCTTCCTGTGGCTGCTTCCATTATTCTGGAAACTTGACGGTGTCTGGCTGTCTATGACCTTTGCAAATATCGTACTCTCTGCTATCTTAGTTACTATCTGGTTCGTTGAATCAAGGGGTGTCTCAGTGGATGTCCTTGCTCATAAAAATATATAGGGGGCGATACAGGCATATGAAAAAGACGGATAATAAAGAAATTAATTCTCTGCTTGAACTTTCCGACCTATGGCGCCGCTATGACAGGGTATACACATGCTGGGCCCAGAAGCATGGCATCTCCAACAGTGCGATGACCCTGATCGAGGAGCTCTATATGAGGCCTGAAGGAGTCGAGCCTGCAGAGGTTGCCGACTATCTGGGGATACCGCGGCAAACTATGACAGCGACCCTCGACGCGCTGGAAAGAAAGTCTGTCATCGGGAGATTCCCCCATGAAAAAGACAGGCGGCGCAAGGTGATAAGGTTTACCACGGAAGGGAGAGACCTTGCGGAAAAGCTGGTAAAAGACCTTCACGAATGGGAGATCAAGGCCCTTTCTTCACTAAGCAAAAGAGAGCTGACAAGAGCTTTCAAAACAGTAAAACTTTTCTGCACGGAACTAGAGAAAGGCCTTAAGGAATAACGATACACTACTACCATAAAAAGGGTGATCCTAATGAAAGCAAGATTTGCACATTTTAATTTTAATGTCCTTGATCTGAAAAAAAGCATGGAATTCTACGAAGGAGCCCTGGGCCTGAAAGAAGTAAGGCGGGTCGAGAAACCTGATTTCACATTGGTCTATCTCGGTGACGGAGAGACAGATTTTCAGCTTGAACTAACGTACCTTCACGACAGGACAGAAAAATACGACCTTGGAGAAGCTGAATTCCATCTTGCTTTCACAGTTAAGGATATCGAAGCTGCCCACGCACACCATGAAAAGATGTGCTGCATATGTTATGAGAATAAGGATATGGGCATTTATTTCATCGAGGATCCTGATGGGTATTGGCTGGAGCTTGTCCCCCTCCGCAGATAGGAATTGGAATTTATAGCGGCGCTAACTTAGCAACACTTGTGGAGCCTTCCTTCGACGTATTGGTATACGCCTTCGGAAGGCTCCGCTGCGTGTTGCGTCGTTATCACTTGCTCTAAATCCCAATTCCCGGCAATTGCGGCAATTGGGGCATCTCGCGGCGCTGACTTAGCAAGGCTTGCGGAGCCTCACTTCGACGTATTCATATACGCCTTCGTGAAACTCCGCTGCGCATTGCGTCGTCATCATCCACGATCTGCCCCAATTGCGATATGGGACTATCGTAAAGACCTTAAAATCGCGGCGCTGACTTAGCAACATGCGATGCTCCTTCACCTCAACGTATTGATATACGCCTCGTATATTGATGTAAGTATTTCAGTTGTTCTGTAAAGACGG
>PGXO01000012.1 GCA_002839185.1 Synergistetes bacterium HGW-Synergistetes-1 | reverse complement strand
TCTGTTGTTGCCACTTATATTTACTTGTCATGATACCTATTGCTTTTTAATTATTTTCTAATTACCTATTGACTTTTGATAGCTGGTCTCGGTTCGAAGCATCACATGTTGCGTCGTCATCATCCACGATCTGCCCCAATTGCGATATGGGACTATCGTAAAGACCTTAAAAGCGCGGCGCTAACTTAGCAACACTTGTGGAGCCTTCCTTCGACGTATTAAGTACGATGGCGAAGTGCGGCATGAAGATACCGCGGGAAGCTGCGATAGGAACGGTCGCGGGAAGCGGTTGGGAAGCAGTTGTAGGAGCAGTAAAACAATGGCCAAATGATCTTAAGAACTTGAGATACTAGCTTTTTATCGTCTTCCCGGTATGGGGTCGAGACGGGATCCAGGTCCTCTGCCCCTTCCGTCTTCCCGGTATGCACTTGTTGGGGGAGCACTGTTTTCCGATTAGTAAAACTTGTAAAATTAACCTTAGTGCTCAAAACATTTCGAATGCGTTTTGAGATGCGGGGATCCACGTCCGGCCTTGTCTCACGTTCCGTCCGTCCCAACGACCGATTCCCAATTGATTTCCAATCGATTTGCAACTGACTCCCGTGAGGTTTCTCTCGACCGTTTCACAATTGTTTTACGCCGGTGATCTTCCGGCAGTTTCACGTGGCATGTTCCATGTCACTGCCTCTCGAGCTACTTCTCGCTGCACGAGAGCGTCATCTGGTTTTTTCCTTTGTTCTTGGAGGAATACATTGCTTTGTCTGCCCATTCTGTCAGGTCGGAGGCGCTTACGCCGGGTTCCCACTGGGCGATGCCGATGCTCAGTGATATCCTGATATCTGACAGCCCTTCACTTCCAAGGTCATTGGAAAGAAGCGTTGACTGTATCCTTTCCCCAATGACTCCTGCCTGTTCTTTTGTCGTATTAGGCAGGATTATGACAAATTCGTCTCCTCCATAGCGGAAACAGAGGTCATCATCCCTTATACACTTTTTGATCGATGCAGCTATCTCTTTAAGGACCTCATCTCCTGTCAAATGTCCGAAACGGTCGTTGATATCCTTGAAGTCATCGATATCTATTACCATCAGAGAAAAAGATCTTCCGCATTTTGATGCTTCCTTGACAGCTGTTTTGATGCAAGTGTCGAAATAACACTTGTTATACAGCTTGGTCATATAGTCTGTGTTGATACTTTTTTGCCTTATTGCAAGCAGCACATTGACAGCAATACCGGCAAGCAGTATAGCTCCAAGAAGACCAGCGATTATCAGAGCCCTGATCCCTGTCATGGCCCTATCGACATATAGCGGCGAAAAATCTACCCCCACCAGCCCGACCGTTTCACCTGTCGTTTTGTTTTTTATAGGAGCAAAAGCAGATATCAGTTTACCCCATCTCTCATACTCAACTGAGCCCGAGACAGAGCCTTCTTCTTTTTTTAAACTTTTCTTTTCCAGGTCCGACATGTTGTCCTTTGTTCCCAAAGGGCAGTAGTGCTCACTTGATGGGTCTTCTGCGTCAAGCACATACGCTATTTTATCCTCAGAGATCAATCTTTCCGTGTAGATGAATTTTGCCTCCGGCTCTTTTTTGATATCTCTGAGGAGTCCGGACATTTTTTTGTAGTAATCCATGTTGTAATTGCCAGGTAAGTTTTTGGCGACGGCGTCGGAAAGCTTTTCATATTCATCTATATCCTGTTCAATAAATTTTGATATTGAAACTGCGACAGTTCCTGCCTTTTTGTTTGTTTCTTTGAGTACTATCTTTTCGACATTTTGATACAAAAAAAAAGCCGGGACAGAAAATATTGCACCGATCACCAGAAGCACTGCAGCAAAAGTGTGGACTTTTCCTTTTAGCAGCTTTTTCAACAGGTTTTCCCGCCTTGCTGTAATAAATTATTTGTTTGCAATAATTTTAGTTATCAATTTGGTCTGCATGTAGATTTTCAGCTTTCAAATTTTATATCAGCAAAGCGGATAAATCAATAAGCGTTTGAAATAATGTTTGAAATAAAGCCGTGAATTTATTACATTAAAGTTAAAATTCACTATCTTGTCTTACCGCCATTTTATTTGTAAAATTTAGAATATTCAGGTTGTTAATAGACCTCATTTATACCTGACAATTAAAATGATTGTAACGAGGAGGTGACTTGCAGGGGGAAATTGTTTAATAGCCAGTTAGTTTAGAACGGGTTTAAACTTTGAATGGCGGCGTTCTTTAATTTATGACTTTGGTATCAGCTTAACAATTGACTTAAATTATAAAAAATCGTAGACAAATTTAATGCAGCGTGATAATCTGTCAAAGGAGTATGGGGTATTTCCCCTGTTTTTTTGCTTTATTATTTAAATTATAAGGAGGAGTTTTTCGTGGAAGCGATATGGAAACTCAACGGTATTATTAATGGGATCGTCTGGGGCCCATGGATGCTTACCCTGCTTGTGGGTACAGGTGTGTGGTTTACTTTCATCCTTGGTTTTCCGCAGATACGTTATTTCGGGGCAATGCTTAGGGAAGTTATTGGAAGATTAAGGGAGAAAAGTGCAGAAGAGGGCAGCATATCCTCCTTCGCAGCTATGGCAACAGCCCTTGCTGCGACAGTCGGAACAGGCAACATCGCCGGTGTCGCGACAGCCCTTCACCTCGGAGGCCCTGGCGCACTTGTCTGGATGCTGATCTCTGCGATCTTCGGCATGACGACGAAATTCTGTGAAGTTACTCTTGCTGTCCGGTTCCGTGAAAAGGATGAACTGGGACAGTACAGGGGCGGCACCATGTATATCCTTGAGAAAGGACTTGGGATGAAATGGCTGGCTGTGATCTTTGCCCTTTTTGCATTCCTGGCCTCTTTCGGCATAGGAAACATGGTACAGGCAAACTCAACTGCCGAGGGTATTTTCCTTGGGTTCGGCGTTCCGCACATATACACTGCGGTAGCGCTTGCCGTCTTGACAGGTCTCGTTATATGGGGCGGACTTACAAGTATTGCAACAGTAACAGTATACCTCGTTCCCTTCATGGCGATCTTCTACATAATAGGAGCTTTTGCAGTTATCTTCAATCACCTTGACGCAGTACCCGGAGCGATATCAATGGCATTTGAAGGAGCCTTCGGAGATCCTATGGCACTGCCGGGTGCTCTTGCAGGCTGGGCGGTCAAGACAGCTATAACCCGCGGTATAGCACGCGGCGTTTTCTCCAACGAAGCTGGTCTTGGTTCCGCTCCTATGGTCCACTGTACAGCCAGGGTCGACCATCCTGTACGCCAGGGGCTGTACGGAATTTTTGAAGTTTTCATGGATACTATAGTTATCTGTACTCTTACCGCTACAGCGATACTCACGACAGGCGTTCTGACCAGCCAGCCTGAGCTCACGGGAGCACAGCTTTCGCTCTCGGCTTTCTCGATGACACTTGGAGGGGCTGGAACAATGATACTTTCGCTTGGACTTTCCCTATTTGCCTTCTCAACGATCCTTGGCTGGTACTGGTACGGAGAGACTGCCCTTGTCTATCTATGCGGCCCCGGAATGATCAAGCCATTTAAAATAGTCTGGATAGTGCTCGTAGTACTTGGCGGATGGGGTGGAGCAGGGATACTTACAAACCTTTGGGACCTCTCCGATACGCTGAACGGCCTTATGGCCATCCCCAACCTTATTGGACTCCTTCTGCTGACGAAGGAAATGAGGCGTCTTACTGCCGATTTTGATGCAAAGGTCAAGTCGGGAGAACTTAGGAAATAGGTATCAGCATTCGATCCATGATCTGATCTAAAAAGAGAGGGTCCCTGCTGATAAGGGGCCCTCTCTTTTTAGTATTCAACTAAGTAAATTCTCTGCCCTGCTCAGTCCTTGCACATTGCTATCAGGTCGACTAAAAGGGCCTGGCCTGTCTCACGTCTTCCGGCGCCGGGACCTATAAGAGTGACCTCTCCGAGGTTGTCAGTTATTATCGAAACAGCATTGGTTGCCCCCTTTATTGAAGCAAGAGGGTGCGTGAGGGGTATCTCTTTGGGCGTAACGTACGCGTAAGGTATCCCGTTAAGCATGCTCAGTCCTGCGATGAGCTTGACTGCATATCCATTTTCATTGGCCTCTTTTATCTTTTCCGGAGTTATACAGGTTATGCCCTGGCGGTCAATTTCTGAAACAGAGATATTTTTTCCGAATATGATCTTTGCAAGGATAGAGACTTTTCCTGCCGCGTCCCATCCTTCAACGTCCCCGGAAGGGTCAGCCTCTGCGTAACCTAGGGATGTAGCTTCTTCAAGAGCTTCTGCATAGGAATATCCATTGTCCTTCATTTTTGTAAGAATAAAGTTAGTTGTGCCGTTCAGAATGCCTTCCAGTTTCAGGATGCTGCATCCTGCCATTCCGTATCGGAGCATCTGCAGCAATGGTGTGCCGCTCATTACGACTCCTTCATACCTGAATTTTGCGCCGCAGCTCTTTGCCAGTGTGCTGAGTTCATCAAAAGCAACAGAAACAGGCCCCTTATTTGTTGTCGTAACATGTATGCCTCTGGACAGCGCTGCCCTGATGTGAGTAAGGCCGGGCTCGCCTGTTTTGAGGTTTGTCGGGGTGGCTTCTGCCATCATGGTAGCGCGGGATTTCTCAAGAAGTACTCCGAAAGCGCCCTGAGTTTTTGGGAAAGAGTCAAGGCTATTGCCCTCTTTAAGGTTTTTTAATACTTTTTCAAGATCAAGCCCCTCAGGATCCAGAGCTGTACCTTTCATAAGATCTGTTATAAGTGTCACCCTGAAATTAAAGCCGTGCTTCTCGGATAGCTCGGCACGCTTTTCGTTAAGTATCTCGAGAAGCGCAGTGCCTACGTTTCCGCAGCCTGCCAATGCTAAGTTGTGTATCATTGCTATGCCTCCTCTATCGTCAAAAAAAAGTTTTTTTGAGTTTAAGTGATGATGTGAAAGTATATCACAATAAAAAAAATAGCGCCCGCTAAAAACTCAAAGATGAGTTTTTAGCGGGCAGCTGGATATCTGTTGCAGTTAATGACCTGCTATTTTGTTATCCGGCGCCTTTTCGGACGATCGGAATCTCTTTCTCTTGTTCCTGACGGTTTGCGGTCGCGATGAGGACCTCTGCTCTCGGATCTCGGCTTGCCTCCGTCTCTCTGATCATGGTAGTCATGGGGGCGTGATTCTATCTTCCTGGCAGAAGTGACGTTGAGCCCTTCTTTTTCGAGGCGGTCCTTTCTGGATTCAAAAAGGACTGCTCCTCTTTCAGAAAGCTCAATAGAAGCGCTGTTGTCGCGAAGCTTGATGTTTCCTACATCTTCTCTTCCGACACCGATGCACCTGCACATCAGTCCAAGAAGTGCTCCCACTTCCCAGCCGTCTGACTTTCCTTCAGAGAATTGAACGATGAGTCCTCCGCCCATATTGGGTCTTGCAGAACTCTCTTTTCTTCCTTCTGAAGGTCTTTTTCCCGAGGGAACCGGTCCCTGGCGGCCTTTGTCATTTCTTGATTTTTCCCTGTTCAGTTCAGCTTCGACATCAGCCTTTATTGAATATCCTGAAGGCTGGTCTCCGTATGCTTTTGCAAGCAATCCTGATACAAGCATCAATGCTTCGTCACGTGTAAGAAGGTTCTCCGCCCAGGACTGAAATTCATCAGATCCGAGGGCATGTTCGATAAGTGTCTTCTCAAAACGGATCCTGGCCTGTCCTTCGATCTCAAGGGCATCCGGAGTAGGTATCCACTCCATTTTCATTTTTGATCCGGCGTTTGAAGCCATGAACTTGAACTGCTTTGCTTCACGGGCTGTCAGAAGGAGCATGTTGCTTCCCTCGTGTCCGGCGCGACCGGTTCTTCCGCTCCTGTGGACAAAGGATTCAAGGTTCTGAGGCAGTCCGAACTGGATAACGTGGCTGACGGCATCGATGTCGAGGCCTCTTGCTGCAACGTCTGTTGCGACAAGGATACCTACACGTCCTCCGCGAAGTGCTCCGAGAGCTGTATTTCTTTCCCTCTGGCTCATGTCGCCATGTATCGCGGTGGCCTTGAAGCCGATATCACAGAGCTTATCCGATATGTCCTGGGTCTCCGCCCTGGTACCGCAGAATATAAGAGCTCTGCTAGGCGCTTCCCATATGAGAACGTTTGTCAGTCCCTCAAACCTTCTGCGGGAAGGAATTATGTAAGCTTTCTGAGTTATATCTTCATGTGAAGTTATGTCCGATACAAGAGATATCTTTTTGGGCGCATTCAGGTACTGTCTTGCAAGGCTCATGACCTCAGGAGGGATCGTGGCTGAGAAAAGCCAGGTCCTTTCTACGTTGTCCATAGACTGTAGGATAGCTTCCATTTCATCATGAAAGCCCATGTCAAGCATATGGTCTCCCTCGTCCAATACTATACTGTGGATAGAAGAAGTTTTGAAAGTTCCCCTGCGTACATGGTCGAGTATCCTTCCAGGTGTTCCAACAACAACATTTGCGCCATCCCGGAGCGATCTGATCTGGCGTTCCATATCAAGTCCGCCTACGAGTGTTGCCACTCTCACGCCGCTTTCAGAACCCAGCCATGCAAATTCACGCGCGGTCTGCTGTGCAAGCTCGCGGGTAGGTGAAAGAACTATTATCTGCGGTTCCCTGGTTTTGAAGTCCAAAGCGTTGATAAGAGGAAGGGCGAAAGCAAGTGTTTTGCCTGATCCTGTTTTTGCCTGGACTATAATATCGCTTTCGATGAGCGTTTCGTCTTCGAGAACGCATACCTGTACCGGCATTGGTGTTTCGAAGCCCTTTCGCTCCAACGCACGCAAAAGCTCCGGCCGCAGATTAAAATCTGCGAATTTTTTTGTTTCCTGTGTCATTATATAATTACCTCCCGTTTTGCATCTTTAAAAAGATGCTCTGTTGCGCCATTGCATGAAATCCCTACGTGTGGCACAACTCAGGTAAGGCAATCATAAAACTCCCCAGCGGAACAGGCCGCGATAGCGGAAAGGTTTTCGTGCAACGGCAATTGGCTTTTTTAAGCCTTGTGATAATGGCAAAAAAAATGAGAATCCCTAAGGGCCTCCCATTTTGTTGCCCCATATGTAGAATCTTTCTACAGGCAAATCATTATGAATGATGTTTAAAAATTGTCAAGAGCATAATAATCTAATCTGAATTAAAAATACACCTTTGTTCAAGTTTGCAGCAGAAAACGGAAACTTGAAAATGACGGATATTGCTGCAGTAAAGTATTTGCCGGACGGGTTTCAGTATCAAATTGCCCAAAATACTTACTTTTTAGATGCAGGATAAGAAAAAGTTAAAGAAAATGTTTGACACGTTTTTGAAATGATGTTAATATGCTCACCAATCTGCGGGAAAGGGAGGAAGTTTGATGTCGTATAAAAGTATGATGGACCAGAACATCATTATTATAATTATTAACGCGGCTCCTCCTCGCAGGAACGGCGCTTAGCGCTGTATTACCGAGCGAACGGATGGAGCCCTTCATTTTGAAGGGCTCCATTTTTTTATCTTCCGACAGGATTTACGGTCTGTAAATTTTGAAACATAGAATGGATGGAGGAATAATTATGGATAACGGAAATAAGAGGACACTTGAAGTAAGATGGCACGGACGCGGCGGGCAGGGCGCAAAGAGCGCATCAGCGATACTTGCCGAGGTCCTTTTTGAAGAGGGCAAGCATGTCCAGGCATTTCCCGAGTACGGTGCAGAACGTCAGGGCGCTCCGATGAGAGCTTACAACAGGGTATCGGATACTCCTATCCGCCGCCGCTGCAGCGTAGAAAATCCAAACATAGTTGTAATAGTTGACCCGACCATGGTAGTCAGTTCAAATCCATGCGAAGGCTGCATGTCCGATGCTGTTTATGTTGTCAACACACCGGAGGACGCCCTGGCGCTCCGCAGCAGGATGAACCTTTCAGCGGATGCCAGAGTCCTTGTAGTTGACGCAACTAAGATCACACTCGAGGAACTCGGACAGAACAGGCCAAACGCCCCCTTGCTCGGAGCGCTTTCACACCTGTTCACAGACGTCTCGGTTGAAACGTTTGCCGATCACTTTACAAAGAAAATGAAGCAGCTTTCGGCACCGGTCCTCGAAGCAAACCGGAGGGCTATCCTTCGCGGCCGTGAGGAGGCTGTATTGGCATGAGCAAACCCAAATGCTGGCAGGATGTTCCTCCCGCGACGATTGCATGGGGAGCGTCGGCTCTTGATGTCGAAACGGGTCTTTGGAGGAGCATGCGTCCGGTGCTTGATCAAAACAAGTGCATATCCTGCCTGAAATGCTGGCTGCAGTGCCCGGATTCTTCCATAAAGACCAATGAAGAGGGACGTGTATGCGGAATCAATATGTTCTTTTGCAAGGGATGTGGTGTATGTGCGCAGGTTTGTCCTGTAAACGCGATATCCATGCACCAGGAAGCAGATTTTAACAACGAAAACAGAGAGCACGGAGAAGATCCGGGGAGAGTTGCAGACCATGTTAAATAAGAGAAAAGAAATGACTTCCGGCAACCTTGCCTTCGCTGAAGCTATGAGGCAGGTCAACCCCGATGTGGTGGCCGCATATCCTATCACTCCCTCAACGGAGATCCCTGTAAAGTTTGCGGAGTTTGTGGCAAACGGAATGGTAGATTCGGAGTATGTCGCTGTGGAAAGCGAACATTCAGCGATCACAGCATGTGTAGGGGCATCTGTATCAGGTGCGAGGGTGATGACAGCGTCAAGCGCGAACGGCGTGGCGCTGATGCACGAGATATTCCCTATAGCGGCCTCATTCCGTGCGCCGATAATATTCGGTCTTGTAAACAGGAGCCTTGGCGCGCCCGTAAATATCCACTGCGACCATTCAGACAGCATGCCGGAGCGCGATTCGGGATGGATACAGATATACTGCGAAGATGCTCAGGAAGTTTACGATTCTGTTCTTCTTGCCGTCAGGCTGGCGGAACATGAGGATGTGCTGACGCCTGTATTTGTATGTCAGGATGGCTTTATTACGAGTCACTGCTATGAGCCGGTAGAACTTCTTTCAGATGAGACGGTCAAAAAGTTTGTGGGTGAGAGGAAAGCGAAATACCCGCTTCTTGATGTAGACAGCCCGGTCTCCTACGGCTCATTCACAATGTCGGAATATTATTTTGAAATAAAAAGAACGCAGATAGAGGGTATGAACAACGTCCCGAGGGTCTACAAAGAACTTACTAAAGAGCTTGCTGAGTACACAGGAAGAGAATACCCGGCGCTTGATGCCTACCGCGCTGAAGATGCTGAATACCTTATCGTGATCATGTCCTCGGCAACAGGAGTTGTAAAAGATGTAGTTGATGAAATGCGTGAAAGGGGAGTAAAGGCGGGATGTCTCAGGGTAAGATTTTTCCGGCCCTTCCCCGCAGAAGACCTTAAAAAACTTGCGAAGGGCAAAAAAGGCGTTGCTGTCCTGGACAGGAGTGCGAGCATCGGAGGAACTGCCCCGCTGGCCGCAGAGGTAAAGTCCGCACTGTACGGACTCAGTGAAAAGGTGCCGCTGCAGGAGTACCTGTTCGGACTTGGAGGCAGGGATCTCTACCCCAGAGATGCCGAAAAAGTTTTTTCAGGGCTTATGGAAAATGACTACAGCGATACTGCAAGGTATATAGGTCTGCTTGAAAAGGATGAAGAAAATGGCGGGAATTAACCTTAAAGAACTGACAAAAAAACAGAATCCACTTACGGAAGGACACAGGATGTGTCCCGGATGCGGGGCGCCTACGGCGGTGAGACAGGCATTGATGGCTGTCGAAGACCCGGTCGTAGTCGTAGGTGCTACGGGGTGCCTTGAAGTCTCAACTACGGTTTACCCTTACAGTGCATGGAGAGTCCCATTCATGCATGTGGCATTTGAAAACGCCGGTGCGGGAGTATCAGGAGTCGAGGCTGCCCACAGGGTTTTGAGCAGAAAAGGTCTTGTCAGGGAGAAGATAAAGTTTGTTGCGTTTGGCGGCGACGGAGGTACCTATGACATAGGGCTCCAGTCTCTTTCCGGAGCACTTGAAAGAGGGCATGATTTTACATATATCTGCTATAACAACCAGGGCTACATGAATACCGGCGCACAGAGAAGCAGTGCCACACCCATCAGCGCGAATGCAACGACATCGCCTGCAGGAAGCGTGATACCCGGAAAACTCCAGAGGGCCAAAAACCTTACGGAGATAGTCGCCGCGCATGATATTCCATATGTTGCCCAGACAACGCTCCATGACCCGATGGACCTTATCGCCAAGGTCAAAAGGGCTGTCGAGACGCCGGGTCCGGCATTTGTAAATGTACTTGTCCCCTGTCCGCTCTTCTGGAAAATTGATTCCGGGGACCAGATGAAAGTCTGTAAGCTAGCTGCTGACAGCCGTTTCTGGCCCGTATATGAAGTGATAGAAGGAAAACACGTCCTCTCATATAAACCCAAAACCCCGGTCCCTCTGGAAGATTTCCTCAGGGCGCAGGGACGTTACTCCCACCTTTTCAAAAAGGACAGGGAGAGGATGGACCTTGTTGCACAGGGCCAGGCTGATGTCGACAGGGAATGGGAGAGGCTTCTGAAAAAGTGCGCAGGTTAACGCATTTCCTTTAGGCATGACAGCTTTTAAGACTGCACAAAAGTTATTCCGAAGGCTCACCTTTGCAGGGTGGGCCTCAGTATTTCCTGTGGACATGAGAGGAGTCCGCTGTTGCTCCCCCTTGTTTGACTGGTTATAATATGGGAAGCAATACAAACGGTTGCATTATGAGGTGTTCAGATGAAGGTCACGATGCAGGATGTCGCTCTTGAAGCAGGCGTAGACAAGGCAACAATAAGCCGTGTTCTTAAAGGGGACCACAGGATCTCTGAAAAGACCAGAGTAAAGGTGATGGATGCTGTAAGGGCGCTCAATTACCGCCTTGATAAAAACGCCCGCAACCTTTCTACCAACAGGAGCGGACTGATCGGCTTAGTAGTCCGTGATTTCACACCCGACTGGTTTCCGAATTTTATATCAGGGCTCGACAGGACTATCTCGAACTCTGAATATGAGATCATATTGAAGCGCACGGAGGGAAGTCCGCTCAGGGCAGCAAGGGAATATGGCAAACTCATTGACAGGAGCGTTGAGGGCATCATCTGGATCGATCCTGAAAACTTTCCCGGGGAGTCTGCCGCTCCGGTCGTCACGATCGGTTTTCGTTATCCCGGGTCGTATCCTGTAATATGGGAGAGGGAATTTGATGTCCCAACCTTTGAGACGGGAGTGCTTGCGGGAAGGCTTATCCTTAACATAATTACAGGCAAACCGGTGCCGTCTAAAGAAATAGTCATAAAAAGCACTTACAGCGGGGAGAGCTTATGAGCCAAATGCAAAAAAGTTTCACCAGGCTGTTCTGTATCCTTCCCTGTTTCTTTTTGATCACAGTTCTGAATTCAACTACTGCCTCAGCAGGTGAAAGGTTTGATCCGGAGAAGGTATACGGTCCGCGGATAGAAAAACTGTGCATGGTAATTATCACAAATGCCGACTCCCAGGTCCTGGCTGCTGAAAAAGGAGAACTTGATATTGTAAGTGACATCAGCCGACCTTCAGATATTGACAGGCTCAGCAGGGATCCGGGGCTTTCAATGTCGCTTGCCAGGGGATTCCACGCATTTTTCCTGCTGCTCAACAATAAGAGCAGACCATGGGATGACCCTGAAGTAAGGCATGCCGCGGCAGAAGCAATAGACAGGAACAATATGGTGCGTACCATATACTCCGGATACTGCGAACCGATAAACAGCTGGCTGCCTCCGGTATCACCATGGTCCCTGCCGGAAAGCACAAAGAACATTTATGACAAGGCATCTGCAAAAAAACGTCTCAGCGCAAAAGGATACAAATGGAGCATTACAGGCGGCCTGATATATCCTGACGGAACTCCTGTGGGTAAAATGAAGCTTCTGACGCCCCTTGCACGGGTAGCGCCTACAACAGCGGAGCTTGCAGAACAGATAGCTGATTCTCTGAGGTCAGTCGGTTTTCCTGTTGATGTCGAGCCGATGGATTTCTCTGCAATGATAGGTAAACTTGACAGAAAAGAATATTCCCTTGGCGTCATCGCATGGAGCATGGGGAAGAACCCTGATTCTCTCTACTCCTTCTATCACAGCTCAATGGACATGCCCGGCGGCTACAACATGACGTCGACCCATGACCCGGCCCTTGACGATGTCCTTTTGAGGCTGAGATACGCAAAAAACAGAGCAGATGCAGAAACTGCGTCGAAAAAATCACAACTGCTTCTGGCTGAACTTATGCCCTCCATCCCTGTTTACAGCAGATTTTCTGTTTCAGCGGTCTCAAAAAAATGGAAAAATGTTTTTTCCAACGAAAAAATGACGGCGGATAATATGTGGACGCTCATCATGGCGGAGCCTGCGGACGGTAAAGAGCGGCCACTCAATATGGTCCTTGCTGAAGAGCCGCGGAACCTGAATCCTTTTGTGGCAAGCAGCGCATATTCCTGGCAGATCCTCGGCCTTATATACGAAAGCCTGATCGGCACGGATCCTTTCACGCTTGACGATATGCCTTCACTCGCGGAGTCCTGGTCTGTTGAAACTGTAACAAATGACGGGAAGGAACATACAAGGCTGACTTTCAGGCTCCGAAAAGGCCTCAAATGGAGTGACGGAAGCCCTCTCACTGCAGGAGATGTAAAAGCTACCTTAGATTTTCTCAAAAAAAACAGTATCCCCAGATTTTTTGACTCTGTCAAAAACATCAGTTCCGTGAGGGTGACAGACAGCACCCAGCTTACTGTGGACATGGATGGAACGAGTTACTGGTACCTCGACAACATCGGGGGACTTCCGTGCATGCCGGCAAAGGTGCTGCAAAAGGTAAACGACTGGCAGAACTGGAACCCGATAGACCCAAAAGGCAAGTTCGGTCCCTATGGTCTTGTGGGTGCCGGCCCGTTCATGCTTGATGAATACAGGCCGGGTGAGTTTGTAATGATGAAAAGAAATAATCACTATCGTATGCTCGAAAAGAAAAATGTGAGGACCGAATGAAGAACAGATGGTTCTGGGGCAGGTTATTATCATCGATAGGGGTCTTGGCCGCTGTATTGGTACTGAACTTCATCCTCTTCAGGATAATGCCCGGTGACGCGGTAAGCACTATCATCGACCCCAATTTTTCTCCTGAGGCAAAGGACAGGCTGAGGGAACTATACGGCCTGGACAAGCCGCTTCCGGAACAGTTTTTTATTTACATCAAGCAGATGCTCACATTCAGCTTCGGACTCTCTTTCCTCAGCAGGAAACCGGTATGGGACGAACTTATCTCCCGTTTGCCCGGAACATTGTTCCTCATGGCGACTTCAATGTTCCTATCCTCGGTTTTAGGTATATGGCTTGGGATCAAGGCCGCATTGAACAGAGGAAAACTCGCTGAGCGGATAGTTTTAAGGGCAGGCGCAGTCACAGCGTCATTTCCCGGATTCTTTGTGCAGCTTGTCCTTATCATGCTTCTTGCACGGACATTCCCGATATTCCCGCTGAGAGGAAGTGTCTCGATCCCTCAGCCGACCGGAGCCGTTTCGATCACACTGGACTATCTTTGGCACATGGCATTGCCTGTCCTCTCCCTCACACTTATGGGATTCGGCGGGTGGGCACTGTATGTTCGCAACCTGATGGTGAAGGCACTGGGGGAAGACTTTGTCCTGATGGCGAGGGCAAGGGGGCTTTCGGAAAACCGAGTGGTCTACGGACATGCCTTCCGGACGATACTTCCGCCGATACTTACTATCCTGCTCATGTCAGTACCCGGACTTGTATCAGGTGCTGTGATCACAGAATCGGTCTTTTCACTGCACGGGGTAGGGACATTCCTGCTTGAAGCAGTCTCAGGCCATGATTATCCTTCCGCAGGTGCTGCATTCTACATGCTGGCCCTGATAACGGTAATATCAAACCTGCTCGCGGATGTTGTATACGGCCTGGTCGATCCGAGGGTGCGCGTAGGAGGCAGGGATCAATGACGGACATCCTGAAACGGAAGAGCGTCATCCTGCTCATCTGCATATTCCTGACAGGCTTCCTTGGTCCGATGCTTATAACGGGGCATCCGTCCGATGTGACCGGGGCACCATTTGCGAGACCCGTATGGTGGAATGCGAAACTTCCCCTCTCTTCGGAATATACGGTGGGAAACAAAGCTGTTGATATCAACTGGGACAAATTGCCTCCTGAAATTTTTGCACTCAATGGGAGGATAACAGCCGATCCTGTAAAAGAAGTAAGGATAATATGGTCCACACCTCATGGAGAAAAGGTACTGGATATTCTCAGAGGAAGCGATGTCTACTGGATAAATATGGACGGCAGGGACATGATCTTCAAGCAGAAGCTCGGACTTCCGCTTATAGGAAAAAGCGTAGAACATCTTTTTCCTTCGAAGGGAAGATACACTATACGCATAGATGGTGCCGAAGAAACAGAACTTTCGCTCTCACTTTCCGGAGGCAGGGAGGGCTTGCTGGGTACAGACCAGAGAGGCCGTGACGTTCTGACGCTCCTTATTTTCGGCATCCGTACCTCCCTGATCGTTGGCATAAGCGCAACGCTCATTGCAAGCCTGCTGGGGCTTGGACTGGGTCTTGCAACAGGATACATCGGAGGATGGTTCGACGCTCTTGTGATGAGGATCGTAGATGTATTGCTCTCGATACCGACCCTGCCAATAATGATGGTCCTGGCAGGGCTGTGGGGAAAAGGCCTGTGGCAGCTGGTACTCATACTTTCCATATTTTCATGGATGGGAACGGCGCGTTCGGTCAGGGCGCTTGTGCTCACCGTGAGAGAAAGTCCCTGGGTGGAGGGACTGAGGGTCCTGGGGGCAAAACGTGGATACATTCTCCGGCGCCACCTTGTCCCTGAGGCGGCACCGATACTCCTTGCAAATATTGCGCTGGGAGTCCCGGGTGCGATACTGGCCGAGGCAGGGCTGGCTTTTCTGGGACTCTCGGATTCGAGGCTCATATCATGGGGACGGATGCTGCATGAGGCGCATTCCTTTGGAGCTTTCACGGAAGGCGCATGGTGGCTGCTTATACCCCCGGGTCTCGGTATAGTGGCTTTGTGTTTGATTTTCATGGACATTGGGCGATATCTTGAGGAGAAGATAGACCCAAGACTTGGGAGCGGTAAAAATGCTTGACATAAAAGATCTCACAGTAAGATACAACTCTATGGACAGAGTGACAGCTGCAGTTAACGGTATTTCCCTCAGCATCGAAAAAGGCAGCTTCACGGGTCTTGTGGGAGAGTCGGGCAGTGGCAAGAGCACACTGATGACTGCCCTTCTGGGACTTCTGCCTCCACGTACGGAAGTCACAGGTGAGATCCTATACAAGGGGGCCGATATCCTAAGGATGTCGGAGAGTGAGATGAGAAATTTGCGATGGAAAGAGATATCGCTGGTACCTCAGGGAGCCCAGAATTCGTTTACGCCGGTAATGAAGATCAAAAGGCATATTGAGGAAGTGCTTAACGTACACTTAGGCATATTCGGCGAAGATGCAGAAAAAGAGGTGGTCCGTCTTCTGGAAGATGTCGGGCTTGATGCAGGCATCAAAGAAAGGTATCCCCACGAGCTTTCGGGAGGCCAGAAACAGCGCGCGGCGATCGCTCTTGCTCTTGCGTGCTCTCCCGCACTTCTTCTTGCTGACGAGCCTACTACTGCGCTGGATGTGATAGTGCAGGCCGAAATACTTGAACTGCTTTCCGGGCTTAGAAAAAGCAAAGACCTGTCGATAATTCTTGTCACCCATGACCTGCCGCTGGCTGCGATGGTCTGTGACAGGCTTGTTGTTATGAAGGATGGGATGATCGCAGAGTCGGGCACACCACATGAATTGGTGAATTATCCCCGGCATCCCCATACTAAAGATCTGATCAGGGAAATGTTCTGGCAGAGGAATAAAAAGAATGGATAATAAAATTATTGAAGCAGTGGAACTGACAGTAAGTTTCAGGTCCAAAAAGGGCTCCGTCCACAAAGCTGTCAGTGATATATCCCTCTCACTGGCGCCCGGGGAGAGACTTGCGGTTGTTGGAGGGTCCGGAAGCGGCAAGACCACTCTGCTGCGTGCCCTTGTCGGACTTGTAAAACCGGAGAAAGGCCGAGTTGCTCTTTTCGGTAAGGATCTCTCCTTGCTTGGTGCAGACGAACTGGCAAAGGCCAGGCAAAAATGTGGGTATGTTCAGCAGGATCCATACGGTGCTATTCCTCCCGGACTTTCGGCACTGGATGCAGTGTGCGAACCGGCAGTTATTGCGGGACTTGATATCAGCAAAGAAAAGATAAGGCAGAGGGCAGAGGCCCTGCTTGCAGAGCTTGGCCTGAGAGGAGAGAGGATACTGAGATCACGTGCTGTTTCCCTTTCCGGCGGACAAAGGCAGAGAGTGCAGATCGCCAGGGCTCTCATGCTCTCTCCGAAGATATTGTTATGCGATGAGCCAACTTCGATGCAGGATGCTTCAACGCGCGGTGAGGTTGTCGAAGTACTGGAAAAATACGCAGCGTCAGGGACTGCGATGATATTTGTCACTCATGACCTTTTACTTGCCGGAAATGCGGCAGAGAGGATAATGGTTATGAAAGAGGGCAGTCTCTGCGAGGAAGGGCCGTCTGAAAAGGTGCTGAATGCTCCTGATGATCCTTATACTGTAAAACTGATCAATTCGATCCCAAGCTTTGACAAGCTTGTAAAGTGATGTTAAGAATGTTTTTCACCCGCTAACTGTGATTTTTTAGTTTATTTTTTTCTTTTTGATATTATAATATTTACAATTTTAACTTATAATCTAATCATTAATGACGCGGAGGTGTTCTCATGTCAGTAATGCAGGATTTTAAGAACTTTGCAATGCGAGGTAATGTTTTGGACATGGCAGTAGGTGTGATAATAGGTGCGGCCTTTGGTAAGGTGATCGCTTCTCTGGTAACCGATATCCTCATGCCGCCGATAGGACTTGCGCTGGGCGGTGTAGATTTTTCCAATCTGTTCATAAATCTTTCAGGGACTCCTGCTGCGACGCTTGCTGAAGCGACAGAAGCCGGTCTGCCTGTAATAAGCTATGGCCTTTTTATCAACACGATCATTAATTTCCTTATTCAGGCATGGGCGATATTCTGGGTCATACGCTTTGCAAACAGAATGTCAAAACCTGCCCCTGCACCGGCTCCCAAGCGTAAATGCCCCTTCTGTTTCTCGGAGATCGATGACAATGCAACAAGGTGCCCCCACTGCACCTCGCAGCTATAGACTGACTGCTAAACCCTGAATTATAATCTGCAAGAAAAATAAATTTTCCATTTATGGATGGGCAGGAAGGAAGTTAACATGGAAAAAAATGGAAAGGTCTACTCAATATCTGTCAGTCCTCAAAGAGGACAGCTTAAAAAAGAAGTACCGGAAGCGCTCTTTATTGCCGGTAAGGGGATCGAAAACGACGGACATGCCGGAGACTGGGGACGTCAGGTCACATGTCTCAGTTATGAAAGCCTTGAAAAAGTAAACAGGCAAAAGGGCCTTAACATGGGACCCGGTGATTTTGCGGAGAATGTTTTGATCGAGGGGCTGGATCTCTCTTCTCTTTCACCCGGAAGCAGGATAAAGCTAGGGGAAGATGCAGTTATAGAGGTCACACAGGTAGGCAAGGAGGATCATCCAAGCATCGTGAGCAGAACATTTGGAATCAGCCTGCTGCCTTCAGAGGGTCTTTTTTGCGTAGTTGTTTCAGGAGGAAAAGTGAAAAAAGGCGACAAAGCTCAGATAGAGAGTCAAATTTAAGTTTCTTTTCGTCCTGGATAAACAGTCTGAAAGGCCGAAGCCCGGAGGTTAACTTCCGGGCTTCGCTTTTTAGCTGATTATTGCTGATGCAAAGGTCAATCAGTGTATTTTCTGATGTGTTCCTGGATATCCGTTAGTGAGACTCTTGTGAGCTCGCTTCTAGGCAGATTGCTGAGTATTTCCCAGGCCATATCAAGTGAGTACCCTATCTCACGTTCCTCTTCTTTTCCCTGCTTAAGGAATTTTTCCTCGAATAGTTTTCCAAATTCCAATGACATTTTGTCATTTTTGGAAAGCTCGTCCTCGCCAACGACTCCTGCAAGGGATCGTACTTCCTGGACCCTGCTGTAGGAAGCGAAAAGCTGGCTTGAAACGCTGGGGTGGTCTTCCCTTGTGTATCCTTTGCCTATACCGTCTTTCATAAGCCTCGAAAGACTCGTCAGGATGTCTATCGGAGGATAGATGTTTCTTGAGTCCAGGTCTCTTGACAGAACTATCTGTCCTTCTGTTATGAATCCTGTCAGGTCAGGTATAGGGTGGGTGATATCGTCGTTGGGCATTGTAAGTATCGGGATCTGTGTAACGCTTCCGCTGACGCCCCTTACGACTCCGGCCCTCTCATAAAGAGATGCGAGGTCGCTGTAGAGGTAGGCAGGGTATCCTTTACGGCTGGGGACTTCACCGGCTGCGACGCCTATTTCTCTCAGGGCTTCGCAGTAGCTTGTCATGTCAGTTATGATGACAAGTACGTGCAGTCCAAGTTCATAAGCAAGATATTCCGCTGTCGACAGCGCCATCCTTGGAGTCGCGATACGCTCGATGACCGGATCGTCGGCAAGGTTCAGGAATGTTACTATGTTATTGCTGTGCCCCCTGTTGGATAGTTCCTGGGTAAAATAAGCCGCGTCATCATGCTTGATGCCTATTCCTGCAAAGACAACGGCGAAATCGTCGGATCCCATGATCTTTGCCTGAGTTGCTATCTGTACTGCCAGCTGATTGTGCGGCAGTCCGTTTCCTGAGAAGATAGGGAGCTTTTGTCCCCTTATAAGCGTCGTCAGGGTGTCTATCGCAGATATCCCTGTGTTGATAAAGTCCTTAGGATACTGGCGCGCCATTGGATTAAGGGGGAGTCCGTTGATATTGACCCTTTTTCCGCCGTATGTCTCTCCGCAGCCGTCTCTCGGTTCCCCAAGACCGTTAAAGGTACGTCCAAGCATATTTTTTGAGAGCCTGATCTCAAGAGGCTTTCCGAGGAAACGCAGTTTGGTCGTATTTGGAATGAGGTCTTCAGTTCCGGTGAATACCTGCACCAGTGTGGCTTTTTCGCTCAGGGACTTTACCTGTCCATGGCGGAGACGCCCTTTGCTGTCACGTATTTCAACAAGCTCGCCGTAACCTACACCGCTTACGTTCTCAACAAGAACAAAAGGGCCTTCAATATCTTTTACTCCGATATATTCAGCGTTTGCCACCGGCTACTCACCTCCAAGCTTTCTTGTTCTTTCAGCTGCAACCCTGTCGAGGTGAGCGTTTATCCTCTTTCTCACCAGAGCAAAGCCATTTTTGTCATCGGGTGAGAGTTCACGGAGGTGTGTGATCGAGTCGACTGATTCGTCTTCTTTAATAAGGGATATCGGAATGCCCTTGCGGACCAGTCCGAGAGCTTTCTGGTAGAAATCCATTATTACTTCAAGTATCTCAAACCCCTTTGACGGAGGAGAATAGGAGTCTGAACCGAAGGAATTTTGCTGCAGATATCCGTTCTTGATCAAAAAGGCTGTAAATGCGACAAGTCTCTGATCGTCGGGAAGTACATCCTCTCCGACCAGCTTTATGACCTGCTGTACCTTGTTATCCTCAGCAAGTATCTGACGGACCTCGTCTCTGAGATCTCCCCATCGGGGATCTACGTTCGAGCAAAACCATCCGTTTACCTCTTCTGCATATTCACTGTAAGAGTCTATCCAGGAAATGGCAGGATAATGTCTGGCATTTGCGAGGTTTTTGTCCAGTCCCCAGAAGCATCTGATAAAGCGTTTGGTGTGCCTCGTAACAGGCTCTGTAAAGTCTCCTCCCGGAGGTGAAACGGCTCCTATTACAGTAATGCTGCCGTTTTCTCCGCCTAATGTCACTACACGTCCGGCTCTTTCATAGAATTCAGCCAGCCTGCTCGGCAGATAGGCAGGGAACCCTTCTTCGGCAGGTATTTCTTCAAGGCGGCCCGAAAGTTCGCGAAGGGCTTCGGCCCATCTTGAAGTTGAGTCTGCCATTATAGCAACGTCATATCCCATGTCACGGAAATATTCGGCGATCGTGATCCCAGTATAAATTGACGCTTCGCGGGCCGCAACAGGCATGTTTGATGTATTGGCGATCAGGATGGTTCGTTCCATAAGAGGTCTTCCCGATCTGGGATCTTCGAGTACAGGGAACTGTTCAAGAACGTCTGTCATTTCGTTCCCTCTCTCTCCGCAGCCTATGTAAATAACTACCTGAGCATCTCCCCATTTTGCAAGCTGATGCTGGGTAACGGTCTTTCCTGTCCCAAAACCTCCTGGGATGCATGCCGTACCACCTTTTGCTATCGGGAAGAGTCCGTCGATGACTCTCTGCCCGGTCACGAAGGGCTCGTTCGGAAGCAGGCGTTCCCTGTATAGCCTGGGAGTCCTTACCGGCCATCTCTGGATCATAGGTATGGATACTTCACGCCCAAACGCGTCTTTGATCTTTGCGACCATTTCGCCGCCTTTGTGAGGGCCTTTTGAGATCACCCAGGTAAGTTCGCCCTCAGTGTCAGGAGGAGCCATTATTTTGTGAAGCAGTAGAGGTGTCTCCTGTACTGTGGCAATTACCGTTCCTCCTGTTACGAGTTCGCCTGGCTTGGCAACAGGGGTCACCTCCCAGATCTTGTCACGGTTCAGCATATTGACCGAAGTGCCCGGAGAAATATACATTCCCTCAGATTCAAGAAGGGCATCCAGAGGCCTTCCTATCCCATCGAAGAAGCTGCCAATCAGTCCGGGACCCACCTCGATCGAGAGGGATTCACCCGTGCCGGTGACGGTTTCATAGATACTGAGCCCGTCAGTGTCCTCATAGACCTGGATAGTTGCATTATCGCCGTCCATGCTTATTATTTCACCCATAAGCTTTTTGGGGCCGACATTAACAACTTCACGCATTGCAAAATTACGCATATTAGAGGCCTTTATGACAGGACCGTTGACGAAGGTAACTGTACCTTCCTTATTATTTGGGGCGATGATTGTCTTAGCCTCCAAGTTCCATTCCTCCTAAAGCAGCGGCAGGAGCCGTTCAGCCAGAGTATCGGCCATTTCCTGCGTAAGGCTTTGCCAGTCAGAGTTGACCTGCCTGCGGTTGTCATTTGTAGATACCCAGCATCCGCCGAGTATGGGAGCCGTCTCAGGATCAAAAGTAATTCCAGCTTCCGGCATAAGTTCTTGTACTTTTGATATCACTGAGTCAGCCAGGCCCGCGTCAACTGCTGAAAGCCTGAGTTTTAGTCCATTCGTCTCCCTTAGGGAATTTATTGCATCGATGCACATCCCTGCAAGGATTTCAAAATAGTCCTCACGTTCCCTGATATGCACAAGTTTGTCCTGAAGCCTTCCAAGCGCTTCAGATAGTATCCTGTTCTGCAGTCTCAGTGTTTCTGTGGATTTTTCTCTCTCTGCAGATAAGATTTGCCTGCGTCTGATATCCTCAGCTCTTTTTCTTGCATCCTGAAGGATAAGGTTGGTTTCACGCTGAAGTTTTTCTGTCTCCCTGAGCAGCCATTCTTCGGATTCCTGTCTTGCCCCTGCTACCAGATCTTTCTTTCTGGAATCAGCTCTGTCAAGGATTATGTCTCTTAATGTCCCTATCTTTTCACTGGATACTTCTTTCATTACATTTTCACCCCAATGGCTTCCTGTACGTATCGGGTCAGAAAATCCGGTCCCCGTTTAGTACCGAATCTGTCAGGTATCTCAACCAGAAGAGGCAGTTCCCCGCGCTCTCGCAGCTGCTGAATAACATCCGGAGCCATTTCCGCAGCCTTCTCTGTAATTGCGAGAATGGCCAGGTCAGGCATCTTTAGCGCTCTGTCTATTGCCGCAAAAGTTTCATCGGCGGTGTGAACGAGGCAGCCTTGAATACCGGCAAGTCTCATGCCTACCAGGGAATCATGGTTGTCGCTCACAAGAAAAGCTTTCATGATATTGTTTCTGTCCTTAGATCCGTCCTAGTATCAGAAGTGAAACGATAACGCCGTATATAGCGATACCTTCTGAAAGGCCAAGATAAATGAGGGTTGTTCCCAGCATCTCGGGTTTTTCTCCTACCAGACCGAGGGCCGCGGATCCAACGCTTGCAACTGCAAGTCCGGCTCCCAGGCAGGCGAGTCCTGTTGAGACAGCAGCGGCAATAAAGCCCATTCCGGCGCCTGTCCCCAGAGGTGCTGCAGTGGCCTCAGCGAATGCGGGGTGCATCGTTAGAGAGAGCGCTGCCCCTGTAAATACGAGGAGCGATGATACCCCCAAACCTGAAAGGTAAAAGGCTCGGCCTCCCTTATAGCCTCTGCGCTGCATTAAATACCCCAGACCTATCATTGTTGCGACAGTGCCGCAGCACATTGCAAGTCCAAACATCAAAAACCCACTCCTTCACATTAATTGTACAAAAAATTATCAGTTTGATCTTTATTATGTCAGAAAACTTTTACATATATGTAATTATTTTTGGGCGGCCGGAGCAACATACTTGGAACCGTCCTTTTTCCAGCCGACCGGTTTGAATTCACTTCCACCTCCCTTGTAGAATTTACCGAAGAACTCGTAATATTCGAGCCTTAGCGTCTGGATAAAGACAATAAGACCTTCCAGACATACTATTACGACATTTCCAACTACGAGTATTATCCCTTTCATTACGATCCCGCCGGGGAGTGAATGTACCATCTCGGAGAGCATTATTACTGCCATCGAGAGCCCGACGTGGTTGAGCGCGAAGGCTGCGAGCCTTACAAATGACGCTGTGTTAGAAACGAATGACATCAAGTTGTGCATTATCTCAAAAAGATTAAGGACTACAGATTCTTTTTCATCCTTCTGATGCAGCAGGTATCTTGCCAGGATATCCCTGAATATCATAAGAAGCATCATTACTCCGATCCCGCCCCACATTATGTCAGCTGCGATCTCAGGGATCTTTGTGCCCGTCATATATATTGCGGCGAGGGCAGCCATTGTCCAGTAAAGCATGAGTCCGGCCATTCCCTGTCCGTCGAAGAGCAGTCTTCCAAAATCCCTGGCTCTGTACTGTTTTATCATGTTGAGTATGAGCCCGAGGCTTATCATGAATACTCCAAGACAGATGGCGATTATCAGAAGTTTGTTAGTATCGTGCATCGGAGACAGCCACAGTGCGGGAATTATGTCTTCCATCCCGAATATGCTCCCGTAAAGTACTCCAAAGACCATAGAGCTCACGGCTGCTGATTTCATGACCTGTCCAAAGGAACGTTTCATCATCCCCCGTTTGACCATAAACATTGAACCGAGAAATATCATTAATCCGTGTCCAATATCTCCGAACATGAAACCAAAAAAGAGGATGAACGATATGGCTACTATGGGAGAGGGGTCTATCTCTCCGTAAGACGGCAGACTGTACATTGACACTATGTCCTGGAAAGCCCTGAAAAAAGAGTTGTTCTGAAGAAGCGTCGGTACACGTATGCCTGAATAGCTGATGTCCTTTGTCTCTTCTACCATGACGGTCGTCATAGGGGCATCTTCCTCGACAGTTTTTTTGATAACTGCTAGAGTGTCAGCCGGTATCCATCCTGAAAGTACGAACATCCCGCTTACCTCGCCGCGTCCTTTGCAGACGTCATAGACTCTCTGCATTGTGTAGAGCTGCGAGTAGAGAAGTTCATATTCCGAACGCTGCTCCCTCAGCATGTCCTTGGCAGCCTTGGCGAGTCCTTTGATGGCTCTCTGGTGGTTGGCTATCCTCTTGTTTACAAGAGTAAGGGGATCCACCCCTTTTAACTGCGATGCGATGTCTTTTAATGAAAATTCCTTGAAGTAGACAGCTTCCAGAAGCTTCCGGGTAGATTCTTCATGCCCCTTTACGGTCAATACAAGTACCCAAGTGTTGCCGTTGAGCACTGTCAGCTCATTTGTCGTAATGGGCGACTCTTCGCTGCTCTCTGTCAGCCTCTGATAGTTTTCATTCGAGAGCCGGCCAAAAAATGGGATCAGGAATGTGCCGCTTGCAAGTTCCTCCGGGCCGAATTCAGTGCCTTTCAGTGCTTCAACGAACAGTTTGGTGGCTGTTAAGAGATCTTCCTCTTCTGAAAGTACGACCCTTCTCTTTTCCCATACTTCCAGTCTTTTTGAAGTCTGTTCAACTTTCCTTCGGGCTGCAGTAAGGGTAAACTCTTTAGTAAGCGTGACAGGAGACGGATCGGGGATCATTTCACCCGCGATCTTCCATACTGTTGTGACCTTTGCCAGAAGTTCATCGTAAGGATTTTCTGTTTCAGTCGTTACTTTAGACCGGAGATTCCTGTCGTTTACCAGGAGGTCGAGCGGCAAAGGCTGGAAGCCTCCCGTCAAAACCATCTGACGGGCGACAGGTTCCATTTCCGAGTCAGGACCTATCATGGTCAGTGCGACCATCTTCATTACTGCCATTTGGGTTCACCCCCGCTGATTATCGGCCTTATAAGGTAATTGGCCGCATTCCTGCGATCATAATCATATCTGACATCTTCTATCACACGGATCACATCGTCCAATTCATGAGATTTTAATACAAAGTAACTGATAGCTGTATGAAAACCAGGAGATCCCTTCTGGAATATAGCCAGGGCCTTGAGATAGTTGTATCTCTTTATGGACATCTCAAGCGCCAGTTCCTTGTCTTCCTGTTGAAGGGCATTTCTGAATATTTCAGCATAAACAGGGAAAGACGACCCCAGCCTGTCGATCCTCTCTTCCCAGCTTGTCCCCTTTGTCATATCCCTGAGATGGTGGGTCTTCACCTTGTATTTTACCGGGAGCATCCTGCTGAGCGTCTCTTCAAGCGTCATCTGGTAATACCATACGCACCTGTGGAAATGATAAAGGTTGAGAAGGTCTATCCTGGTCCCGAACAATGGCTCAAGTAATTTCTGCTCGTTTTCCGGCAGATTTTTAAGGTCATTGTATAAAGATGTTTCTACAAGGTTGTCTATCGCAATTTCAAGCGAAAAAAGGGACTCCTCACCGTTGATCAGGCGTTTGACCGGTTCTGTGAGGACCCTATGATATCTTGTATCTTTTAGTGCATCAAGGACATCATTGTAGTCCCTGCTGTTCAGCAGGAGGTCATAGGAGAGTTTTGATCCCGGGACGGCAAAAAGACGTTTTCTCATTTCATCGCGGTCAAGCCTCTTTGTCCTTACCCATCTGAAAATGCTTTTCAGATGCTCTGCCTCATACCATCCAAGCCAGTCTGTGAATAACTGACGCCTCGGTCCCGAAAGGTAGAATAAGAATGCAGTTGCTTCAGCGAGTATCGATGACTTCACGGCATTCTCAAGATTTACACGGTGCACCTTTGCGGGAGGCAGAGTTTCAAGGTGTTCTTTGTATCCCTCGGTCTGTTTAAGAAAATCTGCTATCTCACTGATACTGTTAAGGTTCAGCAACGCCCAGTACTCTTCAGAAGTAAGAAGCTTGCTGAAGAGTACGTGTGACTTCACACCTATGGCTGTTGCCTGCCCCTTTGAAGTGGATTGCAACCTTAATTACCCCTTTTGGTTTTTGAAATGTATCTTTCTGCTATTTCAGAGACCATAGAATCAATAACAGGGTCGACATTCTCTTCGAAGCGTTTCTGCATACGGGTCCGTTCCTCTTTTCCAAGGACCGCGATCTGTTCAGCCTCTGTCCTTGCTGAATTAAGCGCTGTTTCCATCAGGCCTTTTGCCTGCTCCCTTGCCGAAGCCATTTGGTTTGCACGTTCCATGGCAAACTTTTCCTGCGCTGTGCGAAGGAAGCCATCTGATTCATTTTTTGAATCCTCAACGATCCGTTTTGCCTCTGATTCCGCTCCAAGCAGAACTGCGAGAACTTCCTGCAATGTACCCATCGTCATTACCTCCGGAATTTGACTACTTTTTTGTCTTTTTCTGAGCCATTTTCATCCTTGTAAAGTCTTCGCGCTCACCCTCCTCCAGGACGTCTGATATAAATCTTATATCGGCCTGGTTTGAAGGGATAACAACCTTTTCAAGAGCATTTACACGCCTGTGTGTTTTCCTTATCTGGACTGCAAGCCTGTAAACGCTTGTCTCAACTTCTGCAAGCTGTGCGAGGAGCACCATGACCTTTCGGAATTTTGAATATGCCGCATCCATTGCCCCGGAAGATCCGTAAAAAGAATAACTGGGGACGGTCTTATCTGATAACGGATCAACATCTGGTATCTCGACCCCCATCACAGAGCGAAGACGCACGGTGATATCAGATGTAATGGGGACGGCTTCGGAAATATCTTCAACAGTATCTATTCCAAGAGAGATGTTGGCTTTCTGGAGGGCATCGTATGCATCATTGAAAATTCGTTCAACATCCTTCTGGATAGTTTTTGCAGAATCTATGAAACGGACAAGCTCCATCATGAGTACCTGTCGTTTTTGATCCAGGAGATCATGTCCAGACTGTGCCATTTGCATGGAGCGTGTAAGTTTAACAAGGTTTCCCCTGGTTGGAGCAAGTTTAGTAGCCATAAGATCCCCCTTTGCCTGGTCAGGGTCATTGTTAATGATCAAAAAACACTCAGTGTGGGGTCTGTTAAGCCAAAATGTGCTAGAATTCCACTTGGTGCTTAATTCTGCCCAAAAAACAACAAGCTCTGCTGATAACAGAGACCACAAAGACGATTCTAACTCTTATTTCTGAGTTAGTACAGGGGGTAAATTCAGCTCATGTTTATATTATTTATCAGTGAGACAGACCTGTCCAGGGAGAACGGACTTTCTGCAGCGGGAGCCAATGCCGAGGCTCTTCCTTTTACCGCTCCGGCAGATGCGGATATGCTTTATTACGACAAGCCGAGGGTAATCGACTGCATCCCGATCGATCCGTTCGGTCATCCGACTCCGGCTCTTGTGACCAAAGCAGCAGTTCTGGAGGGAGGACTGCCGGTGATGAACATAAGGGCAGGTACATCTGTAGCTCCGGTGGCTCCCTTTAAGGATCTCGGTGCATTCCCCGGCAAGGATCCGAGAATTGGGGCTGCAGTACCCGACTACTTAATGATCTCTGAAAAAGCCGCAGAGGCGGCAATAGACCTTACCGGATCCGGCATAAAGAAGTTTGTGCTTGCCGAGTCCATTCCCGGAGGTACAACAACTGCCCTTCTTCTCCTGAGATCTCTTGGATACAACGGGACAGTTTCATCGGCAGGGCCGGTAAACCCGCTACCTAAAAAGGAAGAAATATGGAACGCAGTCGCCTCAAGGCTGAGGATCAAGGTGGGCGGAATGAAAGGCATGGGCCTGGCAGCAGCGGCAGAAGTCGGAGATCCGATGCAGATAGCAGTTGCTTCATTTGTATCTGCACTGCCTGAAGATGCAGAAGTGATATTGGCTGGAGGCACACAGATGATGGCAGTTGCAGCCCTCCTGCGGGACATGAAGGTCACGAGGCCTTTGCTTGTAGCTACAACTAAATATGTATGTCAGGACAGTACCAGCTGTTTTGTCGAATATGCAGAAAAAATTGGCGTCGAATGGTACTCGGCTCCCCTTGATTTTTCTGCATCAAAATTCCCGGGTCTTGCGGACTATGAAAAGGGATATGTAAAAGAAGGGGTCGGAATGGGAGGAGCAGTCTGGTATGCGCTCGGGAAAGGGGCAACGATCGAAAGGATCACAGATCGGACGGAGAAACTATACGCAGCCTTGACCTCATGAAAAAACTTTTTAAAAATTACGTTTAACTGAATTTGAAAAAGCGGCAGATCATTCTGCCGCTTTTGACGCCTTCAGTGTTGAATAGATGGCGGCAGATAAGATCAATGCCCCTCCTGCAAACTCGTTGAAGGACGGTATTTCACCGAGGAAGACCGCGGCCGCTGCTATTCCGTAAACAGATTCAAGACTGGCTATCATCCCGGCTGTCTGTGCCCTTATGCTTTTCATCCCGTTGATAAACATCGAATGGGCGGCTGCGGTGAAAAGGACTCCGAGGAGGACCAGGAGAAATATGCTTGTCACTGTAAAGACCGGCCTGTATATAAAGAAAGCAGGAAGCAGGACCAATGTGGCAGTCCCCTGTTCGTAAAAGGCGATAAGCCTTCCGGAGTATTTTTTTACAAATTTCCTGTTTATCAATGAGAGCGCTGCGTAGGTAAGGCTGCATGTCATTCCCCATATTATCCCCAGTGTGATGTTATTGCTCAGATGAAATTCCGGAACTATTATCATCACCCCTGCAAACATAACGAAGGCGCAGATAACGTCAGTAATTTTGATCTTTTCACCAAAAATCAGCGGCTCAAGAAATGTGATAAAAAGCGGAAAGGTAGAAAATGTAAGGACACCTATTGCCACTGTTGATACCTGGATGGAAAGGAAGAAAGTAGTCCAGTGGACTGCCAGCATCAAGCCCGCCGCGGCCAGAGTGAAGTAATCCCTTTTTGATCCGAGGCTGATGTCCGTCCCACTGTACCTGAAAAAGAGGTACATGGAGATGCTTGCAAAAAAGACCCTGCCAAGCGCAATTATAACGGCAGGCTGTCCGACATACCTGGCAAAGAGGCCTGAAAGACCGAAGAGGACTACCGCGATGTGGATCTCTATGAGGCTTCTTGTCTTATCTTTCATTGAAATGGACCTATTTAAAGAGGGGAGCCGGGTCGAAGTACTCACCGCGCCAGGAAACGCTGAAATGCAGGTGAGGACCGGTTACTCTGCCGCTTTTACCGGAGAGGCCTATTGTTTCTCCGCGTTCAACTTCATCTCCCTTTGATTTGGAGACCTTTGACATATGGCAGTAAAAAGACATGAGTCCTGCCCCGTGGTCTATGTATAAGCATTTGCCTGCAAACCAGAAATCCCCGGTCAAAACGACTCTGCCGGGCGCTGCAGCTTTGACAGGCGTCCCCAAAGCAGCCCGCATGTCGATGCCTCCGTGCCGCCCTTTGAACTGCCCGTTGAAATACCTGCTCTTCCCATAAACTGAGGAATAGGTGCCCGGTACAGGCCTTAAAAGAGGAAGCAGCGGCGCCGATCCGGGTGTGTTTGTCTGTATAGCAGATCTGCCCAGCTCGGCCTCCTTTTTGATCCTCTTTCTCAGGTTCGCAGGAGGTGTAAGTTTTTCAGGCGGGACTTTGAGGTTTTCCCGGGGATATTTATGGGCGATGAGGCGGATCTCACGGCTTTCTTCCAAAAGTTCTCCATTTATTTCGCAGATGAACCTAAGCACGCTTGTTCCGGCTCTTGCATTTTTCAGGTCAGTCCCAAGAAGCACAGAGAAGGTGCCGTTGTCCCCTGTCAAAACGCATTCTTTTTCCTGCCATGATATGGTGACCCTCTCGATACTGTTCTCCGATCTGGCGCTTACAAGGAATGGCTGGCCGATCTCCGCCTGTGCCGGCGCAGTAACGGTGATATTTTTCTCCACGGCGTAAAGGGCGGTCTGGATAAAAAGCAGCATTATCAATGCCGAAATGGCCCTTTTCATCATATCCCTCCCTCATGTCCATTATGTAAAACAGTTATGTGATTATTATAGTATGATTTTAAAGAAGAGATTCAGAAGTCCTCCGGTCAGCAGTGCGGCTGTGATCATTATGCCTGAGCTCATCAGCATCCTTTTTGTTCCCAGTTCCTTCCATAGAATAATGAATGTAGCTATGCATGGGAAGGTCATCGCAAGAACGACCACTGCGATGAGGGTCTGCGATGCTGACAGATCCAGCGGGATGAGCAGCCCCATGGCGATGTCTTTCCTGAATACACCCATAACTATAGGAATCGCTGTCGCGGAAGGAAGTCCAAGGAAGCCTTCAAATATCGGGGAGAGGGCATCCGCGACCTTTTTCATAACACCAAGGGTCTCAAGTATATTAACGAGGAATATCCCAAACAGCACAAGGGGAGTGGCTTCATATAGGAAATCCTTGATCCTGAACCAGAGTTTATTCAGCCAGGCTTTCATAGAGGGCATCCTGTAGGGCGGGATCTCTACTATCAGTTCGGGACTGTAGCCTTTCAATGTCAGGTGCATTATCCTGCCCAGTACGAGCCATACGCAGAAGAGTATCCCGTAGACGGCCGCGACATATATCATCCCGAACTCACCCAGCGTTGCTGAAAGCATTGCCTGGATAGAGACGCAGGGGATACCCACAGATATAAGAGTGGCGGCTATAAATCTTTCCCTCTCGGATTCAAGCACGCGTGTTCCGAGGATCCCGGGGACGTTGCAGCCGAAGCCAAGCAGAGTGGGGATTATTGCATAGCCATGTATTCCGAACCTGTGAAGAAGGGCATCAAAAACAACGGCGAGCCTCGGCAGGTAGCCGAAGTCCTCAAGGAAACTGAGGCCTGAGTAGAATGCGATTATATAGGGAAGTACCATCCCGAATTCCACATAGATCCCTGTTGAGAGAACTCCGAGACTTTGCTCAAAGTTGATTTCGCCCTCTATTAAAGTTCCGATAAGGATATTCCTTATCGGTCCTTCTCCGAGCATAGTGTTTAGTTTTTGCAGCACAGGCATCCAGAGGTTCTCAAAAATCGGATCTGTCACATAGGTGATTATGCCCTCACCTACGAACCTTATCGCCATAAATCCCATAATGAGGACAAGAAAGCCCATTATGCCTCCGAGCACTGGATGTGCGGAGATGTCTTCGATCCTGTCCATGGTCGTATGGTGCCTGTGGGTGACAGTCTGTACCTTCGTTATGATCTCACCTATGGCGAGCCAGCGCGTTTCTTTGGACATGGGCTGCAAAGGACTCACCCTTGCATCTTCCATTTTTGACACAAGCTCGCTAAGGCCCTGGCCGGTTACTGCTACGGTCGGAACTATCGGGACGCCCAGCTCTTCTTCAAGTTTTGGGATGTCTATCAGGATCCCCCTGTGTCTTGCCTCATCGACCATGTTGAGTGCGACGACAACGGGGATACCACGCTCGAGCACCTGGATCGCCATGACGAGGTTTCTTTCGAGGGCAGTGGCGTCGATAACAAGGATAACAACATCAGCGCCGTCTTTTAAAATGCGGCGTGCTATTACTTCTGCTTCATTGGTCGGGTCAAGTGTGTACGCTCCCGGAACGTCGATCAGTCTGGCTGTTTTGCCGCCATATCTCATTGTTCCCTCAGTAAAGCCTACAGTTGTGCCTGGGTAATTTGAAGAGAGAGCATGTGTTCCCGTAAGTCTTGAAAAGAAGACGCTCTTTCCAACGTTGGGGTTTCCCATAAGAAGTACGCGTCCGCAGTCCTGAGATATTGAAGGGCATTTATTGCCTCTGACGTTGCAGAGGCTGCAGTCGCGGCAGCTCATATAAATTTAGGCCACAGGCGGCTTTTTTCAACAACCGGCTGGGGAGGGGAGTCTACGCCTTCAACTTCGATCTTGCCGGCAATGGCATGTGCCACGGCGAAGTGCCTTCCGTCGAGCAGGAGGGTTATCGGGCCACCGAAGGGCATGCCGGAAACCTTGCGGATCCTTTTGCCCACTCGCAGTCCGAGCGCTTCAAGGCGTTCGCCTGATTCACCCTGCGGTATGCTCTTTATTACAGCACTCTCTTCGTCTTTTACCTGTAAGAGGTTCATATGGTACAGTCCCCCATTGTTAGATTTTATCAGTTACTTTAGGCTAACCGATTATCCTACGGCGTTATAGCCTTGTCAAGAAATATATAGCCTAATTTCAATATATCCTTTTTTGTTTTAAGGTGCAAATATCTCAGGTATAGGAGAGCTTTAGAGGATATATCACCAAATATGTGATCTTTACTGAAGTAAGGTCTGAATAAAAAATAAGTGATCACCGCAAATATAAATAGTACGGAATATTTAAGAGCGTGCTCTCTCTTTCCGGGCTTAATTGCTCATCAGCGGCTGTTTGTAGTAGACTTAAGCAGGCAGACGAAGAGATATGGCTGTCATCTGAAATTGATGTGTGTAAGGCTTTGAAGTTCGGGGCTTTTGTGAGATGATAAAAAATCACTGCTACAAATAAGAATGGAGTGGTATTGGAATGCTGCACTGCGGAATAGTGGGGCTGCCCCTGAGCGGCAAATCTACAGTATTCAACGTGATAACGAGGGCCGGCGCGGAGGTAAAACCCTATGCCGGCGGGAAGACGGACCCCAACAAGGCTGTCGTCGAAGTTCCGGATAAAAGATTTGATTTTCTGGTCGAAGTGCACAAACCCAAAAAAGTGACTCCGGCTCAGGTCGAGTTTGTAGATCTTGCCGGCCTCTCGCGCGGAGCGGGCAAGGGAGAAGGGCTTGGCAACTCCTTCCTCTCTTTTGTCGCTGATGCTGATGCCCTCATTCAGGTCATCAGGTGTTTCAGCAACAAATCTGTAGAACACCCCGAGGGCAGCGTTGATCCGCTGCGTGACTGGGACATTATTGAAAATGAGATGATATTCCGGGACCTGGCCGTCATCGAAAACCGGCTTGGAAAGCTGAAGTCCAAAAAAAAGCTCACTCCCGAAGAAGAGACTGAGAAGAGGCTCCTTGATCAGTGTTTCGAATGCCTTCTGGAAGAGAGACCGCTGCGGAGCATCGAACTGAAGCCAGCCGAGTGGCGCCTTCTGAGGGGGTTCTCATTCGTGACTTCCAAGCCTGAGATAATCCTGCTTAACCTCGATGATTCGCAGTCAGATGAGACAAAGATACCCAAATGGAATGAACTGAAAAAGAGGGCTGATGAACAGGGAGTAAAGCTCTGCACTCTTTATGGAAGCCTTGAAATGGATATAGCCGAGCTTGATGAAGAAGAGGCTGCCGCATTCACAGAAGGCCTCGATATTACTGAACCCGGCAGGGAAAGGCTCATTGAAGAGGCTTACAGGGTGCTTGGTCTGATAAGCTTTTTTACCTGCGGTCCTGATGAAGTCCGTGCGTGGACCCTGCGTGCCGGAGACAATGCCGTTGATGCAGCCGGCGCTATCCATTCTGATCTTGCAAGAGGATTCATAAGGGCGCAGGTCGTTGCTTTTGAAGATTACAAACAACATGCGAGCTCCTTCGATGAATGCAGGAAGGCCGGATGCCTGAGGCTGGAAGGCAAAGAGTATCTGGTCAAAGACGGGGATATCATTGAAATAAGATTCAACGTCTAAAGGAGGCGGTCACATGATCTTTGAACCGATAGAGCTGAAAAACAACATCCTGAATAACAGAATAGTTTCGGCGCCCCTTGCATCTTTAAGTTCCAAAGAGGACGGTACTCCTTCTGAAAGATCGTTGGAAATATACGGGCGTTTTGCCGCATCAGGGGCTGCACTCATAATAGCAGAGCACCATGCAGTAAATATCTGCGGAAGGACCAGGCCTGCGCAATTTCTTGCTGACAGTGACGAAGTTGCGAAAAAACACATGGAAATATCAGAAGTGCTTAAAAAAGGCATTGCACTTTGTATGGTTCAGGTAAATCATGCGGGTGCAAAGATCGCCGACCCCGCTGTTTTCGATATGGAAGGATACAGGCCCCAGTCACCCTCCGGTATCCCCGTAGGTGACCACTGGGATAAACCTGGCCGAAAACCTGAAATCATGACGCGAAGTGAAATTAAGAAAACAGCGGAAGATTTTATCAGCGCGGCTATTCGCATGGTCAAAACAGCAGGTTATGACGGTATCCAGATACATGCAAGCCACGGATATCTTCTGGGACAGTTCCTTAGCCCCCTTACTAACAGGCGGGACGATGAATATGGGGGGACAGATGCAAAAAGAGCGAGACTGCTCTATGAAATTACAGATGGCATAAGACAGTCGCTTAAGGATATCCCCCTGTCAGTTCGTCTTGGCGTTGCTGATTATCTTCCGGGTGAAAATCCCCGAGGACTGTCGATAGACGATACTGTTTCAGTTGCCCGAGAACTTGTTGGTCTGGGTGTGGATATGATAAGCATTACAGGTAATCTTTGCGGATTCGGGGCAGACAGGAAAGACAGCGCCTATTTTGCTCCCTATGCAGAAAGGATCAAGGGTTCGGTCGGATCCTCAGCGCTGGTTGAATGCACGGGTGGGATAAAAGATCCGCAGACGGCAGAGAAATTACTCAGGGATGGCGTCTGTGACCTCGTTGGTGTTGGTAGGCTGATGCTGCAGGATCCGGATTTTGTCTCACGGTGGAAGGAGTCATGTTGATTTGAAGGTATATATCAGCTCAGATATGGAAGGCTCGACCGGAGTAGTCTCTGCAGAACAGGTGGCGTACGGAAATCTGGGATACGAATTCGGACGGAGGATGCAGCTCCATGACACCATTGCTGCAGTTAATGCGGCCCTAAGCTGGGGAGCTGAGTCCGTAACCGTGAACGACTCTCATGACCGTATGATAAACCTTGACGTATCGATGTTTCCCCGCGGGGTCTCGCTCATTACCGGAAGTCCAAAGATATTGGGCATGGTAGAGGGAGTCTCCGGTCACGACGCTGCCATCTTCATTGGTTATCACGCTATGGCGGGCACAGAAAAAGCCGTACTTGACCATACATACAGCTCTAAAGTCGTATACGGATTCAAAGTCAACGGCATAAAACTAGGGGAAACCGGACTAAACGCGCTTTTCTGCGGAGCCCTCGAGGTTCCTGTTTCCATGGTGGCAGGTGATACCGCAGTATGTCTTGAGGCATCCAGCCTGCTGGGCGAGACGCTTGTCACATGCGCCCTTAAAGATGGACTTGGCAGGAATGCAGCACTTACAAAAACTCCGGATGAGACCGCAGCCCTGTTGTCGGAAGCTGTTAAAAAAGCTCTGGATGCAGCGGCAGAAGGTAAAAGCCCTGTTCTGAAGATGGAAGCCCCCTATAAAGCGGAGCTTACTTTTCATACAACAGCGCAGGCAGATGCTGCGGGACTCGTTCCCGGAAGCGAGAGGGTATCCGGAAGGACAATGGTCTTTACCACAGAGGATATTTTTGAGATAAGGCGCTGGTGCTCTTCCTCGATCGACTGCGCATCGCTCGCGGGGTATTGACGAAGTTGCTCTCTATAGGTGTTGATCTAGGAGGACATACCATATCAGCGGCCCTTGTCGAGGCAGAGGGTAAAGATGTCCGTATCCTCAACAGGGTAGACAGGGATACTCCCGAAGGCAGGGACATTGGGGAAGTCGTGAACTGCATAGCGGATATGATTGCGGAGGTCTCGCAGGGCAGGGGCATATCATTTGCCGGTGTAGGCATACCGGGGTTTTTAGATGCTTCACGCAGGATCATTACAAAACTTACCAATTTTTCCGGACTTGAGAATATTGTTTTCCTCGACTACCTTAGGCAAGCCCTTGAAAAGAGGGGAATGTCGCCATTGCTTGCAATGGAAAACGATGCCAACTGCTTTGCCGTTGGAGAGGCATTTTGCGGTGCCGCGAGGGGATGTAAGGATTTTATCGTGCTCACGCTCGGCACCGGCATAGGTTCTGGCATATTTGTTAACGGCAGGCTTGTGACAGGAGCTCATGGGATGGCCGGGGAGGCCGGACACATTTCGATATCAGAGCTCAAAGACATCAGATGCGGATGCGGCAGTGCAGGACATCTGGAAACAATTGCATCGGCAGATCACATTGAGCAGAAGGCGGCCAAAGAGGGGCTGCCCGCTGACTTCAGATCACTGTGGCAGATGCGGAATGACAAGAGAGCCGATAACCTCATCTCAAACGCGCTTGAAACGATGGCCAGAGGCATAGCCTCGCTTATCGTAGTTCTGGATCCCGAAAAGATCATACTGAGCGGAGGCATGAGCAAAGCAGAGGGGATCGCAGAAGAACTGGAAACTAGGACACTTCCATGGCTTCCGCTGCCTATGAGGGAGCATCTCAGAATTGAGGTCTCTTC
Source organism: Synergistetes bacterium HGW-Synergistetes-1 (assembly GCA_002839185.1). Classification (NCBI taxonomy): domain Bacteria; kingdom Thermotogati; phylum Synergistota; species Synergistetes bacterium HGW-Synergistetes-1. The sequence continues at coordinate 15,978 of PGXO01000012.1, read as the reverse complement.
GCTCGGAGCAGATGCCGGGCTTTATGGAGCGGCTTCCATAAGTTTGCTGAGAAGATGATGTTGATGTCAAAACCTAAAGTATTTCTGACCCAGCTAATACAGGATACCGGAATGTCACTGTTGGAAGGGAAGGTCGATCACAAGCTCTGGAGCATCGACGGCAAGCCGGATCCCGAGACCGTGTTAAGAGATATTCCCCTGGCCGATGGCCTGATAATGACGATGGGCATTCATATGGACAGGGATTTTTTTGAAAAGGCAGTGAAGCTGAAAATCGCAAGCCTCTATTCTGTCGGATATGACAACGTTGACATAAAGGCTGCGACCGAATTTGGGATAATGGTGACCAACACTCCCGGGGTGCTTACGGATGCAACAGCTGACACGGCGATGATGCTCATGCTTATGTCTGCCCGAAAGGCGATGGAGAACGAGAGGATAATGAGGGAGGGCGGCTGGGCCCATTGGTCTCCAAACCAGTTTGTCGGTAAAGACCTTTCATGTTCCGTTCTTGGGATCGTAGGATTCGGGGAAATAGGCCGGGCTGTCGCAAAAAGAGCGCTGGCCTTTGGAATGAAGATCATATACACGTGCAGGACACGCAAAACGGAATATGAAGAAAAACTCTGTGCTGAATACGTAACTTTGGAAGATCTCCTTAAAAGAAGCGATTTTGTATCTCTCAACTGCGCCCTGACAAATGAGACGGCAGGGCTCATAGGAGAAAGAGAGCTTCGTATGATGAAAAAAGATGCGGTGCTCATAAACACTGCCAGGGGAGCTGTCGTTAACCAGAAAGCCCTCTTCCGTGCATGCTCGGAGGGTTGGATCTGCGGAGCGGGCCTTGATGTATATGAGAAAGAGCCTGTTCCTATGGATGAACCGCTGCTCAAGCTAGAGAACGTTGTGATGATGCCTCACATAGGGAGTGCCACCCAAAGATCCAGGGAGGGGATGGCGCGGCTTGCCGCTACGAACCTGATCGAAGCTCTTGAGGGAAGAGTCCCGCCAAATCTTGTGAATCCCGAAGTTTTGAAACGAATAAGAACCAAAGACATTTCACAAGTGCAAGAAAATCACCGCTGACATTATATGGGCGGTGATTTTTTATTTCTCTGCCATAAAATATAAAAAATTGTATAGTTGACAAAAAAGTGTATGAAATGTTATCATTTTCAAAGTGAATTAAATCACATTAAATTGGAGGCTGGTAAGTATGGTCAAAATTCTGCTGTTGTTAATAGTTCTGGTCAATGGGCTTTTCGCATTCCGATTCTTTACAGATTTCATGAAACACAAAAAGGAAGCATGGGCAGAACCGGGAAACAATATACTCCTTGCAGTCTGGGGAGCAGTCTGTTTCTTCTTTTCGACTTTCGGTATTTCCGATTTCGCGCTTTCAACTGTCCTTTACCGTGCAAGAAAGCTTGTTGATGACGCAAAGCTTCCAGGAACGCTCAATACACAGTGCGCAATACCGGTAGCTGTCATGGCCCTTGCTTACATATCATCAATTGACGTTGATCAGATGACCCTTGTGCTCCTGATAGTCTCACAGATGATAGGCGCTTATTTTGGTCCGCGTTTTGTTGTAAAGATGCCGGTAAAACACATAAGGATGTTCATGGGAGTCGGACTTGTGCTCGCGTCATTCTTCGTGGTTGCAGGCAAGTTCGGACTGTTGCCCTCGGGCGGTGAGGCTACAGGCCTGACCGGCGGGAAACTTGCACTCGGCATGGTGCTTCTGTTGGTCTACGGTGCACTTAACAACGTCGGAGTCGGTTCTTACGCTCCTACGATGGCGACAGTTTACGCACTTGGACTCAACCCGGCTATTGCTTTCCCTGTAATGATGGGCGCATGCACATTCTCTGTTCCGGTCGGCGGTATGGAATTCGTACGTCTCGGTCAGTATGCCAGAAAGATAACTCTCTTCAGCAGTATCTTCGGCATACTCGGAGTCCTCGCTGCGGTATTTATCGTCAAGAGTCTTGATACCAGCATGCTCCAGTGGGTAGTTGCAGCGGTCATCCTGATAGCAGGCCTTGATCTGCTGCGCGCTGCGTTCACAAAAAAATAAAATATGATCGTCAGTTAGCTACAAACCAATAGTCTTTTCAATGAAGTATAATATCCAAAGAATTTGAAAAGACTGAAGCGACCAAGAAAGGAGTGCCACAGATGTTACTTTTATCGAGAGAAGATATTCTTTCTGTGTTTACTATGAGAGATGCGATAGAGGCAGATAAAAGGGCCTTTGTCCTCCATACGAAGGGTAAGGCTATTGTTCCCCTCCGCATAAACCTCGAGACAGAATCAAAGGCCGGGCAGTGTATGTTCATGCCTGCTTATGTAGGGGGAGAACTCAATATGGCAGGGGTGAAGCTGGTATCCTATTTCCCTGCAAACGCTGAAAAGGGTATCCCCGTCGTTCCGGCTACAGTAGCGCTTATAGACGGCACAACAGGACTCGTTACCGCAATAATTGAAGGCACAACACTCACTCAGATCAGAACAGCGGCGATCTCAGGCGCAGCAACAGAACTCCTCTCTAACCCGAACAGCAGGATCGCGGCCCTTTTTGGAACAGGCGGCCAGGGACCTGCCCAGCTGGAGGCACTTATGACAGTCAGGGAACTTGAGGAGATAAGGATATTTGATGCGCTTCCCGGACGTGCTGCGGCCTTCGTTGAAAAGAACCAGCCGCTTGCAGACCGTTTTGGGGTTAAGCTTGTCGAAGCGGCTTCTTCGAAGGCAGCTGTAACCGATGCAGACATCATAACAACAGTCACTACGTCAGCAACCCCGGTCTTCTCCAATGAGGACATCAAGCCCGGATGCCATATAAACGGAGTTGGCTCGTACACCCCAGACAAGAGGGAGCTGCCTGCAGAGCTTATCCGCCGTGCCGGCAGGATCTTTGTAGATAACCGTGAAGCAGTCCTTTCGGAAGCGGGAGATTTTATCATTCCCATGAAAGAAGGTCTCTTCTCTTCTGATTCGATCGCCGGAGAGCTTGGCGAACTGATCCTGGGCAAAGCCGAGGGCCGCCGCTCCAAAGACGAAATCACGATCATGAAGACGGTCGGTTTTGCAACACTTGATATAGTAGCTGCAGCAGAGGTCGTTAAAAAGGCATCTGAAGCAGGAGTAGGTACTGTTATCAAACTCTAGCAATAAACTTTTGCTGACGGGAGATGATCAATGATGTTCTCCCGTCAGTTTTTTGTGAGGCGAGTATATGTTAAAAAAAGTCCATCCTGTCCTTCTTCCCTTCATACCTGTCGTGGAGCTTCTCGGTAAAATGCTGGGAAGTGACTATGAAATAGTTCTTCATGATGTTTCTGACGGCGACACATCCATAGTTGCCCTTGTAAACGGCAACCTTACCGGCAGGGATGTAAACGCACCTATGACGGACTTCGGAAAATTCCTTATGTCAGACCCCAGATCCATTGAGGTTGACTATATCGCCAACTACCCATCCGAAGCGGGGAATGGGAGACCTATGCGTTCAGGCGTGGCACTCATAAAAGATGAAGAGGATAAACTGGTTGGCTTTCTCTGCATTAATTTTGACATGACAAAGGCGAGCATTCTGAAAGACATGGGCGATTTTATGATGAGGACGATCCCGCTCTCTTTTGAAAGTGTTAAAACAGAAAAGTTCAGCGGGATCAAAGGCCATGAATCCCTTATCGAAAAAGCCAGAAAGAAATTTGGCAAACCGCTGAATTTTTTAAACAGCGAAGAGAGAAAACAGTGTATTAAATTTATGGACAGTCTTGGTTTTTTCAAACTTAAGGGATCTATCGAAAGCCTTGCCAAGGAGATGGGAAGAAGCCGATACACCCTTTATGCTGATCTAAGGTCGGTAAGGGACGGCCAGGACTGATAAATAAAACGATATATTCTGTTTTGGCCGCCTTTATGGCGGCTATATTTTTTGACTTGAATACGTATATAATGATATAATTCTCGTTTGTCAAATATCGATATATCTAAATTTTGAAAATATCTGTGCCGTTTAGCGGTAATCTGCAGATGAAGGGAACAAAAACAATGCAGGACTCATCAAAGATCAGAAACATAGCCATTATAGCCCATATCGACCATGGCAAGACCACCCTTATCGACGGTATATTTAAATCGGCGAGGCTTTTCAGGGATAATCAGGTAGTGGAAGAACGTGTCATGGATGCGGGAACGCTTGAGCGCGAGCGGGGCATAACTATAAAGGCCAAGCACTGCACAGTCGAATGGGGCGGCTACAAGATAAACATTGTTGATACTCCCGGGCATGCGGATTTTTCTGGGGAGGTTGAAAGAGTCCTTTCAATGGTAGATTCTGTTCTCCTCCTTGTGGACGCGAACGAGGGACCGATGCCCCAAACAAGATATGTTCTCATGAGAGCTCTCAGACTGGGACTAAATCCCATCGTGATCGTAAATAAGGTAGACAGACCGAATGCAGATCCAAACGGCGCTCTTGATAAAACTTTCGATCTTTTTATAGAACTTGGAGCAACGGAGGAACAGTGCGATTTTGCGGTCCTCTATGGCTCAGGTCTTCAGAGCTGGTTCGTTGACGATCTCGACAAAAGGGAAGATAACACCAAGGCTGGAATGGACGACCTTTTCAGAACAATAATAGATAAAGTCCCAGCGCCCCAGGCTGAGATGGACAAGCCCTTCCTCATGCAAATATGCACTCTTTCATGGAGCGAATATCTTGGAAGGATAGGGTGCGGAAGGATCCTTCAGGGCACTCTGCATAGGGGAGACAAAATTGTCAGGACACATACAAGATGGAAAGATTACGATCAAACCGATTGGGAGATAGTTTCTACTGATACTTCATCCTGTACCCACCTTTATGTGACCAACGGCCTTATCAGGACAGAAGTTGATGCTGTCGGAGCCGGGGATATTGTTTGGTTTACAGGACCGGAGAATATAGACCTCGGTGACACGATCAACTCGCCTGAACTTTCCGGACATGTGATGCACCCGCTGGATATTGAAGAACCTACAGTTTCAATGTTCTTCCTTGTCAACACGAGCCCATTTGCCGGTCAGGACGGAAACGCTATAACCCTGAGGCAGCTAAAGGCCAGAATTGAACGTGAGACAAAAACAGATCCTGCGCTCCGCATGGATGATATCGGCCGTCCCGATGGAGTTAAGGTCTCAGGCAGAGGTGAACTTCATCTTGGCATTCTGATCGAGGAGATGCGCAGGGAAGGTTCTGAAATATGTGTATCAAGACCTGAAGTCATAGTCCAGCACGATGCCAGAGGCAAAATGCTGGAACCAATGGAGGAAGTCATCGTAGACGTTCCGGAGGAATATCAGGGCGTCGTGATACAGAAACTGGCTCAGCGCAAAGGTGAGCTGAAGAACATGGAAAACGGCGGCACCGGAGTGCTCCGGCTTTCTTTCCGGATACCGACAAGAGGTCTTATAGGCTACAGAGGAGAGTTTCTTACAGATACAAGAGGCCTCGGGATACTGGCTTCAAGATTCGTTGGTTACGGCGAATGGGTAGGAGACATAGCATCAAGAAGCAGAGGCTCCCTTGTGAGCATGGACAGCGGGACGACTACGAGCTACGCCCTCGATAATCTGCAGGAACGCGGAACGCTTTTCGTTAAGCCCGGAGAGCCTGTTTATAACGGACAGGTCGTAGGAGAGAGCTCGAGAAACAAGGACATGCCCTGCAACCCAAGTAAGAGAAAACAGCAGACCAACCACAGATCAGCTACGAAAGATATGATAACGGTCCTTGATGTCCCGAGAATAATGACAATAGATACAGCGCTTGAATGGATAAGCGATGACGAGCTTGTCGAAGTTACGCCCCTCAACGTGAGGATCCGTAAGATGATCCTCAACTCGGATGAACGAAAAAAAGCAAGAGCTAGAGCCGGAGTGGTGGAATCTGACGAGGAAGAGTAAATGAAACAGGAACTTATGGCCCTCAGGGAACTTGAAAAAGACGAGGTCTTTGCATGCATATCCGGACTGATCAAAAGTGCCGGTCAGATCGACGAAAGTTACAAGCAAGAGACTATCTCCTGGTACTGTGAATCTGTATGCCGCATGGCAGAGGCTGCTGAGATGATGGGAATAAACGGCAATATCTGGCAGTCATGGATAACCATGCTTTTTGCAAAGTTCGAGACCACTTTCTCGCTTGCTCAGGAACGCAGGAAAGAGCTCTCCGGAACTCTCTCCAGGCTCGTAAAAGAGGATATTGAGACTATCCGTTTCTATTTTAATTTCGATCTGAACCTCATTGATGAAGACCTCGAAGTTTCCGCTTTTGGAAGGTACGGGGATTATAAGCCGCTTAAGCTGGAAAACGGTGCGCTTGACAGGTCATCCGGACATATTGTCCGCGAATTTGCCGATGCACTCAGGAAGTCTGCGGATACAGATGATTTTTACAAAAAGATTTTGGAGTTCCATTATAAACACGGCTCAGGACAGTTTGCCCTCAACAAGGCTTTCAGGTGGGACGGCAAAAGAGGGGAATTGATCCCTGTAACACACACTGAAGAAATATCTCTCGAAGGGCTTGTCGGGTATGAAGAGCAGAAAAAGATAGTTGTCGATAATACAGCAGCATTCCTTGAAGGCAGGCCTGCAAACAATGTCCTGCTTTACGGGGAGAGCGGCACAGGAAAATCTTCCACCGTCAAAGCGCTTCTGAATGAGTTTGCCCCGAAAGGACTCAGGATGGTCGAGGTGTACAAACACCAGATCGAAGACCTTGAGACTATCGTAGATCTCATAAAAAACAGAAACTACAAGTTTGTTATTTTTATGGATGATCTCTCTTTTGAGCATTTCGAGGTCGAGTACAAGTTCCTCAAGGCTTTCATAGAGGGAGGCCTTGAAAAAAGACCTGACAACATCCTCATATATGCTACATCCAACAGACGCCACCTGATGAAAGAGACCTGGGCTGACAGGGAAGACAAGTATGAGGACATGCACGAATCCGAGACGATCCAGGAGCGGATGTCCCTGGTCGACAGGTTTGGCCTCATGATCAGATATTTCTCACCGGAGCAGGAAGAGTATCTCAATATTGTAAGGATCCTGGCAAAAGAATATGAGGTAGATGCTTCAGAAGAGGAACTGGTACTGGGAGCCGTCCAGTGGGAACTCAAACATGGAGGTTTTTCAGGCAGGGCGGCAAGGCAGTTCGTAGAGTTCATGGCTGGAAGAAAAGAATAGTTTGTTGCCTGAGCGAAAGAGCTTTTATTAAAATCAAAAAAGAGTCACGGAGTTATCTTTCCGGGACTCTTTTTTTTAGGTCGTTAATAAACGGTGATATCACTAAACGTACTGGGTCAGGTAGCCGTAACCCCTTTTCTCCATCTCGCTAAATGGGATGAACCTGAGGGAAAGGCTGTTTATGCAGAAACGGGTGCCGTTTGGGGAGTGAGGGTCTCCGTGGAAGACATGCCCCAGATGCGAGTTTCCTGCTCTGCTCCTTACCTCTGTCCTTCTCATCCCGAAAGAATTATCGTTCAAATAGACTATTGTGTTGGGGTCGATGGGCTTTGAAAATGCAGGCCAGCCGCACGGACTTTCAAACTTGTCTTTTGAAGAAAATAGCGGCTCGCCGGTTACTGCATCTACGTAGATACCCTTTTCTTTGTGGTCCCAGAACTCGTTGTTGAAGGATGGTTCCGTGCCGGACTCAACTGCTACCATATAGGCCTCTTTCGAAAGCCTCTTTTTTATTTCTTCATCTTCTGGCCTTCTGTATTTGGCAGGGTCGACTGTCATATCTTCAACAATTTTCATCTCAGCGGGAGTGATATGGCAGTATCCTCCAGGATTTTTGTCAAGGTAATCCTGGTGGTACTCTTCCGCATCATAAAATGACTCCAGCGGTTTTATCTCAACTGCGAAGTTTTTATGGCGCATCTTTTCGACCTTTACTACGTGTTCGACTGCCTTTGCGGAATTTTCATCTGTAAAATAGATCCCGCTCTGGTACTGGCTTCCTATATCATTGCCCTGCCTGTTTTTAACTGTCGGATCTATTGCCCCGAAGAAGGCAAAGAGTATGGCGTCAAGGCTGATCTTATCTTCTTTGTATTCGACACGCACAGTTTCGCGATAACCTGTCCTCCCTGAACATACTTCTCTGTATTCGGGCTTTATAGAGGCGTCGCCGTTGGCGTATCCGCTTGTTGCCCTTACGACTCCAGGGATCGACTGCATCATTTTTTCAAGTCCCCAGAAGCACCCTCCGGCGAGATAGATCACCGCAGTTCCTTTTTCACTGATGTAAGTCTCATCTTTAAAAGCGAACGTCATCCTACCACCCCCCTTTGTCGTTTTCACTGCAGTTGAGGAACTTGCTGCAGCTTCGGCGCATATCCTTACCAACGGCTGAAATACTGCCAGTGCCATAAATGTAAAAAGGATGATCGAAAATAAGATTTTCTTCATTCAGTCACCTCTTTCATAAGACTGTCCGGATGCTGCTCTAAGGGTATTATGCCCTTTTCGGATGTCTCTTTGATGAGGGTTTGCTCACTTAAGAAATTTCTTTCTTTTAAAGATCCAAAGGCATCCTATGACGACCATGATACTTAAGATGAATACATAAAGGTATCCGTAATCCCAACGAAGTTCAGGCATATAGTCAAAATTCATTCCGTACCAGCCGGCAATGAGCGTTAGGGGAAGGAATATTGCAGTTACTACTGTCAGCACTTTCATAACAACATTCTGACGGATGTCGATCTGCGTCTGGTAGGCGTCGCTTATCTGGAGGGAATATTCGCGCAGCATCTGAGTTTCCTGGCGCAGCCTGTGGGCCCTGTCAGAAAAATGTTTCAGCAGTCTCAGAGAAGGATCATCAAATATCTCATTATCATTCTCAAGAAGCTCCAGTGCAACATCGGAGAGCTGTGAGTAATAATGCGAACGGGCCAGGATCTCTTTTCTTATCCCCACGATGCTGTACATGAAGCCTTCAAGTTTGTCCGATAGTACGGATGCCTCGAGCTTTGCGAGCCGGTCCTCTATACTTTCAATGTATCTGAGGTCATCTTCAACTAGCGTCTCCATAAAAGCGTAGAAAAAGTGGCCGATAGAAGGCTCACGCCATGTTGAAGTCTTCTCGATCTTTTCGAGGATGGACGAAACTAACCCTGAATCGTCTCCAAATACTACTCCGTTGCTCCTTATGTAATATGAAAATCCGGAATGTTTCCCAAGCATTTTGTTTTCAGGAACAGAGAGAGTTCCCGAAAGCATGTCCTCGTGGACTTCCGCTTTGCAGAAGCGAGGTTTTGGATAGCGCGGCATACTTGAGTCATTGAACCCCGGCGGCAGATCCTTCTCGTTTAATTCATCAGACCGCACCACAGCGATAAATGGCTGGGGAACATCGCTCCCCTCTGCTATCTTCATAAGCTTTTTGCCTATCGAATAATACAAAGTATGACCCTCCTCTTGAGGAGCAGCTACTATTATCAGTCTTTCTTAGCCTGTTCTTTTTTTCTGTATCTCCAGATGTAGACCGTTGTCAAAATTACACATGCTATTATCAGTAAAATAGAAATTTTCTTGATCTCCTGGTGGATCAGCTCCTGATTGCTTCCCAGGAAGTAGCCGGTGAGTGCCAGTATTACCACCCATATCCCTGAACCCAGTGCTGTATAAAGACAAAACTGTCCCATAGGCATTCTCGCGAGCCCTGCGGGAAGCGATATATACTGTCTTATGACAGGGATCAGTCTGCCTGTAAATGTGCTTATGTGTCCATGTTTTGCGAAAAAGATCTCTGCTTTGTCAAGTGATTCATGTGTTACAAAAAAGTATTTCCCATACTTCTCAAAGATCGGTCTTCCCCACTTTACTGCTATCCAGTAATTGAAGATGCCTCCAAGGATACTTCCCGCGATGCCGGAAAGAATAACGAGCAAAAGGTTCATCTCGCCTTTCCACGCAAGATAACCTGCCGGAGGTACTACGACCTCACTTGGGAATGGAAAAAAAGAAGATTCAAGAAACATAAGTCCGATGATCCCCGGGTAACCCATGTGTCCAATAACTTCAACCAGCCAGTTGACAAGTGAAGAAAACATCGCTGACAGTCCTGATAAAGCTTCCAAATCTCATTTCCTCCAGTTGATCATATCCATGCCGGACTCCTCTTTATAGTAAGCGGCATGTTCTTGATAAATTATAATGATGCGCATGCATACCCGCACCCATAGTAAGATAAACTGAAAAAGACCAAAAGTCTACAGAAATTTTATTCTCACGAGGCTCCGGTAACTTATCGCAGCCGGGAGGAATATAATTTCGTTTGTAACGTGCCTGACTTTGAGATAAAATGCACGTTGAGAGCATGGTAGTATGCTCTCAGCATTTAGGATGGAGGAATCGATTTGGAATCCAAGACAAAGCTTGCTTTGGTGATCGCCGGCAATTTTTCAGGAGATGAAGAAAACGCTGATCCGTGCTCGCTTTTAAATTATCTGCCGGAGGACATAGTAGATTGCTGCCAGCTGATCGAGTGGAGCTGCCAGCCCAGCAACCATTACTCCATGAAGTTGACAGCAGAAATGGAGAATATGTTTGAAACGCTGGTCTCAGACGGCTATACAGGCATAATTGTGATCTCGGGAAGCGGAGTAATGGAGGAGATGGCATATCTTACAGACCTTCTCTGGCAGCATCCGCAGCCTGTAATATTTGCCAACCTGATGGTACAGGGGCGAGCAGGTCTTAAAGAGGGACTGATGAATCTCAGGTGCTCTGTTAATGCAGCCCTTTCTGAACAGGCAAGGGACAAAGGAGTTCTGGTCTGTTCAAGCGGTGAACTCTTTGCAGCCTCGGAAGTGGTCATGGTGGATCCTACGAGTCCTGAGAACATATTTCAGTCACCGGAAAAAGGTTCCCTCGGGAAAATGCTGAATGATGAGGTCAAGTTCATCCGCAGTGTAAGAAGACCGGGTTTTCTTGCAAGAAAGCCTGAAACTCCTGCAGCAGTTGAGCTTGTATATGCATCACTGGGAGGCGGGGAAAGGATAATATCCTCCCTGGCTTCGAATAAAGAGATCCAGGGCCTGGTCCTTGCAGGGTTTGGTACGGGGAACGTCCCTCCTTCATGGGTCCCTCATATCAGGAACATACTCAGAAAAAGAATACCCGTAGCAGTGGTTTCAAGATGTTTTCAAGGACACGTTGCCAAAGCTAACTATTTTGAAGGATGCTTTATGAAACTGCTCGAGATGGGCGTAATGTCCGGTGGAAAGCTGAATCCTTACCAGGCGAGAATAAAAATGGCGCTTGGATTAGCAGCGGGACTCACCGAACAGGGGCTCAGCCTATATATGTTAAATCAGGCTGTCAGCGAAGATTCAAAGCTTCTTTATAAATGAAGGTATATTGCCTGAGTCTCGGATGTGCAAAAAATAGGGTCGACAGTGAGTGTCTGGCAGGAGAACTCCAGCGTGCCGGTCATATATTGGTCGATGATGTTGAGTCTGCTGATGTCGGGATAGTAAACACATGCGGATTTATACAGCCCGCATCCGAAGAGAGCATCGCGGCGATCTTGGATCTGGAACAGCTTAAAAACGAGGGAAAATTAAAAAAGATAGGTGTCGTTGGATGCCTTGTAAACAGATATTCAGATGATCTGATCAAAGAGATGCCATCCGTTGATTTCTGGGCAAGGAGCGAGGATTGGTCTTCCGTTATAAAGAACATGGGAGGAGTCCCCGTGAATAGCAGGTGCAGAACTTCCCTCCCATCGTCTTCTAAATTTACTAGATATCTGAAAATAAGCGAGGGCTGTGACAATAAATGCACATACTGCGCGATACCGGGTATCAGGGGTGGACTTAGAAGCCTTTCCATGGAGACCCTTATCAGTGAGGCCGATCAGCTTGTGAAAGAGGGAGCCGTGGAGCTGTGCGTGGTGGGCCAGGATCTGACGGTCTACGGTACCGACTTATATGGGAAAGATTCTCTCATCGATCTCATTGATGAGCTGGAAAGCGCACTGCCGAAAAACATATGGATCAGGCTCCTCTACCTTCACCCAAGCCGGATCACGAAGAAGCTCCTTGAGAGGGTCGCTTCCGGGAAACAGGTCCTTCCATACCTTGACATACCGATACAGCACGCTGATCCAAATATCCTCTCTGCAATGAACAGGAAAATATCGCCGGATGAGCTTGGGTCGATATTTTCAGCTGCAAGAAGCATAAACGAAGATTTCGCCCTTCGCACAACATGTATGGTAGGCTTTCCCGGAGAGAAAAAGGCTCATTTTGATAATCTGCTGGATTTCGTCTCTAAAACACGCTTTGACAGGATGGGAGCATTTGCCTTTTTTCCTGAAGAGGGCACAGAGGCAGAAAAGATGGATCATCAGGTCCCAGAGCCCGTAAAGCAAAAACGTCTCAATAAACTGATGGCCCTGCAGGAAGAGATCTCTATGGAAAGGCAGTTGCTCTTTGAAGGCAGAGTAATGGATGTTCTTATCGAGAGGATAGACAGGGAAGCCTCTTTTGCCGAGGGAAGAAGTTTCCGGGAAGCACCAGAAGTGGACGGCCTGATAGAAATAAGGAACATCAGTGAAAAGGTCAAAGCGGGCGAAATTGTTAAAGTAATAATGACGGAGGCAATGCCTCACGATATGGTTGGAGAAGAGTTGAGATAATGGTACTTATTCCTGAAATGAAAACCTGGTATGGGATGATATCAACCCTGGGTACTCTTGGCAGGTTCAGCAAGATGCCGGGAACACTGGGATCCATGGCAGCGTGTTTAATATGGATAGCTTTTGGCGGACTGCCTCTTTGGGTGATCGCAGCCGTAGCTGTTATAGGAACGATAGCTGCTGATAAATATGAGAAAGCTGTTAAAAGGGAGGATCCGCCGGAAGTTGTGATCGATGAAGTCGTAGGATGCTGGACAGCATGCTGGGGTTTTGAGCCTACGTACGCTATCGTCGGACTTTTTCTCTTCAGGATAATCGACATAACAAAACCATTTCCTGTAAGGGAGATGGAAAGGCTGCCCGGCGGGGTAGGCATAATGGCAGATGATATCTTAGGGGGCGTGATCGCCAACCTGCTTCTCAGGGGATTGACATGGATCTTCTTTAAGGGCGGGATGGAAACGATCCTTGGTTTTGTCGGGAGATGACAATGGATACAGGCCTTCTTGCAGAAAGACTGATAGAAGAAGCAGCTTCGCGCAATATGACCATCTCACTTGCTGAGTCATGCACAGGCGGAATGATAGCCGGATCGGTAACTGATGTTCCCGGAGCCTCGAAGGTCTTTCTTGGTTCAGCTGTAACGTACAGCAACGAAGCAAAGATCGATATCCTTGGGGTCGATCCCGGGATAATAAATGATCATGGTGCGGTGAGCTCCCAGTGTGCAGAAAAAATGGCTGAAGGAGCAAGGAAGATATTCAAGTCTGAAATAGCTCTTAGTGTAACAGGGATCGCAGGACCTGACGGAGGAAGCAAAGAAAAACCTGTAGGAACAGTCTGGTTCGGGATATCTTATAACGAAGCCACATATACATTTAAAAAACAATTCAGCGGGGAAAGGGCGCTCATACGGAATTCTGCAGTAGAAACAGCCCTTACAGCCCTATTGGAAAGGGTGCAGTGACATGGTAGGGTGAATACCATCTTTTTCGGGAGTTCTCCTGAGGACTTTTGTCTGTATAACTATTCCTAAACCCCAGTTAAAGGTACTATCAGACTGGCTTTCTGCGAGAAGACGTGAATCGCACGAGTTCAGGTGGGCGTACCCTGAAACTATGCACATAACTCTTAAATTCTGCGGTGAAAGGCCATCCGAGACAGTTGACATGCTTTTGGAGAATTTAAAAAACATCAGGCCAACAGGTCCATTCGAAATTAATATTGAAGGGATCGGGGGATTTCCGGACCTGGTCAGGCCGAGAGTAGCCTGGGCAGGTATCAGGGAAGACACAGAACATCTTCAGGCAATAAGGAACGAAGTTGAAAAAGCTGCCCTGAAAGCATCTATACCGAAGGAAAACAAAAAATACACGCCTCACATAACGGTCGGCCGCAGGAATTCCAACCTCCCTCTTCCCGAAAAGATCTTATCCTCAATGGAGAGCGAGGCACTGGTTACTGAGCCATGGACAGTCAGAGAGATAATTCTTATGAGAAGTGAGCTTTCTCCAATGGGACCGAGGTATACGCCGCTGGGTCTTTTCAAAATATGACATACTGTATATAATGTATTTGTAATCAAATAGCGCCAAATAGATACGGGGAGGCAATCGAATGGCCAAAAAGAAAGATTCGGTAACCAGAGAAGACATACTCGAGCAGGCGTTGATCGAAATAAGAAGCAAGTTCGGCGACGGAGCGATAATGAGGTTGGGCGATGAAGTTCAACGAGTTGCAGAAGTGATCCCGAGCGGGATCCTTCCTCTTGATGTTGCTCTTGGCATCGGCGGTATCCCTCGCGGGCGTGTTGTTGAGATATTCGGCCCAGAGGGCGGCGGTAAAACGACGATCGCTCTTCACATCCTTGCGGAGGCGCAGAAAACGGGCGGACTTGCGGCCTTTATTGATGCTGAACATGCACTTGACCCCCGTCTTGCATCCTCTCTCGGAGTTGATACCGCAAACCTCTACATGTCTCAGCCGGACAGCGGCGAGCAGGCTTTCTACATACTTGACACCCTTGTCAGAAGCGGTGCGTTTGACGTTGTAGTCATAGACTCTGTGGCAGCTTTGACCCCACAGGCCGAGATCGACGGAAAAATGGGAGAGGGCAGCAACCAGATGGGCCTTCATGCAAGGCTCATGTCATATGCACTAAGGCGCCTTACCGCGGCAATTTCAAAAAGCAACACGACCGTTATATTTATAAATCAGCTGCGTGCTCAGATAAGCACAGGCTATGGAGCAGGCCCTACAGAAACTACAACAGGCGGAAGGGCACTCAAGTTCTATAGCTCGGTAAGGATAGAGGTAAAAAGGGGCAAGCAGGTCACCCAGGGAGAAACTGTCATAGGCCATGAACTTTGGATCAAGGTCGTCAAAAACAAACAGGCTCCTCCATTCCGTACAGCTCACACTACCCTCATATACGGCAAAGGAGTTCCCAAGGCGATGTCGGTACTTGACATGGCTATCGACAGGGAAGTGGTCAAAAGAAAAGGTTCATGGCTTGCCTACAAAGGTGAAACTCTCGGACAGGGCAAAGAGGGGGTCGCATCATACCTTGATGAGCATCCAGAACTAATGGAAGAAATAACAAAGGATGTCCTGCATAAGGTTGCGGAGGGTCTTGGCCTGCTGGCTGAACCTGTCGCAGAAGATGAAGACGCAGTTCCGGGAAGTATCGAAGACTCTGTGGAAGCACTCCTCGAAGAAGGCGTATTGAAGCTCGATATTACAGAGGACGAATAAACGAAAGTATCGATATTAACTCTGCTATTGACTACTAAGTACATTCACTGAAAAATAATCTAACAATATAAATCTGGGTGTTTCGGCGAGAGCTGAACACCCAGATTTATATTTAATTGAAAGATATGTAAGGGCTAAACACAACAATAAATAATATAAATAATTATATGTATGGCTTTATATACTTTTGGTCTACGTTAGGTAACATAAAAGCCCTATTGTATTTGTTGACAGTAATGACAATCATCTATAGAATACCTCTTGCACTCTCCGGCGTAGGTCGGCTGAGTCCGCACCATGACAGTTGAATAGAGGGAAAAGCAAAAGTACGGATAAGGTTTACGGATCATATCCGTGGCATGTAAACGCTGTGAAATAATAATGGATCAGCGGATAAAAGCCGAGAAGAGAAAATAGAAGTAAGCCAGCACTGAGACGTATATCAAGACCTAACAGAATTGATATATGGAAAGCACACCAGAATCAAACGGAGAGTTTGATCCTGGCTCAGG
>PGXO01000011.1 GCA_002839185.1 Synergistetes bacterium HGW-Synergistetes-1 | reverse complement strand
ACCCATCGGCGAAGATGGTGTAATGGGGTAGATCGATATTACTTCATTGACTGCGTGAGCAACGTAAGCTGCCGCTTCGTTGCCGTCAAGTGTTACCATGATTTTTGTTGCCAATTTATATCGTCCTTCCTATGTTTGTTTACTTAAAAATCCGGCAAGCTCCCTGAGTAAAAAAGAAATACCTGCCGGATTTTTAGTAATACTACATATCATGCATGTAGTATTTATGTGTGGGATAAAAGGCAAGAAGTTTACTTATACCATGCTAAAAGTTTTTTTAATTCTTTTTCTAACGATTCTACTATTATTTTTGAAGGTTTTACCAATGGCAGGAGCGGATCTCCACAATCGATATCGATCATTTTCATAGCTTCTTTTAAAGGTCCTGGGTTTGACTCGGCAAAAATCAAACGCAACAATGGAGTTACTTTTATCACTACTTCAGATGCTTTTTCGAGCTCTCCTGCAGTAATGAGGTCAAACAAGTCCGCCCAAAGCCCGGGCAAAAGGTTCGATGTAGCTAATATTCCGCCTTTTGCCCCACATGAGACTTCCTGAAAGAACAAAAATTCCTCACCGGTGAGCACAGACGTGCGTTCCTTAACTTTGGACAAAAGTTCAAGAACCTGCCCCATATTAGGACAGCATTCTTTCATTCCAACAATTTGTCCATTTCTATCATTATCAAGCAGTCTTTCGACGGTTTCAGGAAGCATGTTGACTCCTGTACGATAGGGAATATTATAGAGAACCAGCGGAAGATCGACGTTTTTCATTATTTGCATGTAATACTCGTAAATACCCTGCTGATTAGCGACAACATAATATGGAGTAACTACCATGATCGCATCGGCGCCTAGTTCTTTGCATTTATTGCCCATGTTTATGGCCTCAGGGAGCCCAGGACCAATGATACCCGCAACGACCGGGACGCGCCCCTTATTTGCAGATATAGTCATCTTTACCGCGTCTATACGCTGCTCATCAGTGAGTGCACAATATTCACCGGTGCCCCCGAGAGCAACAAGTCCGGCAGTCCTGTTTTCAATTACAAAATTGACCAACTTATCCATGGCCTTTTCATTTACTTTGCCCTCGATAACTGGAGTGCAAAGCGCTGTGTATATTCCTTTAATTTTATCCATTTCAAACACTCCTCTTGTTAATATAATATTTTTTGTTTGACCATGTACTTTGGTACATTAACATGGCAGCATATTTTTAGAACTTAAAAAACAAATTTTTATCTACAAACAACACATCTTGTTATCTCAAAAGGAACAGTGAAAGTTCCGGAATGAATGTAAACAACAGCTGACAAATGATCATCACTGCAATAAAGGGTATCAATTTTACAGAAATTTTTTCCACACTGACCTTTGATATGGTAGAAGAAATAAACAAGTTACACCCATATGGCGGCGTTGAAAAACCAATTGCAAGACCAATACTTATGATCATACCGAACTGTATAGGGTCCATTCCAAGTTCTTTAACAATAGGAAGGAATATTGGAGTAAGGATTATCGTTGATGAAATATTATCAACAAAACAACCTATGATTAGGAGCACAGCATTGATAAGAAGCAACACAATAATCTTGCTTTGCGCAAAACCTAATATAAAAGTACCAACTTTTATTGGAATTCTTTCCATCGCGAGGTACGACGCAAACGATGTAGCAAGTCCGACCATAAAGAGCGTCGCCCCAATAACCATAATTGCATCCTTAAATGCCTTGAGGGTTATTTCATAGGTTAGCTCTTTATATATAAATTTCCCTACTATGATAGCGTAAACGGTTGCAACTACCGCAGCTTCTGTGGGAGTGAAGATGCCTCCATATATCCCTCCAAGAACAATAAACGGAACGAAAAGTGCCCATATCGACTCGACAAAAACCTTTACCACGGTCTTGAATGTCGGGATGCTTGACATTTTTGGATATTTTTCTTTCTTGCTGATAAAAAAAGCAACTATCATCAGCGCGATCCCGATTATTATTCCCGGGATTATGCCAGCGATAAAAAGATCACTTACAGAAGTTCCAGTAATGACTCCATACACGACAAAAGGTATGCTTGGAGGAATGATACAACCTATCGTACCTGCAGAAGATATTACCGCTGCTGCAAAAGCAGGGTTATATTTTTTTTCGACCATCATCGGAACCATAAAAGAACCGATAGCAGAGACCGTTGCTGCAGCAGATCCTGAAATGGCGCCAAAGAACATACATGCAACTATTGTTACCATTGCAAGACCTCCTGTGATGAAACCCACAAGACACTCAGCCATCGCTACTATACGGCGTGATATTCCGCCATAAGTCATCAGGGAACCCGCTAACATGAAGAAAGGTATTGCCAGCAGCGGGAAAGAATCCATGCCCGTAAAACCGTTCTGCGCTATCAATACGAGAGGGAGATGGCTGCAGACAAATATTGTTGTTGCAGTAGCTACGCCAAGGGATATTCCGATTGGAACAGACAGGGCCAAAAGCGTAAATAGTATCCCAAAAAGAAGTCCTATGTCCATATTACATTGTCACTCCTTCTAACGCTTCTTCTGCAAGTTTATTTGGGTCGTTATTTTCTATCCCTGGAATAACACCTGTGCGGATAATAGAAACTATGTCAAGGAGGAGACGAACAGACATGAATATTGCTCCACAGGGGACACATGCGTAAGCCCAGCCCATATTTATCTGCATTGCAGTTGAGAGCTGCTGTTGCATTACTACTATAGATACAAGTTTTATTCCCTGATAACCAAGAAACGCGCAGAATGAAAACCATACCGTAAGTACAAAGAGCTCTAAAGCGATCCGAGCTTTTCCGTGCAGTTTGTTTGGAAACATCGTTATACGCAGATGCGATCTGTTTGCGAGTGCGTAGTCTGCACCTACCCATATAAGCCATAGAAACATATATCTTGCTGCCTCATCGACCCATGAGAGAGAGGCACTGAAAATGTACCTCAATACAACATTCATAAAGACGATAAGTGTCGATACCAAAAGATTTAGAATTAAAAATCTTTCTTCTATCTTGTTAAAAATATTAAGCATAATACAACTCCTTTCCTTATGTGGGAGAGAGAAAAATTCTCTCTCCCTAAGAAGTTATCGACCGTACATCCTCACTCTATTTGTTGTATGAAGTTACCATTTCTATAAGGTCAGCTCCTACAACCGGCTCCATGATCTTAAACACTGGTTTTGCAGCATCCATAAATGCTTTCTTCTCTGCAGGTGTCAGATAATAAACGTTAACTCCAGCTTTCCTAAGCTGCTCGATAAGATCTTTAGACGCTTTCTGCTGGCTCTTTCTTGATTCATCGCGGAATTTCCTTGCACCATCCGCAACAATTTTCTTCAGATCATCTGGAAGCTTTTTATAAAAATTTTCGCTGATAAACAGTGCGGAAGGAGCATAAACATGGTCCGTCATTGAAATATATTTCTGAACTTCATAAAGTTTTGAGCTGTAGATCAGAGTAATCGGGTTCTCCTGTGCATCGACAGTTTTCTGAAGGAGCGCTGTATAGAGTTCTCCAAAATCTACAGGTGTGGGGTTAGCGCCAAATGCTTTAAAAAGCTCAAGGTGTGCGGGAATCGGCTGAACTCGAATCTTCATACCTTTGAGATCCGCCGGGGTTTTTATGACCTTAGTATTGTTTGTTATTTCACGGAATCCGTTTTCTGCAAACCCAAGAAGGCGAACACCCTTAGGATTTAACTGCGAATTCAATATACCTACCAACTTGCCATCCAGTGCTTTATACGCCGTAAAATTGTCCTTAAAGAGGTACGGCAGATCAAGGACCTGGAACTTGGGACTGATACTTGCGGCAATTCCTGGTGACAGCATAGCCATTTCTACTGTTCCCAGAGTCATTCCTTCAAGCATCTGACGTTCACCGCCAAGTTGTGCATTCGGATAGAGGTCAACAACAAGGCGTCCCTTTGATGTATCTTCGACATATTTCTTGAATACATTTTTAAATACCTGGAAGTTGTTTTCTTTATCCGTTGCGCTGTAGCCAAATTTAATGCGAAAATCTTCCTTTGCAAAGGCCGTACCGAATAACATAGACACCAGGAAGATAGAGATGATAACAATGCTAAAGTTCTTTTTCATATTATTGACCTCCCAAATAATTTATTTTATGTTCTGCAAATTACCCATTTCAATTTCTAAAATAACTACAGCCTCCTTTATAAGTATTTTGAAAGTCTATATCGGACACGTGTTGATCTGGAAGCTAAGGATGAACAAAAATTGATTCCAATTCTGCTTCTTTTTTGGTCAAAATGGCAACTTCCCTAAGTATGTCAACAATTTCGGGGCTCAATTCGATACCCTCCTTGACTGCCTTGGCGTGCGCTGCGCGTGATTTGTCGCCGGGCATGAGGACTGGCAGGCTGGGATCGAGAGGCGCCGTCTTTCTATATTCGTTGATGATGTATTTGACGTGCTCACGAACTTCATGGGCATCGCCAAAAAGCGCAGGATCGATCGCCATGAAGAAGAAGCAGATACCCTCGTGCGCAAGCGGTATAAACTTACTGGGCGTTCCGCCAGAGAGACCGCCCGTGAGGAGTTCAACGAGCATCGCAAGACCGTAACCCTTATGTCCGCTTAATATCTCTGTGACACCGCCGAGGGGAACGAGTCCGCCGGTGTCAGGCTTCGGTGCGTCGCTTCTGTCGTCTCCGTGGTGGAGGATCTCAAGCGCTTCTTTGAAGTCAGTCACGACATTGCCCCTGCCGTCGATGATCACTTCGCGGGGAATTATTCCGCTTTCCGCAAATACCTGGCTGCGGACGAGCTTCCCGTGTGCCATTACGCATGTCGCCATATCAAGGTTGAACATCGGCTCGTCGCCCGCTGTCGGGAAGGCGAATGTCAGCGGGTTCGTGCCAAGATTGCGCTCCGCGCTTCGTGTCGGGCAGACACAGCGGACCGTGTTAGTGGAAGCAATGCCGATCAATCCTTCTTTGGCCATCATCTCTGACCAGTGAGCCGCGAATCCATAGTGGTTTGCCTGGCGTACTGTCGTTATGCAGACACCTGATTTCTTTGCTTTTTCAATGGTTTTTTTAACGGCAAAATCGGCGATGCAGTAGCCCACGCCTGAATGGCCGTCAAGAACGATGGAGAGCGGCGTTTCAAAAACCGTCGTTGGTTCCGGAGCGTTCAGGTCGAGGTTACCGGCTTTGAGATGGCTGACATAGGTCATCATCGCGGCGACGCCGTGTGAATGTTTGTGGCGTGAGTCCGCCTCGACAAGACAGCTAGTGACGGTCGAAGCCTGATAGTCGGAATATCCGAGCCCCATGAATATTTCCTTTGCGACCCGGTAAAGATCATCGTATTTAACTACATAGTCCCTCATAATAACTTCCTCCTTCTTGGTTTATGGAACAATTCTTTATTTCGCCTTTAACGGTACGTTTCTGGTTACGATTACCTCTGTTTCAGTTCCCGCTGGGTTCGAGAGCACCACGTCGCCTATCTCCAGCGGCGCGGAGAGCCTGATCTTTTTTATTTCTGCTACCACCTCAAAAATTTTCGCCAGCGGAACCGGCTTGGTGAGGCGTACGCTGGCCTCGAGAAAATCGCCGCCCGAGACAATAACGCTTGATGAGAAAGTTCTCATCGGATTCTCTATCTCCTGTTTCACCCAGCTTTTACCGCGCGGACAGCGCGTGCCCTCAACGCTTATCAGTTTTGGAGAGTTGCCCTCTTCGTAGCGGACCTTTATCGGACATCCATTTGGACATACAACACAGATAAATTCTTTTTCTGTCATCTTACGCGTACCTCCAGCGAATCTATCTTTCCAATATCAAGTTTGCCCATATCCACCCATACCATCTCTGCAGGATGCATGCGCGCTTCTTTTCTTGACATTAGCACGCTACCGCCGTCGCACACCTCTATGATCCTGTCGCACATGGGAGAGGTTACCCTAAAGGCCAACGACACCTCATCACCCTGTTTTATCCTTTGAGGAACCACATAACGGACATCTTTCCCTGGTCTAACTGGAATTTCTTTGCCAGAGATGGCAAGTTTCCCTGCAACGTAAAGAGCTGCGCTCTTTCCCGCACGTTCCGCCTCCATGGATACAAAATCCACCAGATCGTGAACGTGGAGAACATTTCCGCAGGCAAATACTCCTGGAAGTTTCGTCATGCACCTATCATCAACATCTGCACCCTGTGTTACGTCACACATCACAATTCCAGCTTCCCTTGTAAGTTCGTTTTCCGGAATAAGTCCCACCGAAAGAAGCAATGTATCGCATGAAACAAAACGCTCTGTTCCTTTCACAGGCTTTCGCTCATCATCGACCTGCGCAACAGTTACACCTTCCAGGCGGCCTTTGGGTCCGTAAATGTCTATTACTGTAGTTGAGAGGTGAAGCGGGATGCCGTAATCTTCCAGGCACTGTTGTATATTTCTCTGCAAACCACTGGAATATGGGAGAACTTCAAAGACAGCTTCCACCTTGGCACCCTCCAATGTAAGGCGGCGGGCCATGATAAGCCCAATATCACCTGAACCCAGAATCACTACGTGTTTTCCCGGCATAATGTTTTCAAGGTTCACCAGGTTCTGGACTGTCCCTGCTGTGTATACACCGGCAGGTCTGTGTCCTGGAATTGCCAGTGCCCCACGCGTACGTTCCCGGCAGCCCATCGCCAAAACAACGGCTTTTGCCTTTATTTCTTTTATTTCGCCCATTCGGCTGACGCAGAGCACTTTATCCTTTGAAAGATCCAGCACTATAGTCTTATCCATCACCTGGATACTGAGTCCTCTAATTTTTTGTATGAATCGGTCGGCATACTCAGGACCTGAAAGGGCCTCATTGAACGCGTGCACACCGAAACCGTCATGGATACATTGATTTAGTATGCCCCCTAATATCCTGTCTCTTTCTATCAAGAGGATATCGTTGCAGCCGGCCTCTTTTGCTGCTGCCGCGGCAGCAAGTCCGGCGGGGCCCCCGCCAATTATTACCAGATCATGCTTTTCGCGTATCATGATTAATCTTTTCCTTTCATTACATTTCCGGTAAAGAGATTGGAGCCTGCCTCTCTTAAAACATAATCTTCCGGCGTAAATCCATACTCATCCCGCAGTATTCTCACGATCCTCGGCATGCAGAAGCCACCCTGACAACGCCCCATGCCGTTTCTTGCACGGTATTTGATACTTGCGAGAGTCCTGGCTCCCAACGAATTCTCTATCGCATCGCGTACTTCTTTTTTTGTGATTTTTTCACATCGACAGATTATCTCTCCGTACTCGGGTTCCAACTTAATAAGACGCTCCTGTTCTTCTTTGGACAAATCACTAAAATGTCCCGCAAAACCTGAGCACTCAGCAAGAAATTTTTCCTTTTCCTCGAGAGGGATATGCTTTGAAACAATGTCACGAACTTTTTCCGCAATTGCCGGAGCGCTAGTCAGTCCCGGACTCTCTATGCCAATCAGGTTAATAAAACCGTTTAAGCTCTTTGTCTCTTCGATGATAAAATCAGCATTTCCTCCCTCGGCAGGAGGAGTAAGCTTCGGACGATTGCCAGCAAAGTTACGGATAAAATCACTCATTTTTATATCCGGCAGAAGTTTATGTGCTTCTCTTCTAAGATCTTCAAGAACCGGCGCCGTAACTCTATAGTCCTCAGGCGTTTCTTCCGGGATATATTCCGCACTTGGACCAATAAGAATATTGCCGTCCACTGTTGGAGTAAGATGTATGCCAAGCCCAGCGTCTTTTGCCCCAGGAACAGGGTATACCAGAGTTTTCAATGTTCCATCAAGACGATTGTCCAAAACAAAATATTCCCCGCGGCATGGCCATATCTTGAGACTCTCGCCATTGTTGCCCTCATTTACCCCTGCAAGTCCACTTATTCGACAGCTTGAAAGGCCGGCAGCGTTTATTAATATATCGGCAGAAAAAGTCTCTCCATTACTAGTTGTTACGGTAAATTTTCCGGATTCATCTTTTTTAACTGTCAAAACCTCACTCTTAAGGAAATATTCCACTCCGTTAGTGTGAGCATTTTCTGCAAGAGCTATCGTTAGTCCGTACGGCGAAATTATCGCGCTGGTTGGACTCCAAATAGCCGCAATTCCCTCAATCCCAGGTTGGATCTTCTGCATCTCATGGTTATTAAGTATTACGAGGTCAGGCACACGGTTAGCTGTTCCTTGCTCCATAAGGCGCTTTAGTCCGGGCAAGTCATTTTCGTCAATAGCCGTAGTTAATTTACCTATTCTCTTCATCTTCACCTTAAGTTCAGAGCAAAGCTTGTCCATCATCGCATTGCCACTTACCGACAGTTTTGCTCTTAATGTTCCTGCTTCGTAGTTTATGCCCGAGTGGAGAACACCGCTGTTCCTACAGCTTGTTTCCATACCCACATCAGATTCTTTTTCCAGCAATGCAACTGTCATCCTGAAGCGTGAAAGTTCACGCGCGATAGCGTTGCCTACTACGCCGCCCCCTATGATCAAAACATTGAACCGATACTTCAAATTTAAAACCTCCAGAGAATTATTTACTGGTCTACCATGGAATACTAGATTTTTTTGTTTAGAGGCATTATAATACCGATATTAAAGAAATGCAAGGTATCCCTTGGTAGCCCAAGGTGAATCCCAATGGGGTTGATAAAATTAAACAACATTGTTCGTAAGCAGAAATAACTAGTTTTCACTAATGGGGTTTTAAAATAATTAACATAATCTTTATCAAAAATTTCATAAAAAAATTTTGGGTTGAAAGGTCTATGCGAATAAAACAAAAAGCTATTGCCAGCTCACATAAATCAATATTTCTAATATTAGTTTTAATAAAAATATTAAATTATGCTAAAGTATTATTGAAATACCTCATTTGAACTGGCAAACATAACAACAAAAGCAGAAAGTGCGGGAGTGATTTGTGTTATGAACAGCAAAAGAAAACTGGTGATAGAGAAACTGCTTCAAAAAATACACAGCGGTGAGATCGTCCTTAATGACAAACTTCTGCCCGAGAGGCAATTGGTTGATGCGGTAGGAGAGACCCGTCCGGTACTCCGTGAGGGACTTATCGCGCTTGAGGCAATGGGAGTACTTGACATCAGAGACAGGCAAGGAATTTATCTTTCTCCTATAGAGGAAAACGAAGCTAAAATGATGCTTCAGAAAGTCCACGGTTGGCCAGCGGACATCCTCTCGCGGGCAATGGAAGTCAGGCAAATAATAGAACCTGTAGCAACGGGAATAGCGGCATCCCGACGTGACGAAAAAGATCTCTCAAAAATGTGTGAGTGCCTGGAGCATATGAAAGAACTCGCTGAACAAACGACTGAAGAAGCAGCAGAAAAGGGGGCATATTGGAACACGGCCTTTCATACCATAATCGTGGAATCTGCAGATAACGCGTACCTGTCACGAATTTATGAAGGCGTCTATGCGACCATAGAACAGGGCATGTTTTTAATGAGAATAAATACCTCTCCCGAGGCTGAAGGGGGACGCGTCGCAGCCTATCAAGATCACGTGAGGCTTTTCGAACTTATAGAAGCCAGGGACTCTGCCGAAGCAGAACTTTATTCAGAGAAACACCTTCAGCACACGATAAATGCGCTTGTGCAGCTTGGACAAATAGTCCCGGCCGCCAATCTTTTTCAAGAGAAACTAGCTGGACGTGCCCGTCTGCTTTAAGATATGTGGGATAAGGATAGAAAGAAAGGAATCTGATCATTTATGCTCTTTAACATGCCAATCGCATATAATTTAATAAAAACAAACTTCAATGGCTTCCCAAGAATGATAAAAGTTGAGCAAAAATTTTTCAACGACCATGTAGATGATATCGATACGTGCGTACATAACGAAATTGCTAAACTTCCTCTGCCTAATCTCATTGGTAAAAGCATCGCGGTAACTGCCGGCAGCCGTGGTATTCCAAACTTTATGGAAACCTGCAGGGCTGTTGGGCGTGAGCTCCGCATTAAGGGTGCATTGCCCTTTGTAGTTCCTGCAATGGGCAGTCACGGCGGTGGCACCTCCGAAGGACAGATAGAGGTTTTAGCCTCTCTGGGCATGACAGAGGAAACACTTGAAATGCCTATAAAGGCAACTATGGATACTGCGGTTCTGGGACACTCGCCAGAGGGTGTAGAGGTAAACTGTGATGCAAACGCATACGGTGCTGACTATATTGTTGTCTGCGGACGCGTAAAACCGCACACCGACTTCCGCGGGCCCATAGAAAGCGGACTTTGTAAAATGATGATAGTCGGACTCGGTAAACACCGCGGTGCAGTGTCATTTCACAAGACCGGCGGAATTTTTGGCATGAGTGAAAGACTTCAAAGTTCTGCCAGAATATTCCTCGAAAAAACAAAAGTTCTCTTCGCAGTGGCACTGATAGACAATGCATATCATCAAACAAAACGCATTGAAGCGGTCATGCCAAAAGACATACTGACACACGAGCAGGAATTGCTAAAAGAAGCTTCAGCTGCAATGCCAAGGATAGCCTTCGACGATATAGATACTCTTGTCGTAGACCAGTACGGTAAAGAGATAAGCGGTGCAGGTATGGACCCGAATATAACCGGACGATTTTTATTCGCTCCTGAAAAGCACATGGAAGGTTATCCACATCCGAAAAAAATCGCGATCCTTCGCATTACAAAGATGAGCCACGGAAATGCCGCTGGGCTCGGAATTGCAGATTTCGTCTGCCGTAAATTCGCTCAGGAGCTCGACCTTGCCGCGACATATACAAACAGCCTCTCATCCCCTCTTTGCATGGCAAAAATACCAATGGTCATGAATAATGATTTTGATACAATATATGCTGCTGCCTCTGCCTGCGGAAAGACAGATATCAAAGAAGTGAAAATAGTGAGAATACATAACACTTTGGAATTAAATCATATTTGGGTCTCCGAAAACTATATGCCAGAAATAGTATCAAGCTCAACGATTAAAATTGTTGAGGGTCCTAGGGAGATGGGGTTTGATCCAGATGGTAATTTAACAGATTTACCATAGACCAAAATAAAATTGCAAAGTATATATATCATGAATATAATATATGAATAAAATTATATATTAGTACCTATTAAAACGACTACCAACATAAAAATAAACTGTTTTTCTGCAAATTGCGCAACCAAACTCTTAAAATTGGACTAAACAATAAATTCTATGATAAACTGAAATTATCAAAGATTATATACTAGTATTTCCTACATGAAGAGGCCGGCCCAATAACCGAACAAGTCAAATATCATCATAAGTCCGGCAAAAACAAGGATCAGCCCGGATATGATTTTGATCTGCCTGCCATGCTTCTTAAGCCACTGGAAGACGCCTTTAATATTTGTGAAAAAGACTGCCGCAAGTATATATGGAACTCCCAGGCCCATTGAAAAGACAAATAGGTAGAAAACTCCCTGCAAAACTGTTTTCCCGCTTCCCGCAAGCATGAGGGCAGAACCAAGAAACGGACCAAGACATGGAGACCAGCCAAGAGAGAATGCTGCCCCAAAGAGCAAAGCACCAATAAACCCGCCGCGTTTCTGCAGGCCAATGTCGATCTTTTTTTCAACGTCCAGGAAACCGATCTTGAATATTCCAAGGAAATGGAGTCCAAATATAAAAATTATTGCTCCGCTTACCCGCTGTAAAAGCATCCTGTGTTCATTCATAACAGCGCCAATAGCAGTTGCTGTGGCTCCCAATGCCATAAAGACAAAAGTAAACCCGCAAACAAAACCTATCGTATTTACGATGCTTGCTTTTTTCCCATGTTCTGTTTCAGCGGCAAGGTACATGAGATATACAGGAAGCATAGGAAGCATGCACGGCGATATGAAGGCCAAAAAGCCTTCGAGAAATAAAAGTGGAAGGTCAGTCCACATTTACTTTATTTCCTTTATTACCTTTAGCACTGTCTCTTTTGTCGTCTCACCAAATATCTGCCAGTGAAGTTTACCCTTACGATCCACTACGACAGTAGTTGGCAGCCACTTTATGTCATAGAGTTTTGCAGCTTTACCTTCTGTGTCTAAGAGGACCCTCATTCCGTAGCCATTTTCCTTGACGAATGCTTCGACTTTGCTCTTCGTGTCTCTTTTGCCGTCTGTCATGTTTACGGCAAGCAGTACCGCATCATTCTTTTTCTTCAGCTCTTTGTCCAGAAGGTCGAAATCGGGCATCTCTTTTTTGCAGGGCGGACACCATGTAGCCCAGAAATTAATGACTACCGTCTTTCCTTTAAAATCGCTGAGTTTTATGTTCTTTCCATTCAAATCGGCAAGCTCGAAATCGCTTACAGGGGAACCGATCTCTATTGCAGATGCGATCTGCGCAATGCTGGATATGATCATCACTGCAGCAAGAAAGCTTAATAAGGCCTTTTTCATGGGGCATCTCTCCCGTTTTCAGATTTAATACTCTGACATT
Organism: Synergistetes bacterium HGW-Synergistetes-1; assembly: GCA_002839185.1. NCBI lineage: Bacteria > Thermotogati > Synergistota > Synergistetes bacterium HGW-Synergistetes-1. The sequence goes on along the minus strand of PGXO01000011.1, from coordinate 58,789 downwards.
CTATATTCAAATATCGATGTTGTCATAAGTGATGCGGCGTATTTTTAAAACAGCTCCAAAAATTAAACTATTTAGATGGATCCTTGACAATATGGTCATTTAACTGCTATTTTCTCTAAGGTAATTTATTCAATTGGGGGGAATAATGATGTCGTTTTATAAGATCAGAAGCAAGACACGCTCGTGGGATGGTGAACCGATCGGAATACTGATACTCGATGCCGCATACCCTTGTGTACCCGGGAACGTCGGAAACGCGACCACCTATCCATTTCCTGTTCGCTACCATGAAGTTAAAGGGGCCTCAATAGAAAGGCTTCTGAATCAGCGGGACCTGACGCTCCTGGAACCATTCCTTGAAGGAGCACGTAAACTCGAAGCTGAAGGAGTACGTGGAATAACAGGCGCCTGCGGCTTTATGGCTCTTTTCCAGCAGGAAATAGCTGATGCGGTAGATATCCCTGTCTTTATGTCGAGTATGCTTCAGGTCCCCTTTATAACCAGAACGCTCAAAAGGGGCCAGAAAGTCGGGATAATATCGGCAAACGCTTCTGTTATGACTGAACAGCATCTCAGAAATGTGGGCATTACTCCTGATATGCCAGTTGTCCTTTACGGAATGGAAGATAAATATGAGTTCCGTTCCTCCGTTCTGGAAGAAAAAGGAACAATGGATACAGACGTTATAGAAAAAGAGATCCTTGAAGTATGTGATCAGATGCTTAAAGATCACCCCGAAGTGGCGGCTATACAGCTTGAGTGCAGCGACCTTCCCCCATTTGCTGCAGCAGTACACGCACACACCGGGCTTCCGGTATTTGATTTTATAACCATGATAAGACACGTTGAGTCAGCATTGAACCCTACAAAGTACTGCGGGCCAAACTGCCATATGTAATAAAAGCATTCACTCATTGTCCTATTTCTACATGAAGATACAATGGACCGGCATTCTACATCAGCCGGTCCATTGTCTTTGATTTATCAGGATCTTTACTCAGTATAAAAGGTCCGTTGATAAGACATACACCGGTTAAGAAAATACCTTTGCTAAAGCTGCCCAGAAGATCTTCTGTGTTTTAGGAAAGTCTCTGTTTCAGTCAGCATCATGCCTGCTATGACCAGCATACCGCCAACCGCTCCCTGTAGGTGGAATGGATCTTGCCCGCTGAGCACGGCAACCATATAACCGAAAAGGCCCTCCAGTGAAAAGATGACCGCAACATGTGATTCAGGTGTGATCCTCTGAGCTTTGAACTGGATGATGAAACACAATATCGTGTTTCCCAGTGAAACACAGAGCAGGGTCGCCCAGATATTCAGACCGAATGACCCTATATCGGGCAGTGGTTCGAATATGCAGGCTAATATGGTCATGACCGCTGCAAGCATAATTATGTGAAGGGCAACAAGGCGATATGGCTCGACCCTACGGGCACCAAACCCTGCGGCAAGTACCTGGAACGCATAAAAGATCGCCATTATGAAAGAAAGAAAATCTCCAATGTTGAATTCCATCCCCGGAGTAAAACCCATTACGAGCAGCCCTGCGGTAGTTATGCCAGCGCCTGCAAAGATCCATAAACTTGGCTTCGTCTTATAGATTATCCAAACAAAGAGAGGCACAAGAACTACATTCAACCCTCCGATGAAGGCCTGTTTGCTTGCAGTGCTGTATACCAGGCCAAATGTCATGGAAATAAATACCCCTGTAAGAACAGCAGTGAGAACAGAAGATATCGCCCACTCCCGCCTCGTCGAGGTAATTATTTTCTTTGGAAACATCAATACGAGAAAAAAGGCAGCCATCAGCATCCTTAACGCGACGGCCCACAGAGGGGTTATGCTCCTTGCCAGAAGAGCGCTCATCGGGATGCCCGCTCCCCATATGAAGGCGACGAGCACCAGAAGCATATCTGCCATCAATATCTGCTTTGCGCTGAATTCTGTTTTTAGTTCTCCCATTGCACTGCCTCCGGATCCTCAAGAGCTTTTGATATCTGGTCTTTGATCCTGTCGATCTTCCTAAGAAAATAATACGCGATCACTGCGCTTATGGATCCGCATATAAAAAGTGCCCAGTCAGTTCCGAGATGATCAGCCAGCCTCCCTGAAAGCAAACTGCCAAATGGCGGGATTCCAAGGATCGCCATCGTATAAAGCGCCATTATCCTACTCCTGTTGCCGGCAGGGACCATAGACTGAAGAAGCGTATTGCACGAGATCGTGCTTGTTACCATACAGAACCCGACAGGGGCGGCAAGTGCTATGCCGGCGTAAATATTTCCTGAAAGCGAAAAAAAGACTACTGAAACTCCAAAAGCAAGACATGCCCTTGTGCACCACCAGTAAAGCCTGTCCGAAGATTTCAGTGAGGCCATTATAAATGATCCCGCAAGAGCTCCTATCGCTACTCCCATAAGCAGGAAGCCAAGTGTCTCCGAGGTCCCGCCGAGAACGCTTTTTGCCATTGCAGGCATAAGGACGATGCTTGGGAAGCAGAAGAATCCCGTACTTGCGATCAGCATAAGGAGATAGCGGCTCGGAGCAAAATTTCTGGCCATCCTGAACCCTTCGGCAGTATCTTTTAAGGGCTGTGACCGGCTGCCGTCGCTTTTGCCGATCGGAGGACGCTCCATCTTCATCTTTTTTACCGCAAAAAGCGTTGAAGAATAGGCAAAGCCGTTTATAAGAAAGCAGACTCCCTCTCCAACTGCGTGTATAGCAAAGCCGGCGATCGTCGGCCCGATCATCCTTGCCACGTTGAAATTCATGGAATTGAGGGCAACCCCGTTCGGGACATCCTCTCTTCTGTCTACCATGTAGGAGACAAGAGAATATCTGCACGGCAGTTCAAAAGCATCCAGAAGCCCAAGCAACAGGCTCATAAAGATGACCATGTGGAAAGTAACAAGACCGGTAAGGGTAAGAAAAGCAAGTATAAACGCTACCATCATGCATCCGGCCTGACAGCAGAACAAAGTCTTCCTAAGATCCCATCTCTCGATCAAAGCCCCTGCAAATGGTGCAAATATAAAGACCGAAATGGAGGCTGCGAAATCAATTATACCAAGAGCGCTGTTAAGGCCGGTAAGCCTGAACACCAGCCAGCCCATTGCAACTCGGTGCATCCAGAGGCCGGTCAGCGAAATAGCCTGGGCCATAAAGAAAAGTCTGTAATTCCTGCTTCGAAGGGCACGCAGTGAATCAGGGACAACTATCCGCATAACGGCCTCTATAAACTCACTGTCACAGAACCTGAAATTATCATTACTACGCCTGCCCACTGGAGCCTGCTCAGTTTCTCTTTAAGCACAAAGTGACCGAAAAGAGCTGCTATAAATGGACTAGTAGAGGTGATCGCCGTAACTACAGCTACCGGCATTGAGTTGATACAGACTGCGTAAAATATGGAGCCCAAAGCAAGACCTATGACTGCAGCTAGCAGAAAATAGGTCCAGCCTTTCAAAGGAACCCCACTTAACGGCATGATCGCTCCAGGCCGGCATTTTATAAGCAGAAACCTGTAAGACCATGCCATTATAAGAAACGCAAGCGCCCTGTAGAAAGTTAATTCTACCGGGTCAAGACCAGAGGCCACCATTGCCATTTTTGTCAGGGGAGCTCCTATCGCCCAGCAAAGGCCCGCGCCTATGGCAAAGAGAAAACCTTTCATAAGATTTGAAAGGCCTATCTCTTTTGGGATCAGTCCATCTTTATCCATATCCTGCCTGTCTCCTCCAAATCTCAGCAATAACAGCCCTGAGATCACGATCACTATGCCTGACACTATCTGCAGGGTTATAGGTTCTCCCAGCATCAGCCATGACGTCACTACGACAAGAATGGGGTATGCGTTAGAGACGGGCACAGCAAGGCTGATACCGATCTTCCTGATGGCAATAAAATAGAGTACGTCCCCAACCATATAGCCCAAAAACACGTTCCCTGCAATGTACAAGAGAGCTTTCGGAGAGGAGACTAAAGGAATGCTGCCCTTTGTATATATCAGCGCGACAGCTAAAGTGAAAACAAAAAATGAAATGGAGCGGATTGGATTTATCTCATTTGAGGTACATTTGGACAGAGCCATTCCACGCGCAACCATAATCGGCGACGCAGCCCACATTACCGCAGTAACAAAACTAAGCAGAAAACCCCATAAGGGCATGTCATCACCCCTTGCCAAACTGATATATTGTATACACTATTTCTGTTCAAGACAATAGAATTATTTTGCTGCCGAGTACGTAAGCTCAGGCACATCGGACATCAGGAGCTCCTTAAGGGTGCTGGTTTCTTCATATTTGTCTGCTTTTCAAGAAAAGAAGTATAAGGATAAGGGAACAAGTATGAACATAGACATAACAATGCGCATCAAATAAATCACTGTCATTTGCCAGAATGTTACAGGGATCGAAGAGTGCCATACATGTATTCCTATTTCAGTAAGATTTATCAGGCCTACCGTTGCAAGACATATACAAAGAAATCTGGCCGATTCTGAAAAGAGCATCTGTGCATAGGCAACAGCGAGGTATTGATCAATAAAGGCAAATATCGCAGCTCCCCCGAGTATCGGCGCTTCCGGCACGCCTATGATCTCCAACAGCCATGACAGAGGATAAGCAAGGATGTCCAGGATAGGGGTCAGGTCCGCTATTACAAGAAGTACGGTCCCGAAAGTTATCATTAAGGGAATGGTCCCGAACAAGAGGGGTATCGCTATGGAAAGTGTTTCATAGAAGTATGATCCTGCATTCATGTGTCTTGCTTTATTTATACCTCTTGAAAGTGCCCAGTCAAAGAGGGAGTGACCATGCCTCACTTCCTGCTGGGGAACATTATAATTGTCAATGCCTCCATGGTACTTTTCCGGAATAGTAGTCAAGGGCCATATCCTTGGAAAGATGAGGGCAAGCAGAAACATCGTAAAATATACTGAAAACACTATCTGGGGAAAAGCATATCTGAAATCAAGAAGTGTCGCTATAGCATATATGTTATATATGCCCGTAAGCGAAAAGCTTGTGACCATCACAACTGCTTCCCTGTCATTATAGTAACCGCAGTGGTGCATTTTTGCAGTGATCACGACTGCCATTGAACTGCTGCCCAGCCATGAAGCGATACAATCGACAGCGGAACGGCCCGGGACTTTAAAGAGAGGCCTCATTATGGGACTTGCGTATACCGCAACGAACTGAACCAGGCCAAAGTCAAGGAGCATCGGAGCAGTCAGGGCCATTATGAAAGTGAGCACTATCAGTTTAGGAACAAGGTTGAGCACTATCAGCTGCGCGTCTTTAAGCAAAAGTCCGAACATATCCGGGCTTCCCCAGACTGCTGCCATTGCAATGGGAATACTGGAAAATCTTGCTGTGAACCAGAAAGGGTTGCAAATAAGATTTTCTCTGAATATCTGGCTTCTCATTATCCATTCAGGTCGGACCGAAGTCGCAATAACACTAAGCATCATAGTCAGAATAGAAACTATCAACACCAGATTACCAAGTTGATCTTTCAATAAAGCAAGTAAATATTCCTTGCAGTGCCCAATAAGAGTATTGACAGCACCGTGCCATTCAAAGGGAAGCAAAAAAGCACAGATACCAATCGAGGAAGGAATAATAAACAACGAAATATTTCTAGGTGTCCGTGGGAATCGCTCCACCTCCTAAACTTGCATAAGTATAACAGAATAATCAGACGTAATAAATAAATAAAATTTACGTTTCAATAATAAATGTAATAAATTTCACGCCGTTTATACAGACAGAAATAAAGCCTGAAATTACAAACCAGACCGAAAGAGAAAACAAAAAGAGAGCAGTGGAACAGTCAGTGAACCTTAGCCGCCCAGATATGCGAGAAGAACTCCTCCTGCAAGCACAGATCCGATCTGGCCGGCGACATTGGCGCCAACAGCGTGCATAAGAAGGTAGTTTGATGGATCAGCCTTCTGTCCAAGTTTCTGTATAGTCCTTGCTGACATTGGAAAGGCTGAGATGCCGGCGGCACCTACCATAGGATTGACCTTCTTGCCTGCCGGAAGAAAAAGGTTCAGGGCTTTTGCAGTAAATACCCCGCCGGCAGTATCAAGAACAAAAGCCATAAGCCCCATAGCGATTATTACCAGGGTGCTCATGTTTACAAATTTCTCTCCGGTCATTGTAGCTGAAATCGAAAAACCCAGAAGAATAGTGACTATATTTGCCAGCTCATTCTGTGCAGCCTGTGAGAGGCGTTCGGTAACTCCGCTCTCTCTGAGAAGGTTCCCAAACATAACAAAACCCAGAAGTGATACAGAAGCCGGGGCTATTATCCCGCCAAGCATTGTTATAGCTATTGGGAAAAATATCTTCGCCCTTTTGGTCACCGTCCTCGTAGGAGCAGGCATTCTCATGCGGCGTTCTTTTTCGGTCGTGATCGCCATTATGACAGGGGGCTGGATCATCGGCACCAAAGCCATATATGTGTACGCGGCGACCGATATCGGCCCTAAAAGATGAGGTGCAAATCTGGTCGCTACATATATCGATGTGGGACCGTCGGCAGCACCGATTATTCCTATGGAAGCAGCCTCATATACGTTGAACCCCAGAAGGAGGGCGATCCCCATAGTTAGGAATATTCCCATCTGAGCGGCAAGCCCGAAAAGGAAAACTTTAGGGTTAGCAAGGAGCGGTCCGAAATCACACATTGCTCCCACCGCTATCAGAATAAGCAAAGGGAGTATCTCAGTTGCAATCCCCATCCTGAAGAGCATGGACAGTGCTCCTTCTACGACCTCCGTTCCTGCCATCTGATCGAGCGCTGATGAGAGTGGAAGGTTCACAAGAAGGGTACCGAACCCCATTGGCAAAAGCAGTGTGGGCTCGAAGTTTTTTTCAATTGCAAGGTAGAGCAGAAAAGCACCGACAAGCATCATTACCATGTTCTGCCAGGTAACTGCTGCGATCATATTTGAAAAGAGATCCAACAAGATGCACCTCCGAAAATTTCTTATAGTTCAGGACAAAAGGATTCTATACCTAATCTTGACTTTAGTATCGATAAAGATACTTATCTCATCTCGACCTGTGGATCATAAGCTTTTGATCAGGAATCCGCATCTGTATCCTTAAGGATCTCTTCAAGTGAGACATAATCTATCTTGCCTGTTGAGAGAAGGGGGATATCTTCCATAAGCAATACTTTTTTAGGTATCGCTATTTCTGCTACGCCAAGGTCAGACAGTTTCTGGCGCAATTCGTCACGCTTAAGGTCCGGCCTTGAGGTTACAAGCGACAGGGTTTCCCCTCTCGGGCCCCCCTTTATCATAACTACGGCATGCTTCTCTTCAGGCCATGCTTCAGAAAGAACTTCCTCTACGGCAGCCAGAGATATCATCTCTCCTCCGATCTTTGCAAATCTTTTTGCCCGGCCCAGTATCCTGACAAAACCATCCTCATCTACACTGACAATATCTCCTGTATCGTACCAGCCATCCTTGGGAGGTTCAATAACTCCCGGGTTTGTAGCCCTGAGATAGCCAAGCATTATGTTCGGGCCTTTGAGCCAGAGCCTTCCGCCCTCATGGACCCCTTCAACAGGCTCTATCCTGTACTGCATTCCCGCAACGAACTGCCCTACTGTCCCGCTTTTATGATGCGCGTAGTAATTATTCGAAACGACCGGAGATGCCTCAGTAACTCCGTATCCTTCTGTGATCCTGATGCTGAATCGTTCGAACCAAAGCTCCTGGGTCGAATGTTTCAGCTTCTCCCCTCCCTGGACGAGCATACGTATCGTAGCGAAGTCATAGTTGTCGGAAGCAGCTTTCGCATAACCTCCAAGGAAGGTATCCGTTGCGAAAAGAAATGTTATACGTTCATCATAGCAAATTGTGGATATCGTCTTGTAATGAAGGGGAGATGGATAGAAATAGACAAAAATTCCCAGCGTAACAGGCATAAACACCCCGCAAAGCCCGAATGAGTGAAAAATAGGCATTGTGTTCAAAATCCTGTCAGACCGGTAGAAGTCGACTCTCGTATACATCTGGGCATGGTTGGTGTGAAGGTTTTTGTAACTCAGGACAACACCCTTGGGAGCCCCCTCTGATCCTGATGTGAAAAGGATCACTGCAGGCTTGTCTGTCTCTCCCTCTATGACCGGGTTTGATTTTATAAAGATCGTCCTGATCGCAGCTGAGATCTTTTTAATTTTGGTTATTCCCGGTGCCAGGTCCTCAAGCCATACGACCCTCAGTCCTTCTTCTTCAACAGCAGTGACGAGCGCTTCCAGTTTTCCGAGCTCAATAAACTTTCTCGATGTCACAACTGTTTTGACAGATGCAGTCCTGCAGCAGTTCACAAGTGAGCGGCCACCCAGTGAAAAATTGAGCATTGCCGGTATCTTCCCCATTTTCTGGAGCGAGTACATGGAAACTACCCCGCCCAAAGAGGTTGGGAGAAGTACTCCTATGTTATCACCCTCCAAGTCTGCGTTTTTCAGTACATCTTCGATAAGAAGGACTCTTGTTATAAAGCCGTTATAGGTTATCGGCCTCTGCCCGTGGTCGCAGAAAAGCCTGAACTTGCCTCCGTACTGTTTTCTTGCGTCAAGAAGTACGTCAAAGAAGGGTTTCTCCTTGACCCTGGCCGCGAGAGAAGCCTCGTCCATTATCTTTTCGAGGGCTCTGCCCGCAGATGCGGCCCTTTTCGGACCTGAAAGGTCATCCGGGATATCTATTCCTGTCGCGGGAAGTATTGTTATGGTTACTTTCGAAAAGAATCGCAGGCCCGGTTTGTGCTGTATGCGTGAAAAGGGGGTAAGCTCCGTGCCTTTTATGTTTATGGGGAGTATCTTTGCTTTGGTGTGATCAGCTATCATAGCCACACCCTGGGATACTTTCATTGGGTTGCCAATAGTTGTGGGCTGGAGTTCCGGAAATATAACACATCTTCCGCCGTTTTTAAGCAAATTTAAGAAATATTTCAGTGTAAGGGGGGCGTCAGCGTCGAGGATATGCGTCTCTGCGAGGGGCAGAAACAGGCCGATGAATCGTTTCTTGGTAAGCCTTCTCTCTATTGCGAAGGGGACCTTTTCAGGAAGAAATACCGCCAGGATCAGAGGATCTATGAAGGATACATAGTTTGGAGCTATCAATACTCCCTCTCCTGCTTTTTTCCAGTTTTCCCATCCCTTTATCTCTATGCTGAAAAAAAGATTCAGAAAAAATTTAACGATCATAAACCACATCGACTATTCCCTCATTCCCGAAACAAAGATAATAACTTATTATAGCATGGACAACCTCGGCCCAAAACCTGTCCTGTCGAATGGTTTCAACGTTTGCCCGCCCTTTCTCTTTATTTGAAAAGGAAAATATTAAGGCCGCGGAAATAGATCTTTCCGCGGCCTTATAAGGTTCTGATCCTGTTGTTTTTTAGTTTAAATATTTAACTAGAATTTCTTGAATATTGAGGGTTTGGCTCCGCAGATCGGGCAGGGGCTTGTTGACTCTTTGCCCTTGTGAATATAGCCGCAGATCGGGCAGAGGTAGTAATCCTGACCCTCAGGCTCATTGCCGAGGTTTGAAAGTGCCTCGTCATAAAGGCGCGCATGCACTTTTTCTGCTTCGTTGGCATAATGGAAAATGCGTGCTGCTTCGTTGTTGCCTTCGGCCTTTGCATCTTCGATCATCGGCGGGTACATCTCAGTGAACTCGTATGTCTCTCCGTCTTTTGCTGCGGTAAGGTTTTCCGCCGTTGTGCCTATTCCGCCCTTCGCCTTGAATTCAGCAAATGCATGGATGGTCTCTGCTTCCGCTGTTGCACGGAAAAGGCGTGCTATACTGTTAAATCCCTCTTTCTCTGCCTGGGCCGCAAAGCAGAGATATTTCCTGTTGGCCTGTGATTCTCCTGCAAATGCTGTTGCAAGGTTTTCATTTGTCTTCATTGCTTTTCCTCCCTGACTATTTATATTATATTTTTTGTTTAAATGGTTTAATTTAAAACTATTTTAGTTTAACTTATATAACATTCGATGTCAACTAAAACTCTACGCCTTTTCTTGCTGTTATGCCTTCTTTAAACGGGTGCTTCACCTCTTGCATCTCTGTAACAAGGTCGGCAAGTTCAACGAGATCCCTGTGAGCGCCTCTTCCCGTGAGAACAAGTTCCATACCAAATGGTTTGTTCTTCACCATTTCCATAACTGAGCCAAGAGTTACCAGTCCGTATTCAAGCGCCACATTTATCTCATCCAGTATAAGCATGTCGCACTTCCCCGAATTCATAATGCGGAGTGCTGTTTCCATGCCTCTTTTTGCCTCTTCATAATCCTCAGGCTGCTCTTTGCCTTTATATACATAGTCAGGTCTTCCTGTCTGGATCATTTCAAATCCCTCAAGCTTTGAGGCGGTGATCAGTTCACCATAATCCTTCCAGCCTTTCATGAACTGTATCACCGTAACTTGGGCTCCATGTCCCAGGGCCCTCATAGCAAGCCCCAGAGATGAGGTAGTCTTTCCTTTGCCGTTTCCGGTATATACGTGGACCAGGCCCTTTTCTCCAAACATCAGCTGTTTTGCTCCTCAGCTTTTGCTTTTGCTGCCTCTTCCTTTTTCATTCGCTCAATTGCTGCGTCTATGTCATACCCGCCTTTTTGGGCAGTCGTATTCTCCGGTTCACCTACAGAATGCGACTGCGGCTGCTGAACAGCTCCTTTTTCCGAGCCGTCAGGAAATTTTGCCTTGGGATTCAGGCTGAGTATCTCGTTCCTTAAATGCAGCAGTCTTCTCTCATCGGGCGGGTGTGAGTTGAAGCCGCTTGGCTCGCCCCGTTTCCCGCTTTTAGAAAGTTTGAGAAGGGCGCTGTATAGGCCCACTGGATTTTCTCCCATCTTATGTGCCAGGTGTACAGAATAGTCATCTGCCTCGACTTCCTGTTCCCTGCTCCATCCGGCATAAGCAAGGTTTGCTCCGACGCCTGCCGCTGTTTCAGCAATACCTCCGCCGAATAATTTCCCAAATAACGCTGCTGCCACAGACAGGCCTACTCCCCTTTTCACCGTGTTTTCATAATGGTTAAGTTTAGCGTGTCCGGCTTCATGAGACAAAACCCCATACAATTCGGCCTGTGTGTCAAGGAGTTCAAGCAACCCTGTAGTTACAGTCACGGAACTGCCGTTCGCCACCCAGGCGTTAGGTATTGTTTCCTGCTTAACGGTAAAGGGGAGATCCGTCAGCTCTGTCGCTTTAGCTACCCTTGACCAAACGGCCTTCGCATCCTCAGAACTAAGTCTTGCTTCAGAAAGGCCGGGTATGAGCAGCAAAAGGGTCAGCACTGCGAAAAAAACCATAATTTTATTTTTGCCGGCTAATGCCATCGGTATCGCCTCCATATTGCATCAATACATTTGTGTACCTGTATTTAGTAATATTGTCATATATTGAGGCTATAACCGCATCGGTAGTTTACGAATGGTTTTTGATAAAATTCTCTATCAGCTTCCAGGAAATGCTGAGTCCTCGAAAAACTTCCGGGATCTTGTCCGGAGCAAACCAGGATGCTTCAGTCACTTCCCGACCGTCAACCTCTATCTCACCGCTCTCCCATTCTGCAGTAAAGCCCAGCATCAGTGAACGTGGGAATGGCCAGGGCTGGCTTCCGAAATATCTTATGTTTTTCACCTTTATTTTGGTTTCTTCATACACTTCTCTGCTGACACACTCTTCGAGGTTCTCCCCGGGTTCTACGAAGCCCGCCAGCACACTGAATCTTCCCGGAGGAAAATTCACGCCATGCCCCATAAGAAGTTTGCCTTCTCTTTCAACCGCAACTATTATTGCCGGAGAGATAACGGGATAATATATCTCCCCGCAGCAGGGACATCTCATTGCCCCCTCAGCATGGTCATACGAAGTCTGGCTTCCGCAGACCCCGCAATATCTGTTGGCCCTCTGCCAGTCCATGAGGTGAAAAGCCCTGCCTGCCCTGAAAAACTCCTTCTCTTCAAAGGTTGGCCATATTGACCTTCTCTCCAGAAGCACATACTTATCCGGCAGCTCTGATTCGGGATCGAGCTCTGCCCACCTGTCACATTCACAAGCTCCTCTGTCGACGTCTCCGCTTGCCTTAAAAAGAGACTCAAGCTCATTGTCTGATGAGGCGTCCGGCAGTTCGGAGCCTCCGTTTTTCAGCAGGATCTTCCCATTGCAGAAAATATAATATTTACTCAAGATGTTTCCCCCATAATGTTTTTGTCGTTTCAATCAAACTATTCCATTGTACTAGACGTATGTGCAAAATAACACTATCATAATCAGACATTCAATTTTATCAGGAGGTCGTAACCAGATGATAGAAAAGCTCGAAAATGTTACAGCTATTGCCAAGGCGAACGTATACTTTGACGGGAAAGTCGTCAGCCACACCATCTACACAGCAGACGGAGACCGCAAGACTCTCGGACTTTTCCTGCCCGGCGATTACGAATTTGGGACAGGCGATGCAGAGATCATGGATATCATCGATGGAGTATGTCAGGTACGCCTCCCCGGGACTACGGAATACATTGAGATCAAAGCAGGAGAGAGCTTCAACCTGCCGGGCAACAGCAAGTTCGGATTCCGCTGCTATGTCCCGGTCCAGTATGTCTGCTCATACATCCCGCTTATCTAAGACTGCATAAGTAATAATTTCTTTGAATTTTTTCGAAAAAAACTGAAGATATGCGGAATGATCTTATCCTGCTTATCTTCAGTTTTTTGCTTATCAAAACAATAAATTTATTTAACGGATGCAGATGAAAGCGCAGATGAAAGATCTTCAATTATGTCATCAAGGTCTTCCAGTCCTACGCTCAGCCTGATCAGCCCTTCCCCGATCCCCGCAGCTTCCCTCTGTTGAGGTGTGAGCTGGCTGTGAGTCGTGCTTGCAGGATGGATGACTATCGTCCTCGAGTCTCCCAGGTTAGCCATATGTCCAATGAGATCAAGGGCTTCGATGAATTTCTTTCCTGCTTCGATCCCGCCTTTAACAGAGAATGCGATCATCCCCCCGCAGCCATCTTTAAGATATACCTTTGCCATGTCATTCTGCGGATGGCTTGAAAGTCCAGGATATCTTACCCATTCAACTGAGGGGTGTCTTTCCAGGAACTGAGCTGTCTCCAGAGCATTCCTGCTGTGCCTCTCCATCCTGAGGGGCAGTGTTCCGAGTGATAGGTGGAGCAGATAAGCATCAAAAGGAGACTGGCATCCTCCAAGATCGCGGACCATTGCCATGTGGAGCTTCGCGTAAAGGGCTGAGCTTCCGAATTTTTCAGCAAAGACGATATTATGGTAAGCAGGGTCGGGCTTGGCTATCCCGGGGAATTTATCCGGATAGGCGGACCAGTCGAAATTGCCCCCGTCAACGATCGCCCCGCCTATCACATTCCCGTTGCCTGAGATATATTTCGTCGTAGAGTGTATGACCGCATTTGCACCCCACTCTATTGGTCTGCAAAGAACAGGAGAGGCAAAGGTATTATCAATTATCAAAGGTACCCCTTGCCGTTTTGCTATCCTGGCAAGCGCTTCGAGTGGTGCAACGTTCATGATCGGGTTGCCTATGGTTTCAGTTATGATCCCGCGAGTCTCATCATTTACCGCCTGCTCCACCTGACAAGGGTGGTCACTGTCAACAAGTATGGTGTTTATGCCGAACCTGGAAAAGACGTTCTGGAGCAGCGTGAGGGTCCCTCCGTATATTTTTTTTGATACGACCATGTTGTCGCCGCTGGAGCATAAAGCTGCTATCAGATGTGTAAACGCAGACTGCCCGGAAGAAAGAGCGACACAGCCGCTTCCGCCTTCAAGTGAATTAAGCCCCTCTTCAAAGGCAGATACTGTCGGGTTGGAAAGCCTGGAATAAATATGCCCCTCCTCAGATAGGCTGAACAGTCTCGCTGCATGGTCTGTGCTTTTAAATTGATATGCAGAGGTGATATAGATCGGCAGTCCCGATGCACCCGTAGCCGGGTCGTTTTTCCAGCCGCTGTGAAGGGCCCTTGTCATCATCCCAAAGTTTTTTTTCTCTTCTGACATATGCATTCCTCCCCAAATATAGTAAAAGGCCGGATCCTAAGCAGATCCGGCCCGGTGAAAACAACTAAACTTTCTCGCCTGCATCATCAGGAAGGATCCTCTTGTATAATACATCATCATGATATTCCAAAATGTTCTGAAAAATGATCCTCACACAGGCACTTCCTTCCGCTCAGACTTGAGCAGTATTAGCGGAAATTCTAATCTTCGCATATAATAATGTCAACAAACAGCAATATTATTCATAAAGATGGTGGTTTTTTACTATACAAGCAAAGAATTTAAGATTATAGTATTGGCCATTCGATTAACATTATTAACGGGAGGCGTTTCTTATGCAGGAAAAAGTTTGGGTAGTAACTCACATACAGGGGCTTGAAGTAACTGATGCCAGCGTTTTCAACAACGAAGCTGACGCAGCGAATTATGCCCAGGAAATGGCTGAAGTAAATACCGGCAATTACCAGGTAACTGGATCAGTCATGAACAGTCGCGAAGCTATGGAAGAAGACTCGGCCCGTTGGGCGGTGCTGCCTGAATTCGATGCAGATTGCCTTGAATGCCTTGTCGAGGAAGTTGCGGAAGACATCGAAGAAGAATTTGACGAAGCTGCCTGTGCAAAATTCTTTGAAGAAAAGAAAGACGAACTCCAGAAAAAAGCAGACGAGATCGTCCACGAATATCTCCGCAAAGAGCTTAAAGATTACATCAACAATGAACGCGTCATCTTAGGCTAAAGCACTCAGATATCAGGGAGGCCGGCTGAAGCAGCCGGCCTCCTTTCTATGTACACATAAAACCTTTGGTTGTAAAATCATGGATCATTTTGTAGAAAAGGAGAATTTTTTTTGGAATTCATGACTGCAATACCTCTGTTTGGTAGTATCGCCAACGCGGCATTTATAATTTGCGGCGCTTTAATAGGACTTGCAGTGAGAAAGAAACTGCCCGGGAAAATATTGGAGCTTCCTGTACAGGGAATGGCAATATTTGTAGTATCCCTGGGTCTCTCAATGTCAATTAAAACAGAACAGCCGCTGATAGTTATAGCCAGTATAGCTGTCGGCTCTGTCATTGGGGAGCTGCTTGACCTTGAAGGGAGACTTGAAAAGGGTTGTGCCTCTCTGGAAAGCAGGATCGGAGATAACGCAAAAGGTTTCTCAGCAGGTTTTATTGCGGCAAGCCTCATATACTGTACGGGATCAATGGCTGTGTTGGGTTCTTTTGAAGAGGGGCTTGGAGGATACCCTTCACTGCTTTTGGCAAAAGGCCTTATCGACGGACTTACCTCTATAGCAATAGCAGCTTCGCTTGGTTTCGGTGTCATTTTTGCGTCGGTCCCTGTCTTCCTCTATCAGGGAACGCTCACCCTTGCTGCAGGGTGGATACAGCCCTTTATGTCACAGCCTGCGATCATTGAAATGAGTGCGACAGGGGGCCTCATGCTTGTGGGGATCGGCATAAATCTTCTGGGGTTTATGAAGATCCGTGTGATGAACATGCTTCCGGGGCTGGTGATAGCAGTCGTCCTTGTACAGCTTTTTATCTGATCACATTTACTGACATTGCGATTGCTACTGACTGAGAACGATTTGTCAACTATTTTATTTTTTATGGTTGACAAACTGCCCCATTAACTATAGTATCTCTTCCATGAAAACCCGCAGGCTGATATACATATCAATTTTTGCCATACTTACTGCCGTTGGAGCAAGGATAGCTGTCCCTCTTCCGCTGGTACCCTTCACGCTGCAGACTATGTTCTGCATGCTCGCTGGGCTTCTTTTGGGACCAAAGTACGGAGCTGCTTCTCAGGCTTTTTACATGTTTATGGGGCTTCTGGGGGTTCCGGTATTTACGGGAGGCGGCGGACTCTCCTCTATTTTCATGCCTTCTTTTGGATACGTCATCGGATTTGTGGCATGTGCATGGATCACAGGAACGATCTCCCAAAAGATATCCGACACAGGAAGGATCCCAAGGATCAGGGATTATCTGGCGGCTTCTCTTGCAGGGGTTGCCGGAGTCTATATATTTGGGCTACTGCATCTTTATCTGATAGTCAATTTTTGGATGCCGGGCAACGGAATGCCTCTCATGAAGGTCCTCTCCATAGGTTTTATCAGTACTATCGGCGGGGATATCCTGAAGGCGTTCCTCTCGTCGGTGATAGCTCTCAGGATCAGGAAGACATCTGTATTTTCAGGAATATGATCACCGGCTGCCCTCAGAACGGTCGGCTTTTCCATTTACAAATTCCTTGATCTTATTGAAGCTTGTTTCGCTTATCACATGTTCTATTCGGCAGGCGTCAATGTCGGCAGATGATTTGTCCACACCAAGTATGTCTACGAAAAATTTAGAGATTATCTTGTGTCTCTCATAGATCGCATTTGCCATATCAAGACCCTTCTCTGTAAGCACAAGTTCTCCGTTATGCTCCATAATGATGAGTCCATTTTTTTCAAGAAGCTTCACAGCCCTGCTGACACTTGGCTTAGCGTATCCAAGTTGATTTGCGATATCGATCGAACGTACTATTCCCTTCTTCTCCCTGAGGATCAGTATCGTTTCGAGATAATTTTCGCCTGATTCCTGCATGATCTTTCCACCTCTTTTATTCATAGTTGAGCTCGAACCCCGTACCAACTTCTTCAATTTTAAAAGATGCTCCAAGGTTGATTTTAGCCTCCAGGTCAGTACAATGGCAAGGGTGCATCAGATCCGGTGCTATCTTTTTTAGTTCCCTAACCGTATTTTCCATCTGATCATGTCCGGCATTTTGCAAATGAAAGCCGCCTATCACATCGACCACCCTATCAATGCCTGTCAATTTTTTTGCATGGTCGATCATGTTGCATATCCCCGAGTGGGAGCAGCCGGTTATTATTACCAAACCATTTTTTGCCTCATATGCGAGCGCTGAATCATCAAGACAGCAGTCATCAGTCCACTGGTCGTTGATCAGCGTTTTTCCAACAGGTTTGATTTCCCCGGTTTTTCTTGGAATCTCTCCCAGCCAAAGCAATTTTTCTGTAATCCGGACCGGACCTATGCATTTTGAGACCTTGAAATACTCTACTATCACATCTTCCCTGAGGATCATCCCTATTTCAAGTTTGTCGCAGCGTTTTCTTTTGAATGCGCCGGGATGCGCGATCATTTCAGGCCGATCTTTTTTCATCGTCCTGTCAAAGTGCTGGACCAGATGGTTCAGTCCCCAGGTATGATCATTATGGCCATGAGAAAGTACTGTCATATCGGCATCGTTTACATTGATGCCCATGATCGCGGCATTTTTAATAAATATATCTGAATAGCCGGTATCAAATAGTATCCTTCTTCCATCAGACTCTATCCAGAAACTCAAACCCGGTTCAGCTGTAAAATATCTGTCTATGAGTGTATTATTGTCTACCAGAACTCTTAACTTTAGCAAATCATCCACCCCCTGATGATTTTACATGATACGGAGGTCTCCTGCTTGTGGAAATGAATACTGCCTTTACGCTTCTCCTGATAATGCTTACAGGATTAGTCGCCGGATTTTTGAACGTGACAGCCGGCGGTGGGACCATACTTACCCTTCCCATCCTGAATTTCATAGGGTTGGATCTCGGTGTCGCAAACGCTACGAACAGGGTTTCGATCCTCTTTCAAAACCTCTCGGCAATCAGGCACTACCATCAAAACGGAAAAATAGACTGGAGAGAAGCCGCCACCTACATATTCCCTGCGATTGCAGGAGCCATCCTGGGAACTCTTTCCGCTGTTTACATGCCGCCGAGGGTCTTCCGTATCATTGCAGCTATTTCAATTTTTTCCATGGGGATCCTATTGGTAGCAAAACCCAAAATGTGGGATGCTCCCCAAGGCGAACCTCTTTCTCTGCCCAAAAGGATAGCCGCACTTTTCCTCGTTGGGATATACGGCGGGTTCCTTCAGGCCGGAGTAGGTTTTCTGCTTATCTGGGCTATTTCAGGGGGCTGTAAAAAAAACCTCCGAGAGGCCAATGTGCTTAAAATAACAATTGTTGCCTTCTATACGATGGCAAGCCTTGCTCTTTTTGCATCTTTCGGAATGGTAAACTGGACAGCTGCATTTGCTCTTGCTTTAGGCTCGGTCATTGGAGGCAATGCAGGAGCAAGGTTCAACTTAAAAGCCAACGATCGCGTTATAAGATGGATCCTGACTGGCGTAGTTTTGATCAGCTCGATCAAAATGATGATAGATGCCTTCCGTTGATATGTGGCGATATTTATTCAGGAGAAAAAAATTTGGAGTAAAAGAATATTTAAAGTGGCTTCGCAGACAGGACGGGGACATTGCGTTATTTCACCGCATAAAACCAAAAGATGCCCGTTACGGACCTTTCGGGGATCTTGATCCGGAAATCATCAATTCTCTGAAAAACAGAGGTATAGAAAGGCTCTACTCTCACCAAAGCCTGGCTTTTACCCTGGCATCGGGAGGGAAGGATATCGTTGTGGTAACTCCGACGGCGTCTGGCAAAACCTTATGCTATAACCTGCCCGTCCTAAACTCCATAGTTAAAGATCCCTCAGGAAGAGCTATGTATCTTTTCCCGACCAAGGCCCTGGCACAGGATCAGCTTAATGAAATACATGAATTGAGTCGGTTTCTTAAGAGTGAGATAAAGTCTTTCACCTATGACGGAGATACTCCCCCATCAAAAAGAAAAGATATAAAAAGAGACGCAAATATAGTTATCACAAATCCGGACATGCTCAACACAGCCATACTGCCCCACCATTCTGGCTGGGCGGATTATTTCAGAAACCTTGACTTCATCGTAGTTGACGAACTTCACACTTACAGGGGCGTGCTTGGTTCCCACCTTGCAAATATCTTTGTCAGGCTGCTGCGAATATGCAGACATTATGGCTCTGACCCTGTATTTATCTGCTGTTCCGCCACTATTGCAAACCCGTCTGAACATGCGGAACTGCTGACAGGAAAACCTGCAGTGCTTATTGATGAAAACGGCGCACCATCAGCAGAAAAGGAGCTTGTAATTTATAACCCCAGGATGATAAACACCCGAAACGGGATAAGATTATCCTCACTTTATGAGGCCGGCAGGCTGGAGTACAAAGCTGTCTCATGCGGCATCAGTTCGATACTGTTTACCCGGTCAAGAGTAAATGTGGAATTACTTCTCAAAAGCCTCATGCAGCAGCTCTCGAAAGACGGCAAAGATCCAGGCTCGGTAAGAGGCTACCGGTCAGGATATCTGCCAGCCGAAAGGCGGGAGACTGAAAAAAACCTGAGAAACGGGAAACTGAAAGCAGTTATAAGCACAAACGCACTTGAACTGGGCATAGACATCGGCTCTCTTGACCTTGCTTTGATCCATGGTTTTCCCGGAAGCATAGCTTCTGTGTGGCAGCAGGTCGGAAGGGCAGGAAGAAGGAACAGCCTTTCTGCAGCGGTGCTCATTCCATCTGATCTGCCTGTTGACCAATTTCTTGCAGAAAAACCCGGCTGGCTGCTCGGAGCATCTCCGGAAACTGCAAGGATAGATCCTCTCAACCCCTATATAAGGCTTGAGCATATCAAATGTTCAATATTTGAGCTGCCGTTCAGGGCAAATGAGACTTTTGGGGGAGAAAATATTACGGACATCCTCGAATTTCTCTTTAAACATGGGATGCTTGATGCGTTCGGAAATTCAGATGACCGCACATATTCGTGGAACTCAGTAGATTATCCGGCAGCGTCCTTTTCGATCAGGAGCGCTTCAGGAGAGAAATACGATATATACGACGTTACTTCTCACCAAAGACCCAGGCTGATAGGAACCATGGACAAACATTCAGCGTCTGCCCTTATTTTCCCGGGAGCTGTATATTCCCACAATGGAAAGAGCTATTCTGTTGAGGAGATCGACCTTGAAAACAGAAAATGTTTCGTAAAAAAATCTCTTTCGAATACTTATACAGAAGCAAAGGTCTCCTCCAGAACAAACATAGTAAGTCAGGAAGAATGTTCGGGGCTTTTTGCGTGGGGAGAGACGAAAGTCTCTGCTGCGGCCGGAATGTACAAGGTCATCGACATCAACACCCGTAAAGTTGTTGGACATGGGGTGGTAAATCTCCCCGAAAACCGGCTAAATACGACATCGCTTTGGATAAAGATGCCTGAGAGAGCACAATTAAGACCCGGTCTTTTACCTGCTATGGAGGGGCTTGCAAACCTCATGAAAAATCTGGCCCCGCTTTTCCTTATGTGCGACAGAAGCGATATTTATGTAAGCACTGCCTTGGGTGAACCCAGTCTAAAGCAGCCGGCCCTCTTTCTCTCCGATGCCATCCCCGGAGGGGTCGGACTTGCAGAAGGAGCCTACGATTCCATCAAAGTGATCTTGAAGGCATGCAGCGAACAGCTTGATTCATGCAGGTGCAGGGACGGATGTCCCTCATGCATCGGGGCCGGAAACATTGGCATAAAAGCAAAAGACCTGACCAGGAAACTGCTTGACGATATCCTCTGCCCTTAAAACGGCACAAAAGCCCCGGCTGCTGCCAATGTCAATGCAAATATCGAGACCCCGATATCAGCCGTTCTGAATGGGTAGCTCTTGTAGCCGCTCTCCCTTTTTCTGCAGTTGAAACCGCGAAGCTCTGCGGAGATCGCTGCACCCTCTATCTTTCTTACGGATGTTATCAAAAGAGGTACACAGAGCGGAAAGATCAGGCCGATCTTTTTGAATATGTTTTTTGTGTCAAAAGCCACTCCCCTGGCTGTCTGCGCCTCAATTATCCCTGCCATCTCCGCAGTGAAAACAGGAATGAACCTAATAGCTGTAGTCAATGAAAAAGCATATTTATAGGGTATCCCCATTCTTCCCACAAGAACATTGGAAAGGTCGTTCATCTTTGTAATAGACAGCATAAGGGCAAGAGGAAGCGTGGCACCAATAAGACGGAGCACCATCATCAGTGAAAACATGAACCCCTTATCCGTAACGTAAATATTAAATGGCAGAGAAAGAAGGATGCTGCCCTCCTTAATGAAAAAAATCTGTATCAAAAATAGGAATGCGCAAAATTTGATCAGGGTCCTCAGCATTGCCAGCGCTCTTGAAGATATACCGGCAACTGCGGCCATGGCGATATTCAGTAAAATGATCATAAGACAAAAGACTGAACTGTCGGTCACAAAGCATGAGACGCAGAGCATCAGTGATAAAAAGATCTTAGCAAGAGGGTTTAGCCTGTGAAGGAAAGAATCCCCGGGGGAATAGTCAAGGAAGCCGCCCATCACTCTGCACCTCCTCTCTTTTTCTTAACAGCCGATACCATGTCATCTACGGTAACGACATTTTCATATCCCTCTCCGAGCCTCAGGGCAAGTTCTGTTATCTGTGGCGGCAGAAGTGAGGCGCTTGCAAGAAGCGGTTCGTTCCTTATGATAACCTTTGTACTGCCATGTGCAAGCAGCTCTCCGTCATTCAAAACCATTACCTCTCGTGCGAAATCCTGCACTATCTCCATGTCGTGGGATATCATAAGCACTGTCGCTCCTTTTCTGTTTATTGAGCTTATGCATTCCATGATGTGCATGCATTCCCTGTAGTCAAGACCTGTAGTCGGCTCATCCAAAAGCAGCAACTCCGGTTCTGTCGCTAATATCGAGGCCAGGACAAGCCTCTGCCGCTCCCCTCTGCTCATGCTGAACGGATCTCTCTCCCCGTCAAGGGAAAATTCTCTAAGAGTCCTCTCGCATCTCATCTCTATCTCTGCTCTGTCTTCCATCACGCACTCCAGGCTGAACCGTATCTCATCGCGCACCCTGTTTTTGCATATCTGCCTGTCTGGATTCTGGAAGAGGAAACCTGTAAATTTTGCTATCCGGCTTGTCCTGACCAAAGCCGTATCAAAACCGCCTACATTTACAGCGCCGCGGCAGGGTTTCAATAGTCCGTTGCAAAGTCTGGCAAGAGTGGACTTTCCTGCTCCGTTCGCTCCAATGAGTGCGGTGAAATCGCCTTTTTTTAGCTCAAAAGAGACATCATTTATTATCTTTATTCCGTTAGTCGAGTAGGACACGTTATCAAAGCGGATCATAACGTTATGCTCCTTACCATCTTTTCCGCCTCTGAAATATTGACGGGTACCGGCCCCATATAGAGATTTTCATCCCTTAGCCTGTCAGCAAGGGTTACGACCCTTGGACAGTTTACACCGGCGCTCTCCATCTCCCTGCTGCTTTTAAGCACCTCGGAGACCGGCCCGTTCAGGATGACCCTTCCCCTGTCCATAACTGCCAGGTTACCGGCGAATTCGCAAAGAAGCATAATTTTCTGTTCTACCACAACGATAGTGATCCCATGTTTTTCGTTCAGTTCTCTCAGAAGCTGGAATATCTGGCGGCTGCTCTGCGGATCCAGCTCTCCTGTCGGCTCATCCAGGACAAGTACATCGGGCATAAGCGCTATGATCGCTGATATTGCCACTTTCTGCTTCTGCCCTCCGCTGAGGGTAGCTATGTTCCTCTCCCTTAGATTTCTGATGCCGGTTTTATCCAGGGCATCTGTCATCCTTTTTTCTATCTCATCGCGCGGAACTGAGAAATTTTCAAGTCCAAACAGTATCTCATCCTCGACCACAGACGAGACCATCTGGCTCTCGAAATCCTGGCGGACACTTCCGACCGTCCCGGCAAGCTGCTCCGGCTTATTATCGACCGTGTCAGAACCGTTAACTTCAACTGAACCGTAATAATCGCCGTGGAAATGATGGGGGATGATGCCGTTGATCGCATGCAGCAGGGTCGTCTTGCCTGCTCCGCTGCTCCCTATGACACCTAAGAAATCCCCCCTGCATACTGTCATATCAATATTTTTCAGGGCTTCTTCCCTTCCGCCGTCATATTTAAAAGACAGTCCGCTTATCCTGATCATTTTCTTTGATCAGTTTCTTTTCAAAGCAAGCTTCAATGGCACATAGAGGATCTGCACTATCACTGAATTTATCGCAGCAGTTCCAAATATTATGCCCATGAAAATAGCCAGCGGCACCGGCTTGACATCAGCTCCTGCGTAGAAAATAAGGTACATTACCGCAATGAATGTAAAACCGCTCGCCAATGTGCTGATAAATGTGCTGATTACCGGGATCGGTGAAAATTTACCCTGCTTGATAGGAATATACATAAAAGCTGCCATCACAAGAGCACCTACAAGTTCACTCATGAAATTAATGTACGGAGTTCCCGGGAAGAACTGGCAGATCGCCCCTGCAAGAAGGCCTATAACTGCTGCCTCTTTGAATCTCGGCCTTATGATAAGTATTGAAAGGCAGTACATCGCGATAATAAAATTCGGTTTCATGCCCATCGAAAACATGGAACCGACAAAAAACTTGAGGACTGCCCCCGCTGCAAGCAGCACTCCCACAAGAAGCACATCTGATATTGAAAGGCCCTCTCTCTTCTCAACTGCTACAACTCTCTGCTCTCTTACTGCTGCTCTCTGCTCCATAATTACCAACCCTTTCTCGTCTTGGCTGCTCTCTCTTCTCTTCTTTGCTCTCTGATTTTTCACGCTCTAAGACATTTATGTATAAAAAAATCTGCCCTTTGAATTCTCAAAGGACAGATATATTCCATCTGCGGTACCACCTTAGTTGATCCGAACCGGACCCTCTTTAACGGATGTGCAGTCACACACCCTGCCGTTTACGCCGGCATACGTCTCGGATACTCGGCTTTCGCCTTTAGCCTCGCCCTCTGTGGTCCATTTGCCGATCTGCTTTTCCGCAGGGTTCTCATCATCCCCCGCTCTCTGTAGGCGCATGAAACGGTTTGATCTCCACTTCATCGGTTTGAATATTTATAATATTGGAGTGAAAATTACCATCAAAACCTTTTATTGTCAATACCACGATAAACATATCTCTCATTATGATAATAAAACAAAAATCAACAAATTATATTTCTTGATAAATAATCCTCCACATCCCGCTTATCTCTGTTATCATTTATGCTTGAATAAGGGGAAGTGATACATTTGAGTGAACTGTTGACAGGAGAGAAATTGATCAGGGCTGTAGATGACAGTCTGGAAATAATGAAATATAAAGTTATTTCTATCACAGGCGGCGGCGGCAAAACCTCTCTGATGTTCGCGCTGGGACGATATTCTGCAGAGAATGTTTTTACACTGCTGACCACTACCACAAAGATCTTCCCTCCCGAAAAGAATGAATGCCCTTTCGAGATAATTGCCGGACCGGATGACCTTATCAAAACATTAGAAGGATCAGTACGCCTGCCTTCCATGGTAACTGCCGCGAAAGAGAGAAGCGGAGAAAAACTTTCCGGTTATACAACTGAGGATATCGCAGAGATAGTTTCAAAAAGCAGTGTTGGAAGAACGATCGTTGAAGCAGACGGTTCAAGGGGACTTTCCCTGAAGGCTTACGAAGAGTGGGAACCGCCTGTGCCTGCTGTTTCAGATTGTCATTTTGTAGTCATGGGCGCTGATATATTCACTGCCCCGCTCTCTCCGTTGAACGTCTTTCGTTTTGACATCCTAAGGGATAAATTTGCGATCCAGCCGGGTGAATGCCTTTCTTTCGCCAATTGTGCCGCAACGCTCTCAAACAGGGACGAATACCTGAAAAACTCTCCTGAAAGTGCCTGCAGGATCCTTTTTATCAACAAATGCGACCTTTTGACCGACGACATGCTGTCTGAGATATCAGAAAAGTTCCCGCCTCTTCTGAAAAGTTATGATCACATGATCATGGGATCGATAAAAATGGACAAACTCTACCGTATCACGGACCTGGCAAGATGAACGCGATATTGTTGGCTGCAGGACTTTCAAAAAGGATGGGGGTCCAGAAGCTGTTGCTTCCGTTCGCAGGAAGCACGGTGATCGAGACCGTGATCAAAAATATGTATGTAGGAGGCCTGTGCCCCATTATCGCAGTATTTTCCCGGGAGGTGGCTGACGAGGTGCAGGAAAGGCCCGAATGGCTTCGCATCGGAATAAATAATGCCCCCGAGAGAGGACAGTCAAGTTCCCTGGCCATTGCCCTGGATATGCTGCCGGATGATGAGGATTTCTGCATAATGCTGGGAGACCTGCCCTTCGTAGGTCAGAAAGAGATCAAAACGCTGCGGGAATGTTTTTCTTCTATCCCCGCAGACAAAACTGTTTTCACGCCATGCAGAAACGGGGTATTCGGCCACCCTATGTTTTACCGTGCGATTTGGAAAAATAGGTTCAAAACTGCACAGGGAGACGCGGGAGGAAGAAACATCCTGATGGACTACAAAGACGAGATAATCACATCAGAAACCCCTGACTGTCATTTCCGCGACATAGACACCCCTGACGATTACAAAAATTTAGTAAAGAAAAACTGATTTATCTCTGGATTTTTAACAACAATCAGCTTATAATATTCCCGAAGGTTTTTTGCAACCGATTGCAGAGACGTCTCTCTGCTAAATTCCCTGGAGGTGTATCATGGCAAAAAAACAGTTAGTTTACGGTATCGACGATCGCCCGCCGACACCAATACTTATTCTTGCCGGCGCTCAGCATGTCCTGACACTGTTTGGAGCAACGACACTCGTGCCGCTGATCTTCGGACCGGCTATGGGTATGACTACCCAGCAAATAGGCGCTTTTATCGGATGTGTTTATTTTTCAATGGGTATCGCGACTTTGATCCAGACCCACCCCAAACTTGGATCCGGGCTTCCTATAGTACAGGGCTCAAGTTTCAGCTTCATCCCCCCAATAATGACTATCATAGGAGCATACAAGGCTTTGGGACCGGATGTGGTAATGCAGTACATCGGAGGGTCTCTCCTGATAGGAGGTCTCGTGCTTTCCCTCCTCGGATACAGCAAACTGATCGGACACGTCAGAAAGTTCATCACACCCGTAGTTATCGGTCCGACGATCATGGCGATAGGCTTCACACTTGCGCCTGTTGCAATCCAGTTCAACGCAGCAAACTACTGGCCGATATCACTTCTTGTTGTTGCTCTCGTTTTCTTTTTTAGCCTCTGCAGCAAGAACAAATACTGCAATATTTTTGCAGTCCTCGGCTCAATAACGATTGCTTACCTTATATGCCTTTCACTCTCTTTGGCAGGAATATTCCAGGAAGGACACGCAGCTTATGTCAACCTCAGCAATATAGCGGCGGCACCCTGGATCCGCTATAAACTCTTCATGCCGTGGGGAGTCCCCAAGTTCTCAGGGCTGGCGATCGGAGCTATCTCCGCAGGATTTTTCTGCGTAATGATCGAATCGATCGGAGATTACCATAACTGTTCCTTTGCTGCTGGAATAGATGACCCGACTCCCGATCAGATAAACAAAGGCATCGGGGCAGAAGGCATAGGATGTGCCCTCTCAGGAGTGCTTGGCTCGGTCGGCACGACCTCCTATACTGAAAACATCGGCCTTATCGGCCTTACAGGCGTAGCAAGCAGGCATGTGGTACGGGCCGGAGCAGTTATACTCATACTTCTTTCGCTGGTCGGCAAGCTGGGCGCATTGATCGCGACCATGCCCTCACCTGTTATCGGCGGAGCATACATTACCCTCTTCGGTACCATCGGAGCTCTTGGTATCCAGAACCTCATGAGAGCAGACATGGGAAGCCAGAGAAATGTTCTTATAGTTGGTTTCTCCTTCCTCATGGCACTGGGACTCCCGGGCTGGGTCGAGCCCAACCAGGCTATCTTTACTGGCGCCCTTGGAAATACTTTCGGCGGGATGATATGGGCGATAATGAAGACCCCGATGGCTGTAGCGGGTATCCTTGCTGCGGTCTGTGACAATATTATCCCCGGTACTGACGAAGAGCGCGGAATAAAAAAGTAATTCAAAAAAGCAGATAATATATATGTAGTCATTGCGGGATCTCTTAAACAGGGGATCCCTATTTTTATCATCCGATGTTTTATTTGTCAGGTGTTTAAACTATAATTGGTGATCAGGCCTGTTGTATTGCCAACAGCTTTGATTTTAGTGTTGATTTTTACCAGACCTTATAGATTTTTTGTCAAATTTATTCCGGAAGGTGCTGCCGCAGACAATGGATGCCTCTTATAAAAAGAAAAAACTGATCGTTCTAGCGATCGCCGCTCTTATTCTTATGGTCTATTTTGTTCCGCTGGGATGGCACGGACTTCTTGAACCTGATGAGGGAAGATATTCCGAGATCCCCAGGGAAATGGTTGAAACGGGTGATTTTGTAACACCCCGACTTAATTACGTAAAATATTTTGAAAAACCAGTACTTCTTTATTGGATGAATGCAGCCAGTTTTATGGCTTTTGGCGAGAACGAGTTCGCGGCACGCTTTCCGACGGCTCTCAGCGGGGTCCTGGGGGCACTCATAACTGCCCTTCTCTGTGCTTCGGTATTTGGCAAAAGGGCCGGTGCTATTGCAGGAGCAGTGACGGCACTCTCCCTTTTGTATTTTGCCATTGGGACTATTACGCTTACCGACATGCCTCTATCGCTTTTTTTAACTGCGGCACTTTCTGCCTTTTATTATGGGCACATCAAAAACGACAGAAGGTGGTTCCTCGCCTTTTACGCATCTGTGGCATTGGGATTGCTTGCAAAAGGCCTGGTCGCGATAGTCCTTCCGGGAGGGATAATTTTCTGGTACATCATTTTTACAAAAAAATGGCGCCTCATCCTTGATGCCCTTTACCTCCCGGGAATAGCGCTTTTTTTCATAATAGCGTTCCCCTGGTTTTACATGGTCAGCCGTGAAAACCCTGATTTTCTCTATTTCTTCTTTGTAAGGGAACATTTCCTGCGCTATGCCACAAAAATACACAGCCGCTATGAGCCATTCTGGTTTTTCATACCGATGATCCCTTTAGGACTTATGCCCTGGACCGGTTTTTTCTTCTCTCTTTTCAGCCGTGAAAGTGTTCTGAGATCCCCTGCAGACAAGAATACGAAGGATGCTAATATTTATCTGCTTTCATGGTTCACTGTCATTTTTGTGTTTTTCTCACTTTCAAGTTCAAAACTTATTCCCTACATCGTCCCCTGCTTCCCTCCTCTTGCTATACTCATAGCATCTGATATCGACAGGATGATAGAACGCGGGAAATGGCACGGGAAAGCGCTGATTTTCGCCATTGTCTCAGGAGGCCTCTTTTCTGCCGCTTTGATCGTATATACGTTTGTCGGAGGAAGGGTGGATCCATACGAGGCGCTCCCGGTAGCTCTTGCGATTTCTGCAGGCCTGCTCATAGGACCGCTCCTTGCCCTATTTATGACAAGAAAGGGAGACCGGACTTCCTACGAAAAAGCTGTAACAGCTCTGTGCCTCTCTGCACTGGTCTACATTGCAGCACACTACGGCATATACGATATGATGGGACATTCCCGTTCCACCAAAGGCATCTCGGAAGTGATAATGAAAGAAAAACTCCCTGATGAGACCATCGCAGTTTACGGTGAGATCCTTCAGGGTATACCCTTTTATACAAAACAGCGTGTTATGCTGATAGACAGCATGGGAGAACTTGAGTTCGGCGCAGGAAAACCTGAAGGTAAAGGGTGGTTCCCCACCGCTGAAGAGTTCCTGCCTGAATGGAAGTCTAAAGACCGCGAATTTGTACTTGTAATAGAAAAAGAGAGACTCCCTGGTCTTTTTGAAGATGGGAAGACCTATGAAACAAAAAAAATCGAGCATGATGACTATATTATTCTTTTCAACAGGAGGCCCTAATAATGAGAAATGATTTCCTCCCTTTTGCAAAACCGTCTATAGCAGAAGATGCAATAAATGAGGTAGTGGAGTCTATACGTTCAGGCTGGCTGGCAATGGGTCCCAAAACCATACGTTTCGAAGAAAACTTTTCAAAATACACCGGCGCTTCGTGGTCCCTGTCGGTAAATTCAGCCACAGCCGGACTTCACACAGTCTTGCTTGCCCTTGGCATAGGACCGGGCGACGAGGTGATAACCACCCCGATGACGTTCGCGGCTACAGTGAACACGATAATGTTTGTTGGAGCAAAACCCGTTCTGGCAGACATCGACAGGAACACACTCAACATTGACCCTGACAGGATCGAAAAGGCTGTTACTAAAAATACAAAGGCGATAATACCTGTCCATTTCGCGGGAATGCCGTGCGACATGGACAGGATAGAAGCAATTGCAGAAAAATATGACCTCGCTGTGATAGAAGACGCCGCACATGCCCTGGGAGCATCTTACAAGGGCAGAATGATCGGTGCAGACAGGGGAAAACGCAGGGCATCGGTATTCAGCTTCCACCCCACCAAAAACATAACCACAGGCGAAGGCGGCATGATTTGCACCGGAGACGATACCATAGCTGAAAAGGCTGCCGTACTGAGGCAGAACGGTATGTCCAAGGGAGCCTGGAACAGGTATGCGGCAAAGGGAAGCGCTAACTACGACATATTTTTCCCGGGCCTGAAATATACGATGATGGACATCCAGGCGGCGATAGGCGATTCGCAGCTGAGGGAGCTCGGGGCATTTAATTCAAGAAGAAAAGAAATAGTCTCTTTCTATATGGAAGAACTTCCAAAAGCCAACGGACTGATCCTTCCAAAGCCTGCACCATGGGAGCATGAACACAGCTGGCACATCTTCACGCCCCTCATAGACATCGAGATGCTGGGGATGTCCAGGGACGATTTCATGGCTGAGATGAAGAAGAGAAACATCGGTACGGCCCTCCACTATCAGGCCATACACCTTTTCACCTGCTACAGGGAAGCCACCGGACTCGACAGGGGGAGCCTGCCTGAGTCTGAGTACGTCTCCGACAGGATCGTTTCGCTCCCGCTCTTCCCTGCCATGACAGATGAAGACGCCATGGACGTTGTCGAGGCCATTTTCGAAGTCTGCGGAAAGAAGATCTGATATATGAAACCTGAGATATCAATAGTCATACCTGCCTATAACGAAGAAGAATCGCTCCATCCCCTCTTTGAGAGCCTCTATCCTGTCATGACGGGAATGGGACGGCCCTTCGAGATAATTTTTATAAACGACGGCAGCAAGGACTCCACCCTTGGAATACTATACGACCTCTACAATTCACATCCCGAAGTCAGGGTGATAGACCTCAACGGAAATTTCGGCCAGCACATGGCTATTATGGCAGGGTTCGAGCATGTGAAGGGAGATATTATCATCACACTTGACGCAGACCTGCAGAATCCCCCTGAAGAGATCCCCAATATCGTAGCTAAAATGGACGAAGGGCATGACCTTGTCGGAACGTACAGGAAGGGAAGACAGGATCCCCTCTTCAGAAAAGTTGCATCCAAAATGGTCAACAGGATCACCAACAGGATCGCCAAACTGAATATCCGTGACTACGGCTGCATGCTCAGAGGATACAGCAAAAGGATAGTTGAAATAATAAATATAAGCAGGGAATCGACCACCTTTATCCCCGCGCTGGGGCAGAAATTCGCTGCCAACCCCATAGAGATACCGGTGGCACACAGAGAGAGGGAGATGGGCACATCAAAATACGGCATTTTTCAGCTTATAAGGCTGAATTTTGACTTGATGACAAGTTTTTCGATAGTCCCGCTCCAGTTCGTTACGATGGCAGGGATGCTCATCTCGATCCTATCGTCCCTCCTGGTCCTTTACATGCTGCTGAGACGTCTCTTCATCGGACCTGAGGCCGAAGGACTCTTCACACTTATGGCGATACAGTTCATGCTTACCGGTATCACGCTCTTCAGCCTTGGAATAACAGGCGAATATGTCGGCAGGATATACAGGGAAGTTAGCCGGAGACCAAGATACTCTGTCAGGAAGATATTTGAGCATGAAGCGGGAGAATAAGAGCAGACCCCGGATAGCGGTGTTTGCATACAGCGAGGTCGGAAGTGCCTGTCTTGATGACCTTATAAGAGACGATGCAAATGTTGTTGTCGTTTATACGCACGAGGACGACCCCAGCGAAGAGATATGGTTCCGCTCGGTAAAGGATACTGCCCTTAATAATTCGATAGAAGTCCGCACTCCTTCAACGATCGACAGTAAGGAGACTGAGCATTTGAGGCAGATAGGGCCAGACCTTATCTTCTCTTTCTACTACAGGGCGATGATCCCCAAAGAGGTGCTGGATATCCCCGAACTTGGGGCTTACAATATCCACGGCGCTCTCCTCCCGAAATACAGAGGGCGGGCCTGCGTGAACTGGGCAGTTATAAACGGAGAAAAGGAAACAGGAGCTACCCTCCACGTGATGACAGAATTTGCGGACAGGGGAGAGATCATAGCGCAAAAGTCTGTCCCAATTAATTTTGAGGACACGGCTCACGATGTTTTTCTTAAGGTGACAGAGGCCTCCAGGGAGATACTGCTCTCCTCCCTTCCATCACTTGAAAACGGAACTGCAAAGAGATATCCCCAGGACGAGTCAAAAGCGACAAAATTCGGACGGCGCCGGCCTGAAGACGGGGATATTGACTGGAAGAGATCCGCCGATGAAATTTACAACTTCGTGAGAGCGCTGACCCATCCCTTCCCAGGAGCATTTACCAGCTGGGAAGGCAAAAAGTTTTTTATCTGGAAAGCTCTCCCGGCCGAAGGCACTTTTGAGCCGGGTAAAATAAAATCTGAATCGCCGATGCTTGTGGGAACTGGCAGCGGACTCCTGAGGGTAATTAGGATACAGCCTGAAGGCGAACCTGAAAGGGATGCATAAAATATGAAGAAAATACTTATCACCGGGGTAAACGGCTTTATAGGAACTCATCTGATGGAGGCTCTCTGCAAAGACAACAGGTGGGATATACAGGGTTTTGACCTCATGTCTGACAACCTCCGACCTTTCATCGGCTGTCCAAATTTCAAATTCACAACCGGAGACATATTCAAAGACGGGAAATGGCTCGAAGAGCAGGTCGAATCGTCAGACATCGTACTGCCGCTTGCCGGCATTGCAAAACCCGCCTACTACCTACAGAAACCGATCTGGACATTCGAACTCGATTTTGAGCAGAACCTCAAAATGGTGAGGCTCTGTTCAAAATATAAAAAGAGGATAATCTTTCCCTCTACATCCGAGGTCTACGGCATGAGCGGAGACAGCAGTCTGAAAGAGGATGAAAGCCAGCTCATAACAGGCCCGATAAACAAAATGAGATGGATATACAGCTGCAGCAAACAGATGATGGACAGGCTCATTTTCGCATACGGACAGGAGGAAGGACTCAGTTTCACCCTCTTCCGCCCCTTCAACTGGGTGGGCCCGAGGCTGGACACGTTCAGGGACGCAAGCGAGAACAAAGCCCGTTCCGTTACACAGATGATATACAACGTGCTCAACAGCGGAAAGATCTCCCTTGTCAACGGCGGTGAGCAGAGAAGGAGCTTCACCTGGGTGGGCGACGGGATAGAAGGACTTACCGCGATAATAGAAAATAAGGATAATAAGGCGGAAGGCCAGATATTCAACATCGGCAACCCTGGCAACAACTACTCCATAAGGGAACTTGCCGAGATGCTTATCGAAGAGATGCAAAAATTCCCGGTCTACCGTGAAAAAGCCGAAAAGGCAGAGCTTGAGATCATATCGGCCGATTCCTACTACGGAAAGACATACGATGACATGCAGAACCGTCTTCCTTCAGTGGAAAAAATGGAGACCATCCTTGACTGGAAACCGCGAACCGGAATGCGCGAGCTGCTGAACAGGACTATAAACTGGTACGCAACTAAGGAGAAGCTGGATTGAAAAAACTTGCGATCAAGGTCGACATTGATACATTGCGGGGATACCGGGAAGGTGTCCCGCAGATGCTTGACCTTTTTAACAGACATGGGATCAGGGCATCGATATTTTTCTCATTTGGACCGGACAATTCTGGCAAAGCGATAAGAAGGATATTCCGAAAGGGCTTTATTTCGAAAATGATGAGGACAAAAGCCCCTTCGACCTACGGCATCAAAACGCTGATGTACGGAACTCTTCTCCCCGCGCCAATGATAGTCCCGTCTGCTCCCGGTATCTTTGTACGTGCCGTTGATGAAGGGCATGACTGCGGTGTGCACGCGTGGGATCACGTCTATGTGCAGGATGAGCTCCCCGGGATAACAAAAAATGAATTCCTCTCGCTGTTTGAAAGGTCCGCAGATATGTTTGAAAGACTCTCGGGAAGCAAGCCACTCTCCTGCGCAGCTCCGGGATGGCAGATTTCCTCGGTGAGCCTTGAAGTGCAGGAGGAAGCCGGACTTAAATACTGCAGCGACACGAGGGGACGCTCTCCCTTCATCCCTATTTTCAAAGGAAGATCATATTCGCCGGTGCAGATCCCTACCACACTTCCTACGATGGACGAGATACTCGGACTTCCCGGCATAGACGATGATTCCATAGGTGACGTATGGCTGAAGGGCATGGATAATGAGTGGAACGTTCTCACTGTACACGCTGAGATGGAAGGGCTTTCAAAGATAGATGTCTTTGAGAAATTTATTGTCAAGGCAAAGGAAAACGGAACAGTATTCTATACCCTTGCTGACTACGCAAGAGACTCGGCCCCAACGGAACAAAACATCAGGATAGGCAGTATGACCGGACGGGCAGGCACTCTCGCACTACAGGAGGAGAAATAAAAATGGACAGGATAAGCCTTTTGCTCCTGATCGCCTCAGCAATGACAAACGCTCTTGGCAGCACTGTCATGAAACATGCTTACGGAGGCGACTCATCGATAGTCTCTTCCGGACTGATCGCAGGAATACTTAAAATACTTCTTAACCCCTGGATAATACTCGGACTCGGCATGTTCGGGATCTCGTTCTTTTTTATGGCAGCCGCCCTTTCAAGGACAGACCTGACTCTGGCATACCCAATGATGTCCGGGCTGGTCTATCTTATCCTCCTTTTCGTCGGTTTCTTTATCTTTAAGGAAAAGATAACGATGATGAGGATAATGGGCATAGGGGCGATCCTTATTGGGATCACAATGCTGACAATGAAAAGCTGAGGGGGACCATCAGATATGAGGATCTGTTTTGTAGGCACCGGATATGTGGGTCTCGTAACGGGGACCTGTTTTGCAGAAAAAGGCAACGATGTATGCTGCGTAGACATCGATAATAAAAGGATCGAAGACCTGAACAGTGGCATAATACCGATATACGAACCGGGACTTGAAGAACTGGTCAAAAAAAACAGGGAGGCCGGAAGGCTCTCTTTTTCTACTGAGATCAAAGAGGGGATCAAAAATGCCCAGCTTTGCTTCATAGCAGTCGGTACCCCACCCTCCAGCAATGGCAGCGCGGACCTTGCACAGGTACTCAACGCACTGGACAGCATAGGCTCATGCATAGACCATTCATGCTTCATTGTAGTCAAATCCACAGTGCCTGTCGGCACAGGGACACTGCTCTGGAAGCGCATAAGGGCGCACATGCACGAGAGAGGGCTTGAGAAGATAAACCTCGAAGTCCTTTCAAACCCCGAATTCCTCAAAGAGGGAATGGCGATAGAAGACTGCCTCAATCCCGACAGGGTCGTAGTAGGAGCAGTCTCCGACGAAGCCCGTTCAATAATGCGCGAGCTCTATGCCCCATTTGTTTCCGAAGAGAGGATCTTCTTCATGGACCCATCCTCGGCAGAGATCACAAAATATGCCGCAAACGCTATGCTTGCCTCCAGAATCAGCTTCATGAACGAAATCGCACAGCTTTGCGACAAGGTGGGCGCAGATGTTCTTTCTGTCAAGGAAGGCATCGCCTCTGACAGGCGCATAGGGAGCTTTTTTCTGAACGCCGGCTGCGGCTACGGAGGCTCATGCTTCCCAAAAGACGTCCAGGCCCTTTGCCACATCGGAGAGGGACAGGGACTTGATATGACGATGGCCTCTGCAATAGACAAGGTAAACCGCAAGCAGAAAGAACTGCTGCAGATAATGGTAAGGGAAAAATTCGGCAACAGCATGGAAGGTCTCACTATCGCTGTCATGGGACTTGCTTTTAAACCTCATACCGACGATATGAGAGAGGCCCCATCCATATCCCTTATAAGGGGACTTCTCGACTGCGGTGCCTCAGTAAAGGCTTACGACCCCATTGCAATGGATCAGGCCGGGATGATCCTTCCCAAGGATGTCAGATATTCTGGCAGCATAGAAGAACTGCTCGAGGGAGCCGATTCTGCTGTTCTGGTAACAGAGTGGCCTGAGTTCAGATGTCTTGACTGGGAAAAACTGCGCCCGCTGATGAAAAGCATGATCCTTTTTGACGGCAGGAACATTTATGACCCATCGGAAATGCAGAAACTGGGTTTCGAATATTACTGCATAGGCAGGAACAGACGCCCTGCAAAATAACGTCAAATATCAAATATATAAAGACAGGCTTCGTAGTTCCGGAAAGCCTGTCTTTTTATTTAGTAAAAGCCTCTATGGAAACATACATAAAATTCAATACATAACAAAGAGAAGCGCGACCGCCGTACAAATAATACATGCGCAGTCGCCCTCTCTTTGTAAGAAAATTTATTTTAGATCCACCTTGTCTTCACAGGCTTACTCAGATTTAAAGAACATTGAGTCGCGGTAAATCTTCTCAATAACCTTATCATCCACTTCTATTGGTGCAAGTGAAAGCAGAAGTCCGAGTGAGGGAGTGTTCTGTGCAAGGTTCACAAGATGCATGATATCTTCTTCCTTGAAGCCTTCGTCAGAAAGCTTCTCTTTTGTCCCCATACTCACAAGCCATTTTTCAACTCCTGCGGCAGCTTTTGATGCTTCTTCAGGAACTCCCTTCAGCCCTGGAACTATCGCAGTAAGTATATCTGCAAATATTTTAGGAACTGCAGGGTAAGAAACTTCCACCACTGCAGGAAGTATCATTGCGAGTCCAAGGCCATGTGTAAGTTCAGGTTTTACACCCGAAAGGGGATGTTCCAGCGCATGGGTAAGATGCAGCATCCCGTTGTCAAATGCTATCCCGCCTATCATTGATGCATAGAGCAGATAATAACGTGCTTCGAGGTCATCAGGATCCTGCATTGCCTTAGGGAGCCATTCGTCGACTAACCTTATAGTTTCTTGTGCAAGAAGAATAGTGTAAGGTGATGCAACTTTTGATGTCGCAGCTTCAATAACATGGTTCACCGCATCTATAGAAACAAACTTAGTCTGTTCCGGCGATAGTTTTGTCATAAGAGCTGGATCGTCTATTGCATAGAGCGGATATATACAGTCATAAGCAATAGCCGGTTTGTAATCCTTCTCAGGAAGACTGACAACAGCAAATCGATTGACTTCAGAGCCTGTACCATGAGTCAGGTTAATAGCAACGATCGGAGCGGCTCTCTCTGGTGTGAATTTATACTCGTAAAGCTGCCTTGCATCATATTTAGGGTTCTCCATTAGTATTGCAACACTCTTACCCGTGTCTATGGGGCTTCCGCCACCTATAGCAATGACTGCTTGTGCACGGAACTCCCTGGCCAACGCTGTTGCCTCATCGACGGAATCAACAGTCGGGTTAGGCGTGACTTTATCGTAAAGCACATAGTCAATTTTGTTTACGTTAAATGCTTTTTTTACGACATCCCATGCACCGGTTTTTTTATATGATCCTCTCCCGCTTACAACAATTACTTTCGATATACCTTTTTTCTTAAGATCACCTAATATTTCAACTATTTTGTTGATCGCACCAACACCAAGATATGCAATAGTACGGCAGCGTATTTCGCGAACCTCATTAATTTTATTTTCTTTTTCCCACATAAGGAACACCTCCTGATTTTTTTAAATCACTAGATTGTGATTCAAGTAACTTTATGTTGTACAGATAGTACTTTATTTCACGTTGTTTGTCAAATGCGTATTTTTACTCATTTTTATTTATTATAATTTGTATAAATACAATTTATAGCATTTATAACTTGCATGTAGAAATTTTTGTATTCTATATATAAATACAGAACTGAGTAACTATTATTTACTCAACTTTCCCATCCATTGTTATTAGCGGATCCAAAACCTCTATTGTCCGTTTTTCTGCATGTTTTTGATCGGAAATGAAGTGAGAAAGTTGAGTTATTCAGAACAAGATGGACCGGTAAAATCAATCTCCGGTCCATCATAATTAACAGCATTCACCCTGCTGATCAATATTTAGTTAGTAATAACGCTTTTCTACCCTGCGGCCAAGCTTTAACATCGAAGCTGCCAAACTCTCCATAAGATACCATTTAACACGCAGTCCCGGCGGGAAATTCTGATTTTGATGCGCAGGATTGACAGCTTTGCCAATGAATAAATTAAGATCAGTACACTGTTCAATAAGTATTTTGGCCAATTTTGAAGTACCGTTTGAGGAATCAAGTTCATCTGTTATTTCCTGAGAAACAGGATCAAGAATATATTTATCGATTATCTCCAGTGTGTTCTTTATAGTCATGACACCTTCAGTTACAAGATCCATGCCCTTTATGTAAGCAGTAGGAGGAAAATCTGATTTTTCGCAATCAATATTTACAACCAAATCACGCTCCAGCTCACGTGCGAGTATCTCTGAGCTTGTACCCCCGCATACAATATGGATAGCATCCGTAGCAACAAAGTCTGAAACTATTCGGGCATCATCATTAGGGTCCTTTGGCGGGCCGGAAAAAATTGAAACATTCTGATGTTTCATTATATGTACAATTGAAACCGTAGTATCATCTCCGGGCTTACCTAAATAGAGATCTTTACATACACTTAAAACATTTTGAATTATTCTGGGCGGGGAAAGTTCTTTAACGCAAAGATTGCTTATATATTCTGCCAATGCATCCAGTCCCCAGCCGAAGCTAAGCGTTTCTCCCATTCCTGCCTGAGTCACTCCGTCACTTACGATAAAAAAATAATCACCTGAATATACGTCAAAATGGCTCTCTCGAACAGGTTTTCCCCCTATATTTTTCTCTACATAATCCAAAGAAACCTTTTCTCCGTTACGCACAAGTATACAAGGCGGGTTATCATATTCAACCAGATATCCTATGCCGTTATTTGATATTTGAAGGATCATAAACGTCGAATATGCAAGCCCTCTCTCTTTACAGACAGGCAGAGTGTGTGCAATAGTGTCGACAGTATCCTCTATAGCAGCACCCCTACTTATCATAGTAGAAATTATCTTTGAAGTGAGCGTTGAAAGAATATTGGCCTTTACACCGCTGCCCAATCCGTCAGAAAGAACCAGCAAAGCACTGTCTGCATTGTTTACCAACTGCACTCTATCGCCGCATAACTCCTCGTCCTTCTTATTAAGACTACTGTAGTAAGTCTCAATGCATAGTTTTTCCATTATTCTCTTTGCCTTCGTATATGATCAAATCTTTAAGCTTAGTAAGTGTTACCTTTGTCTCAGCTGTAGTTTCTCCGAGAAGACTTGCTATTTCCTGCGCTACTGTCATTTGTTTATCAATAACAGTCTGTGCCATATCCATGGTATCAAGCTTCATCTTATTGAGCAATTCATCTTCCCGCTCTTCACTTGTAATATCCTTAAGAAAGGCCACTGCAATATCTTGTTCAGGAATATAAACAATAGCCTGATTTACAATTATCCCCTGCCTGTCATAATGCACCTTGCAAAGCGGCTGCGATTCTTTGTTTCCGATTGCAACCGCAAAATCTACCGGATCAAGAAATTCATCTATACGACTGCCGACAATATCGTTTCTCGTTAGATTAAACAATCTCTGCGCGGCAAGGTTGCATTCAAGTATCATTAATTTATTGTCTATTGCTATAATATAATCTGGACTAACAGAAAGAGTAACATTAGAAAGTGTTTCGGAAATTTGCGTCATATACGGCATGCACATATTGAGCTCAGCCTTTTTCTGATATACGGCAATTGCCTTTTCACGGCAAGTTCGGTATCCGCAGCTTCCGCAGTTTAATTCTTGTTCAGGAGTATTTTTACCTATCTGCGCAAGAATATTACGTATTGTCTTCTCATCCGGGATATCCTGATGAAGTGCGTCCGGTTCAATTTCCCTGTTAAAAACGATGCCATCTATTGGAGGCTGTTTCTCTTTTTCCATCTTTTTTATATAACGACGCATTTCTAAGCTGAGACTAATCGGCTGGTAATCTGAGTCGGGTTTTTCCGGACCATTTATACAGCTTCCGTAACAGGTGCTGGCCTCTATAAAACAGTTATGTATCTTTCCATTATCCATCTCCTGAAGGAGTTCTGTAAGATCTTTTGTCCCCTGTACACTAATAAAAGTGTATTTTTCTTCCGCCAATGAACCTGGGCTAAGGTTCGATTTCACATCGTCAATAATCCCCCCATAAACAGGATATATTGAGGATGCTGTCGGAACATTTCCGAAATAGCCGTCTTCAAGGTCGGAAAGTAAAATGTCCTTTTCGCTTAGCCATGCAGCAAGTTGTTTAAATGTAACAACATGGTCTATATAGTGGGGCAATGAAATTCTTGCTTCTTCAATTTTTGATATACATGGTCCAAAGAACACTACAGATACATCTTCCCCCCACTCCTTAAATATCATCTGTCCGTGTGTTTCCATAGGAGAAAGGACTGGAGCGAGCTGTTTTGTCAGATTAGGAAAATATTTTTGAACCAAAAAAACTGTCGAAGGACAGCAAGTGGTTATCATGTTATCCATTATGCCTTCTTCAAGAATACGTGCATATTCCAGTGTAACAACATGTGCACCAACAGCAGTTTCTTCAACACCGTCAAAGCCAAGCTTTAGCAGTGCAGCTGCAAGTTTTAATCTATTTTCTGAACCAAACGATGATACATACGAGGGGGCAAGTGCGGCAACTTTTTTTATGGTTTTATCTTCCAGCAACTCTTTTACAATAGTAATATCGTTAATAAGAGATTTCGCCTTTTGAGGACAATTACGTATGCATCTGCCGCATAAAATACAGGCATCTTCAATCACTTCCACGTGATTTTCACTATATTTGATAGACTTGACCGGGCAAACCTTGAGACATTTATAGCAATTTTTACAGTTAGCTTTTGCAACATTGATATACTTCATGATTCAAGCCACCTCTTTATTTTGGTCTCAAAGAACTCAGCAATTTCATTGGGATTTACGGAGAACATATCATCTGCTATCTTTATCGAAACTTCTTCAGAAGGACACATACCCATGCAGAAAGATCCGCGGAGTTTGACTTGATTTTCAAGACATCGTTGTTTAATCAGAGAGTTAAGGACCACAACAATGTTGTTTGCCCACTTAAAATAGCAAAAACTTCCTAAAGATATAGCCACATCCAAATTACTCAGCTCCTAAAAGCAAAACCTTTCGTAAATATTATTATTGTGAACAAATTCACACAATGACATTATTGCTTATTTAACTTTCACTTCAGACAATACATTAAGAAATCTTTATCTCACCTGGCCCTACAGCAAAATTTTGTTGGCATCAAGAATTTTTATTACAGTTAAGAATAAGCTTCCATTTGCCTTTACCGTATATCTGGTAAATTTTGGACCAGTCAGCCTGGCACGGTTTAAATTTGCATTACCAAATAACAGACAAAGATAATATAATATAGAAATCGGCTGATATATCATGAATATCTTTAAACCATTTATTACTGGCAGTTGCAGTTTCAGGGAGTTACCGACTGCCGTATAAAAATAAGAAAGGATTGATACAACTTATGACATACAGATCTAAAGAACTTGGGTTATTCTCAGGTAAAGGTTCATCATCACGCCGCGCGATATATAAGGGCTGCGGCTATGACGACGTTGATCTCAGCAAGCCTCTTATAGGAATAGTAAATACGGCCAATGACGCAGGACTCGGGCATGTGCATCTCGACAAGCTCGCAAACCGTGTCAGGTCAGGGATTTTACAGGCTGGAGGAACTCCTTTCGAATTCGGAACTATCGCTACTTGCGGCGCAGTACCTATCGGTATGCCCCATTTCAGGTATGAGCTCGTAATAAGAGATGTAATTGCATCTTCAGTTGAAATAATGACCGGTGTACAACTCCTGGACGGACTTGTACTTCTTGCATCATGTGACAGCATAATTCCGGGCGTGCTCATCGGAGGCATCAGGGCTGACGTGCCCTGCATAATGCTGACAGGCGGCCCACAGGAAGTTTTCAAAAGTAAAGGACGCAGCATAGTCATGAGCGAGCTTGATCAGCTCGTTTTCGGAGCGGACTATGCTAACGACGAGGCACGCGAGAAGATCCGTTACCTAGAGGACCACGTATGCCCCGGACCCGGTGCATGTTCCCTAATGGGAACTGCAAACACGATGCAGATACTTGCGGAAGGCCTTGGCATGGCACTTATCGGTTCTTCAACAGTCCCCGCAATGTCCGCTGAAAAAGAACGATACGCCACTCAGACAGGAAGACACATCGTCGAACTCGTAAAAAACAACATCAAACCTAAAGACATACTTACAAGGGAAGCACTCCTCAACGGAGTGATACTGACCATGGCGATCGCAGGTTCTACAAATGCAGTTCTCCATCTCCTCAGCATAGCCAGGGAAGTCGGAGTCAAACTTACACTGGATGATTTTGAAAAACTTTCAGAAACGATCCCTGTCATCAGCCGCGTGATACCTACAGGAAAAGCAACTGTCATCGACCTCTACAACGCAGGCGGAGTCCCGGCTGTAATGGGTGAGATGAGTGATTACCTAAACAGAGAGGCTATTACAGTTTCAGGGCATACTGTCGGAGAAATATGTGAAATGAGGAGATCATCTGACCATTCCACTCTTACAACAGTTAAAGATCCCGTTTTCGCAAACGGTGGAATAGCCGTTATCAAAGGCAACATCTCTCCAAACGGCGCTATATGCAGAACTACCACTATCTCTCAGAAGATCAGGGTCTTTGAAGGACCGGCCAGGGTCTTCCATTCGGATGAGGAAGCTCATTCTGCGGTCGTTTCAGGCAGGATCAAAAAGGGAGATGTCGTCGTGATCAGGTATGAGGGCCCAAGGGGAGCTCCAGGCATGAGAGAGATGATGATGACTACAGACGCACTTGTCGGTATTGGAATGGGGCAGGA
The DNA here is from genome assembly GCA_002839185.1 of Synergistetes bacterium HGW-Synergistetes-1. Taxonomy (NCBI): domain Bacteria; kingdom Thermotogati; phylum Synergistota; species Synergistetes bacterium HGW-Synergistetes-1. The sequence continues at coordinate 16,615 of PGXO01000011.1, read as the reverse complement.
CGTTTTCGTTCTCACAGACGGACGTTTCTCAGGATTCACAGAGGGCGCGGCAATAGGCCACATCTCGCCTGAAGCTGCCGTAGGTGGCGTGATCGCAGTAGTTGAAGAGGGAGACAAGATCAAGATTGATATCCCTGCTCGTACTGTCAATCTTGATGTTCCTGGAGCGACAATAAAAGAGCGCCTTGCAAAATGGAAACTGCCTCTTAAAAAATCACGGGGAATACTTAGCATATACGCAAAAACAGCATTACAGGCACATGAAGGAGCTATGATAGATGACATAGTCGGATCGGAAGATCAGGTGACAGGATAACTCCCCTGTCACCTGATCTATTTTTTTTGAAAGGCGAAACAACTTTCCATGTTAAATTGCACTCCTTTGTTTTAAAAATACCTACAAAGGAATCATTTTACAACTTAACAAAAGGGAACTAAAATTATTAAGTTGAAACAAACCTTCTGAGAGGGATTGATGTAATGCAGCTTTTCATAGAACAGCTTCTGAACGGACTCGCTGCCGGATCCATGTACGCTCTTATCACTCTGGGGCTGGCACTCATATATGGAGTGATGAAGATACTTCATGTTGCCCATGCTTCTGTCTATACAGCCGGAGCATATATGGGGCTCTTCATATACACCTCAACAGGCAGCATGCTTCTGGCATTTATCGGATCCATGATATTCTGCGCCATCATCGGCGTATTGATAGAACGGCTGATCTACTACCCACTTTTAAAATATCCTCCATACGTGCCCCTTATAAGCAGCATTGCGCTGCTCATAGCTATTGAAGAGCTATGCAGGCTCGTTGCAGGCCCAGAGGTACGAACATTCTCTGCCGATCTGCCCTTCCCCTCTTTATCAATATGGGGTGTGACCATCTCCTCCACTCTGGTAGCCGTATATTGTATTTCTTTTACAGTGCTGGTGCTGCTGTGGCTGCTTATGACAAAAACTGAACTGGGGCTTGCGATGAGGGCAGTATCGCAGGACATGGAAACAGCATCTTCCTTTGGTGTGAACACTCAGTTGACCATAGCTCTCACATTTGTTATCGGATCGGCTATCGCAGCAGTGGCAGGGATCCTTATCGGCATCTACTATAACCAGGTCTATCCGATGATGGGGCAGGTCCCCGCATATAAGACACTTGCCTTTATAGTAGTCGGCGGCATGGGGTCCGCTCCGGGAGCCGTACTTGCCTCAATGCTGCTGGGTCTTGCCGAGACATTCCTTATCGGTTACGCAAACATCCCGATGCCAAGGGATGCACTTGCTTTTATCGCCATGATAATTATTCTTATGTGGCGTCCCACCGGACTTATGGGAAAGAGATAGGGGAGGCGATATCATGAGTATCTACATGATAAATGTCGCAACACAGATAATCATCCAGGCCATTGCAGCCTGCGGCCTGAACATAATCGTAGGCCACGCCGGTCAGATATCACTGGGGCATGCAGCATTTGTGGGGATCGGAGCCTATTCGAATGCTATGCTCACGACTGCGGGCGGACTGACTTTCTGGCAGGCACTTCCCATATCACTTCTGATCGTTGGACTGATAGGACTCCTCTGCGGCCTTCCCAGTCTCCGTGTCAAAGAAGACTTTCTTGCAATTACGACCATCGGCATAAATTTCATCGTAGTTGCCATTTTCCAGTACACACCGGCATTGGGCGGAGCCCTCGGCATAGGTGGGATCCCAAATGTGGCGTTCTTTGGTTATGAACTTAAGGCCAGGGCCTTCTTCTGGTTCTGCCTCCTCTGTCTGTTGGCAGTACTGGCTATAAGCTGGTTTTTCACAAAATCCTGGCTTGGTCTTTCATGCTTCGCTATAAGGGAAGAAGAGACGGCCGCTTCAAGCATGGGGGTATCCCCCGTAAGGGCAAAACTTTCTGCTTTTGTGTTGGGGACCCTGATGGCAGGACTTTCAGGGATCTTATATGCCCACTACATGAAATTTATCAGCGCTGATTCATTCACCTTTCCATTTTCTGTAACATTGCTTTCCATAGCAGTGGTCGGCGGTCTGGGAACACTTTTGGGACCTGTTGTCGGGGCTGTTGTACTGGGTATCCTTCCTGAGGTGTTCAGGCCCCTGGTCGATTACAGGATGTTCCTTTACGCCGCTCTCCTGCTCATGATGATAAGATTCCTGCCCGGCGGACTTCTGGGCGGTTCAGACCTTCTCTCAGTAAAGAACCTCAGAAAAAGAAAAGCCGCAGCAACTAAAGGAGGTGGCAAAATTGACCGATAAGATCCTTTCAGTCAAAGACCTCTCTATTAATTTCGGAGGACTGAAAGCACTCGACAATGTCAGTTTTGATATCGGCCGGAAGGAGATCCTTGGACTGCTCGGACCTAACGGAGCAGGCAAGACCACCTGTTTCAATATGATCTCAGGAGTTTACAAACCTACATCAGGCGAGATATACCTTAACGGAAAAAGGACAGACGGTATGTCTCCACACCAGATGGCCGCATTGGGAGTAGGAAGGACATTTCAGGTCGTAAAGCCTTTCAGCGGGCTAACTGTTGAAGAAAATGTGATCGTATCGCTTGGGATGCCTCAATACAACAAATTCATAAAATCGTGGAAATTCTGGAACACTCTGGCCAATAAAAAAGCTGCCGAAAATATATTAAAAACCGTAGGTCTGGATGGAGAGGCCTCTGTTAAAGCAGGATTGCTCCCATTGGGCAATCTTCGCAAACTTGAGATAGCAAGAGCCCTCGCTCTTGACCCCACCCTCCTGCTTCTTGACGAATGCTTCTCAGGGCTGAGGCATGAAGAGATCCAGATCGTTGAAGATCTGATCAGGCGGATCAGGGAACAGGGAGTCTCTATCCTTCTCATCGAACACAATATGCGTGTTGCTATGGGGATCTCTGACCGTGTCGTCGTTCTCGATCACGGGAGGAAACTAGCCGAAGGCACTCCTTCCGAAGTCTCCGCTGATCCGGCAGTGATAGAGGCATATCTGGGGAAAGGAGAGACTGCTGATGTTGCTTGAAGTAAGTGATCTCTCAGTTTCATACGGAGACATTGAAGCCGTTCACGGAATAAGTTTCCATGTTGAAAATGGGGAATTTGTGTCAATAATCGGAGCTAACGGCGCGGGGAAAACAACTACTCTCAGGGCTCTTATGGGGCTGCAGAACGTTAAGTCAGGCAAAATACTGTTTGATGGAACTGATATTACAGATATGCCCGCGCATAAAAGAGCGAACCTAGGGATAAGGATAGTTCCGGAGAGAGCAAGGTGTTTTCCGCAGCTCACAGTATATGAGAACCTGAGGATGGGTGTATACGGAAAATCCTCATCGCTGAAGAATGAGCTCGGAAGCATATATGAACTTTTCCCGATACTTAAGGAGAGAAGCGATCAATATGCCAACACACTTTCAGGGGGAGAACAGCAGCAGCTGGCCATAGCACGTGCCCTGGTCTCGTCTCCTAGGCTGCTTCTCGTCGACGAAGTATCGATGGGACTTATGCCGAAACTGGCAACACAGGTATTTGAGGTCCTCAGATCACTGAATAAAGATAAAGGACTTACAATCCTTCTTGTTGAACAGAATGCCCTCTCCTCATTGAAAATTTCAGACAGGGGATACGTCCTGGAAACAGGAAATATCGAGATTGAGGGGCTCTCGTCAGACCTCATAAATGACGACAGGGTCAGGGAAGCATATCTGGGTTCATAAAATTTGTGCGTTTCGGCAGGTCATTCGTGATCTGCCTGATCAATTTAAAGGGGGAGTCATAATGAGTAAATTTTTCAAATCTATCGCACTTGTTTCATGTCTTGCAATTCTTTGCTTCTGCGGGACTGCATTTGCAGCAGAGACAGTAAAGATCGGTATGCTCGCTCCACTGACGGGATTCGCAGCTGCTGACGGGTTCAGTGCATATGAATCAGTCAAGCTGGCAGTTGAAAAAGTCAACGCCGAGGGCGGAGTTCTTGGGAAAAAGGTCGAACTGATCTGCTATGATGACGCTGCAGACCCAAAGCAGTCAGTGCCTCTCGCACACAAACTTATCGGGCAGGACAGGGTCGTAGCATTCGTAGCCGGCTCATACAGCCTTCCCACACGCGCTGTATCCGCTATTTTCAACGACTCCGAGATACCGCTGGTATCAGCTTATGCGCTCCATCCTGACATCACCAAGGGAGACTTTACATTCAGGAACGGCTTCCTCGGCACAGTTGAGGGAAAGGGCGCCGCTTACACTGCAGTAACTATGCTCAAGGCTAAGAAAATAGCTCTCATAGTCAGCGACAACGACTTCGGAACGACACTCACACAGGGTTTTGAAGAGTTCATGAAGGATCATCCCGAAGCGAAGATCGTATCTCTCCAGAAATATCCGATGAGTGAAAAGGATTTCAAACCTTATCTTTCAAAGATGAAGGCTGCCGAGCCCGATGCGGTATTCTTCAGCGGATACTATTTCCAGGTCGGTCCCGCAATGAAACAGGCCAAAGAGATGGGCATAAAAGTCCAGTTTATTGGAGAAGAGGGCGCTGACTCTCCCAAAACGATCGAGATCGCCGGTAACGCCGCCGAAGGTTTCATAATGGTCACAAACCTTAACAGGGATGACAAACGCCCATTCGTCCAGGAATTCCTGAAGGCATACCGCAATCGTCACAAGATCGAACCCGACATGGTCGGAGCCTCTGCCTATGACGGATTTATGCTTCTCGTAAACGCGATCAAACAGGCAAAGACAACTGATGGGCCTGCTGTGGCAAAAGCCCTGGCGAAGACAGCAAATTATGACGGCCTCACAGGACTCATCAAGGGCTTCACTCCTGAAGGCGAAGTTGTAAAGCCGGTCCAGGTGCAGACCGTCAAGAACGGCCTGTTCCGTTACTACGGCGTAATTACAGATCCCAAACTCATCACGCCAAGCAAATAGAATTTAACATTGCATTAAGCAAAGAGCCGGTCTCTCTTTTGAGACCGGCCCTATTTTTATATTTTCTTTGCTCCGAGACCTTTGACAAGCGCCTTTGCGGTCGGTGTAACTGCCAGGCCGCCCTTTGACGTCTCCCTCAGCGAGGGAGGGATAGATCTTCCTATCTGCCCCATCGCGTCAATGACTTCGTCAGCGGGTATCAGCGAAGTTATCCCGGCAAGTGCCATGTCAGCCGCCAGTGCGCCGACAGCAACAAGGAGACCGTTCCTCTTGATGCAGGGAGACTCAACAAGCCCTCCGACAGGATCACAGACCAACCCAAGTACGGACTTCAGGGTCAGGGCGACGGCATTCGATACCGCTTCGCATGATCCTCCCTGAAGATATACAAGCGCGGCAGACCCCATTGCGGCAGCAGCTCCGCACTCTGCCTGGCATCCGCCCTCCGCACCGGCAAGTGTGGCTCTGTTGGCGATTATCTCACCGACAGCTCCGGCAACTATGAGAGCGCGGGTAATTTCTTTATCGGTATTTTCATGTCCGCCCCCGTAATATTCCTCCCATGCAAAGAGCATACCGGGCAGTATGCCACAGCTTCCTGCAGTAGGGGCCGCAACTATCCTTCCCATGGAGGCGTTGTACGTTGCAACTTCAAGTGAAATGGCAGAGGCCCTGAGAATGAAACCTCCGCACATGCCACCTTTTTCGGAATACGCCCTTATGAGCGGACCGGTCTTCGGCACCAGCCTGCATGGGTTGTTGCTGCAGCTCGCCTCTTCGGCGGAGCGGCGCATGTCTTTGAGCCTTGAGGATATCATTTCGAATATCTGGTCTGCGGGAACTCCGGTCGCCTCGGAGTCGGCGGCGAGAACTGTCTCGTAAAGGGGGATCCCCCGCTCATCGGCCAGCTTCATCAGGTCCTGCAATGATCTCATAATGCCACCCCCGGTATAGAAATTACCCTTACTATTGCATCGTGCACTCCTTTGACCTCTTCAGGCCTCACTGCTGATTCGTTGCTGTCGAGCTCAAGGACCATTGTGGCCAGGCCGCCCCTTGAATCCCTATGGAGCTTCATAGTCGCTATGTTTATGCCGTGCGAGGAAAGGTACGTCGTCACTGCTCCCACAACTCCTTGTACATCCCTGTTCATGATTATTATCACTGGCAGCAGGCATGATACATCCACCTCGAACCCGTCCAGCTCCTGGAGCGATACTGCTCCTCCTCCAAGGGAAGCCGCTGTTGCATCCATCTTCCTTCCATTCTCATCCCATATCTCTATCCTTACCGAGTTTGGATGGGCTCCTTCAGGATCTTCTTCATAAAAATTAAATTTCATTCCCGACCTCAGCGCAAGTTCCCTTCCGTCCCGGACTTCGGGGTCGTCGGGTGCATACCCAAGCAGGCCGGCCAGGAGCGCCCTGTCTGTGCCGTGTCCCTCACCGGTGGTGGCAAAGCTCCCCCTCATGTAGATGTTTGCGTTTTTGACCTCTCCGCCCCAGCAGAGCCTCACGATCCTTCCGATGCGTACGGCACCGGCTGTATGGCTCGAAGAAGGTCCTATCATTACAGGGCCGATAATATCCCAAACAGGCATGCATACTCCCCCTGTCAAAAGTGATCTTGATGACAGCACTAATTGTATCAGCAGATGTGCAAACATGTGAAAGATAACGCTTCTGACAATTTACACTTTTCCGTCTCTTTTCAAAATAAGCGGAACCATATTGCGCTTTGTCATGTTTGGGTATAGGATTCTGCGAATGTTTGCAAACCAAACGGAGGGATTGTGAATTGAAGAATCATCTCGTCAACACCAAAAGATGGATAATCAGGAAAATAGCAGAATCCTTTTGGGGGGATAATTTCAGGCAGGGCATCAAGCGTCTCCCTTTTGAAAGGATTCCGCCCGGCTCGGAGGCTAAATACCGCTGCTGCGTCTATAAGGAGCGTGCTGTAGTAAGGTCAAGGGTCCTTGCGGGACTCGGATTCAGCGTCGAAGCTGACGATGAGATGACATCCCTTCTTGAATATGCCGATGCTGCATTTAAAAGAAGACGCATAGAAGGGCCCCCTCTGACGATAATCGATATCGCATGCAAGGGATGCGTCAACTCAAGATTTTATGTTACGGAACTCTGCCAGGGCTGCCTCGCCAGACCCTGCGAAACCTTATGTCCATTCGGAGCCATCACAGTAAAAGAGGGACATTCATCAATAGACATAAAAAAATGCAGGAACTGCGGTAAGTGTAAAGATGCGTGCCCTTATCACGCGATATCAAAAATATCTGTCCCCTGTGAGGAAAGTTGTCCGGTGGATGCCATCACAAAGGGAGAACATGGAGTCGCGGTCATCGATTTCACAAAATGCATAAGCTGCGGCTGCTGCGTTGCGGCATGTCCTTTCGGAGCGGTCCTTGAGAGAAGCCAGATCGTCGACATACTGCGGGCTCTTAAAAGCGGGAGAAGAGTTGCCGCTGTCACAGCTCCGGCCCTTGTAGGACAGTTCAGCGCGCCTTTGCGCAAACTGGTAACTGCCATGAAAAAACTTGGATTTTCAGAAGTTGTGGAAGTGGCAAGGGGTGCAGAGAGGACTGCAAAGGAAGAGGCTGAAGAACTCATGGAAAGATTGTCTGCAAACGGGTCATTCATGACGACCTCATGCTGTCCTGCATATATCCAGACTGTGCGCAGACACATGCCTGAGATGCTGCCGCACATCTCGGACACGCCAACACCGATGCACTATACCGGTGAAATGATCAAATCAAAAGACCCGCGGACTTTGACAGTATTCATAGGACCCTGTGTTGCAAAGAGAAGAGAGGCAATGGAAGATTCATGCGTTGATTACATCATGACCTTCGAAGAACTTGCTTCTGTCTTCGAAGCAGCGGGAATAGACCCAGCGGCATGTGAAGACGACACGGAACTTCCGGAAGCATCTGCTGAAGGAAGGGGTTTCGCACTGAGCGGCGGTGTAGCAGCAGCAGTAAAAAGCGTCATTGGGAGCGAAAGAGAAATAAGGACTGCCTGCATAAACGGAACAAGCAAATCCGAGATCACAAGGATGAGAGCCTACGCGAAGAACGGAGGACCTTTCGATCTGCTTGAAGTGATGACATGCGCCGGAGGATGCGTAAACGGCGCAGGAGTTATCAATAGAGATCTAAAAGCCAGGGAAGAGATACTAAAACTGGTATCGGAAAGCAAAAAATTGAATTAAGCGAATGCTGAACGTCTGACATCACACAAAATTACATATCACGCAAAGGGCCGGTGACCGTTAAGGGTGCCGGCCCTCTGCGTGCATTTATATCTGTAGTTATTGAAAATGCTCCCTCAAACAGGCGTGATATAAAAATTTTTGTAATACCGTTTTGTAATACAAGACAAACTTTTTCTTTAAGCTATTGACACTTCTAAAATAAGTAGTATGATTCCACAGCATATAATTAATCAAATTTATATTATTTGATTCACAACGTTCATTTATAGACCCGAAATTGAACTTTTTTAGTAATTTAGAAAAAGATAAATATTTAACAAGCTATATTTTCTGAATATTTATTGATATAAATCAACGAATGTTGATTTATTAATAAAAAACTAAACCATAGGAGGTAATATTATGACTGCTACATGTACTGTTTGCGAAGCACAGGTGGCTCTGCCAAATGACTGCTGCGAAGGTGAGCTTCTTATCTGCGGGGACTGCGGGACTGAACTTGAGGTGATCGCCCTTGATCCCATCACTGTAGAAGAGGCTCCTCAGGTCCAGGAGGATTGGGGAGAGTAGCCTTGCCGACACTGCGTATACTATTTACAAGGCTTAGGGTCGAAGAAAAACTTCTGCGTGAAGCGGCGGAAAAGCAAAACATTCCCTGCGAACTGATGAACGTCTCCGACGTATGGTACGGTGAGAAGCCTTTCTGCGGCACTGATGATGTCGTCCTTGCCAGGTGCGTCTCCCACAACCAGAATGAAGCCGTAGCACAGATACTGGAATCACAGGGGATCAGGGTGGTAAATCCCTCATCTGTAATGGCGGTCTGCGGAAACAAGCTGACCACAAGTATAGCCCTTGCAAAAGCCGGAATCAGCCAGCCTAAGTTCAGAACAGCATTTTCTCCCGAGGCAGCGGTCGAGGCCCTTGAAGACCTTGGATACCCGGCGGTATGCAAGCCCGTAAGCGGAAGCTGGGGAAGGCTGCTGGCAAAGATCAACGACCGCGAGGCAGCAGAGGCGGTATTTGAGCACAAGTCGATGCTCGGGGCGATCCACAACACATTTTATATTCAGGAGTACATAGAAAAGGGCGATTATGACGTCAGGGCATTCGTTGTAAACGGAGATCCGATTTGCGCCATAACCAGAAAGAGCGCCCACTGGATCACAAATACGGCAAGAGGCGGAGCAGCTTCGAACCTTCCACTGAATGATGAGATAAGCTCCGTTCTGAGATCGGTGCACAAAGCGATCGGCGGGGAATTTCTGGCTGTGGATCTCTTCAGAAAAGAAGGGGAATGGCTGGTCAATGAGGTCAACGACGGCGGAGAGTTCAGAAATTCCATCGAACCCACAGGAACAGACATACCTGCGGCAGTGGTAAAGGCCGCATGGGAGAGGAGACCTTCCCGATGATAAATTTGATGACCGCAGAACTTATTGATCCTAAACAGGTGTCGGCAAATAAATGCAAGCACGGGATAAAGCGTGGTTGCACAATGGGCCGTTTGCTTTTGCAGTTTAGTCAGTAACAGTGATTTGTGACATTCTGTAAAGACCGGCCCGCTGCCTGAAGAGGAGCGGGTTTTTTGTTGCCGTAAATTTAAAATGGGAGGAACCGTAAATGAATAGGAAGATACCTGTCATCATATGGGGAGCAACGGGATTCACTGGAGGAGAACTGCTGAGGATAATCGCACGCCACCCTTACATGGAAGTTGCCGGAGCCGTTTCAAGAAGCAAAGCCGGAACACCGATCGGAGCCATACATCCGCACCTGCGTTTCGCATATCAGGATGTGAATTTCATCTCACCGGAGGAAGGCGGAGAGACCCACGCCGAACTGGTTTTTCTGGCACTGCCACACAAAGCTGCGGCAGAGACGGCAAAGAAAAGGCTTTCAGCCGGACAGAAAGTCGTCGACCTATCCGCCGACTTCAGACTCAGAGACCATGAACAATACAAAAGGTGGTACGAAACAGAGCATCCATGCCCCGAACTGCTGGAGGGGGCAGTCTACGGCCTTCCTGAGCTGCACAGGCAGGAAATGGCGGGTGCAAAGCTGATCTCCGGCGTCGGATGCAACGCAACATCAGCCATCTTTGCACTTCACCCTCTTGCAAAAGCGGGCCTTATTGAAAATGCCAGGATCGAATGCCGTGTCGGCTCTTCCGAGGGAGGGGCTGAAGCCAAAGAAGGAAGCTCCCATTCGCTCAGAAGCAGGTCACTCAGAGTGGTCTCCCCTTTCCTCCACAGGCACATGGCGGAAGTCATCCAGGAGCTCGCACTCCCCGAAGAGAACATCAGCATGACTGTAACGGCCGTTGAGCTTGTAAGGGGAATACAGTGCATAGCGCATGTAACACTCAACAGGACATTAAAGGAAGCAGACATTTGGAAGCTCTTCCGCGCTCAATGGTCAAATGAGCCGTTTGTATCAGTTTCACCTGCCAAACCGGCTCATTTGCGCATACCTGATCCAAGGTTCGTACTTGGAAGCAACAGGGTCCTCACGGGATTTGCCCTTGCCGAAGACGGACGCCGCGCGATAGCGGCCTCGGCAATTGACAACCTGCTCAAGGGCGCAGCGGGATCCGCGGTACAGTCCGCAAACATAATGTGCGGTGCAGAGGAAACAGCCGGGCTCGAAATGATGCCCCTCTACCCTGCTTAACATACGGGATGTTTTTTAGGATCGGCATAGAGATCGGGAAGAAACGGAGGAGAGGTCATGATCGGAGTGGTTAAGATCGGGGGCGCCGAGGGCAACGAGCTTGGATCGCTCATGTCAGAACTGGCGATGAGGGTCACCGGTGGTCAGAAATGGGTGCTCGTACATGGTGCAAGCGGAATAATGGACGGGCTCTGCAGGGAACGTGGGGTCAAAATCAGGATGGTAACAAGTCCTTCAGGTTACAGAAGCCGTTACGTCGGAGAAAGTGAAATAAAACTCTTCAGGGAGGCAGCCCTCACATACGGGGACAAAATCAAAAATACACTTGCAGATTTCGGGGCTTCTGCCGAATTTCTTGATCCGGAAACGACAGAAGGCGTGTTCGCGGACCGAAAGGATATACTCAGGGAGTATTCGGGAGGAAGGACCCGTATTCTCCGCGGCAATTACAGCGGGACTATTTCCTCAGTCAGTGGAGAAAAGATCATTTCGGTCATAAACAGAGGACTGATCCCCATCCTGCCCCCACTGGGGCTGGACAGCAACTCAGGGTTATCGCTCAACATCGACGGAGACAGACTTGCCGCCTCTGCAGCCAAAGCGGTGAATGCGGATATCCTTGTGATCCTGTCAAACGTTCCGGGGCTGATGAAGGACATAAATGACCCGGAATCACTGATAAAAAGCCGTTCTTCGCTGGGTGCCTGGGAAAAGCTCGAAGAATTCGCAGTCGGAAATATGAAAAGAAAACTTCTCGCCTGCCGTGAAGCATTTGACCTGGGGGTCCCCAACATCCACCTTGCAGACGGAAGGGTCGCAGAACCGCTTAAAAACGCAGAAATGGGGAACGGAACATGCCTGACTCACTAAGCTCACTTTACGGCGGACGGGGGATCGCGCTCACTCACGGAGTTGGCAGCCATGTCTTCGATTCCGCTGACCGCGGATACATAGATTTTTTCAACGGACACGGCGCTTCGCTCTTCGGGCATTCCCATCCGCTGCTGACAGAAGCACTGGCAAGGGCGGCAAAGGGAATATGGACCAGCGGAGCCGGATTTGAATCGCCCGTCCGTGAAAAGCTGGCGGATGAGCTTGGTCTGATGCTTGGAGAGGGCAGGGTCTTTCTCTGCAACAGCGGCACGGAAGCCATCGAAGCCGCACTCAAGCTTGTTCTCACACTGAGAAAGGGACGCGGGCGCATACTGGCATGCAGAAGGGGATTCCATGGACGTACCTGCGGAGCTCTCTCAATAACCTTCAACCCCAAATACAGGGAACCTTTCATGCCGCTGGTAGGTAAGGCGGAACACTTTTCCATGGTCGACATCGCTGACAATATCGACGATGATACGGCAGCTGTCTTTATAGAACCGGTACAGGGAGAGGGAGGAATCTTTGCACTTCCTGCCAAAACAGGAAATAAAATTACCGAAGCGTGCAGAAAACACTCTGCCCTTCTCGTATCCGATGAGATACAGAGCGGCCTCGGAAGGTGCGGTGCGCCTCTTGCAAGCAGCCTTACAGGACTGGATCCCGACATGGTCTGCCTGGCAAAGGGCCTTGCGGGCGGGATACCTGCCGGGGCACTGGTATGGAAAAAAGAGCTCGGAGACTTTTTACCCCACAGCCATGGCTCCACATACGGAGGAAACGAGCTGGCCGCGACAGTTTCTCTGGCTGTCCTTTCAATGGTCATGCACAGTGAACTTCCTCAAAAAGCAGCCAGATCGGGAGAGTTTTTCAGATCCCGAATATCTGCTATAGAAAGCACACACATAAAGGATGTCCGCGGCATGGGACTTCTTAATGGCATAGAGCTGGACATTCCCTCCGTCGGAGTGGTCAAAGCCCTGCAGGAGAACGGTCTCCTCTCCCTCACCGCAGGTCCCCGGACTTTAAGGTTCCTGCCCTCATTTGCCGCTGAGGAAAAGGACTTTGAAGATGCGGCCCTGATCCTGGCAAGAACTCTGGAGGCATTTTGACATGGGACTCCCTGAATCAGCCAGGCTCCTGGCAGATCTTGTAGCTGTCCCCAGTCCGACCAGACACGAAGCTGATGCTGCAAGGATGCTGGCAGACAGGCTCCCCCGCTTTGGATGGAGCGGCTCGCACCTTGACGGAGCAGGCAGTGTTGTTGCAGAACGGGGAACAGGAGATAAGGAGCTTGTCCTGCTGAGCCACATCGATACCGTACCAGGAGGCCCGGAAGTTATCATCAACGAACAGGTGATCCAGGGACGAGGAAGCGTTGACGCAAAAGGTCCGTGCTGTGCAATGGCTGTAGCGGGAGGTGCTGTTCCAGTACCGGAGGGATGGAGGATCACCTTTGTCGCAGCGGTAGGAGAAGAGATCGACTCAAAGGGAGCAAGGTTCCGCATGCCCCTTCACTCCCCCGAGGCATGCGTCATAGGCGAGCCCACTGGGAGCGACGGCGTAGCGATCTCCTATAGGGGCAGGATCCTATTTGACATTAAGGGCGAAGACGATGGGGCGCACAGGTCCGGAAGTCCGGGGCCAATAACTGATTCAGTCATGGCAGCATCTTCCATAATAGATATAACCAGAAACATGGGGAAGGGCTGGTCTGTGGCGATAATGGAAATGGAAGGACATGAGGCAGGCAAAAGAAGCGCCAGCATCACAATGGACCTCAGGACTCCTCTGGGGGCCGATCAGGAAGAGCTCGAACTTATGATAAGAGAGACCGCAGCGGCCTTCGGGGTAAGATCCGAAATTATAGAATATGTGCCTCCCTACGGGGTCCATAAGTCCGATCCCGTAATACGGGCCTTCAGGAACGCTATACGGGACTGCGGTGAGACTCCGAGAGTGCTGGCCAAGCAGGGGACATGCGATTTCAACGTTCTGTCACCCTGGGGCTGCCACATGGGAGCATACGGGCCCGGCAACTCCTTATACGACCACAGTTCCAATGAACAGATCCCCGTATCCGAATATCTGAAGGGGATAGAAGTCCTGAAACTCGCCCTTCCGAGAATAATGTCCTCCATTTGAGCAGCGGGCGGAGAATACGTCCGCCGGGGAATTTGCAGCCTTTGGCTGCGGAGAATTTGCGACTTTCGTCGCTGGAGAATTTGCATCGCTTCGCATCGCGGGGAATTTGCCTGACCCTGTCAGGCGGAGAATTCAGGATTTATGATTTAAGGGCCGATTCAACGCTGAATGGATCATTCAGCAAATTCTCCGCGAGTGCTTCTCTCGCAAATTCACCGCGGTGGTGACACCGCAAATTCTCCGCAGCGCAGACGCTGCAAATTCTCCAAGGGTGGTTATTTCTTAGCTCCCAGATACTTTTCCCAGTCCTTGTTGAACTGGTCTATCCCCTTCGCTGTCAGAGGATGGTCAAACATCATTTTGAGAACTTTGAACGGGACTGTCGCAATATGCGCCCCGGCCTTTGCTGATTCAAAGACATGAGCCGGATGGCGAAGGCTGGCTGCGATTATTTGCGTCTCTATCCCGTAGATATCGAATATCTCTGCTATATCCCTGACAAGCTGCATCCCGTCTTCACCGATGTCATCCAGGCGTCCGACAAAGGGACTTACATAAGTTGCACCCGCAGCAGCCGCCAGAATAGCCTGGTTCGCTGAAAAAATAAGGGTCACGTTGGTTTTGATACCCTCTTTTGAAAGCTCCCTTACAGCTCCAAGTCCATCCGGACAGAGCGGGATCTTTACTACTACATTAGGATCTATCTTAGCGATCACTCTTGCTTCCTCGATCAGCTTATCTTTTTCGAGCGACACTGCTTCAGCGCTGACAGGCCCCTTAACAGTCTCCGCTATCTCACGTACTCGGGTGTGAAAATCCACGCTGCCCTCTTTTGATACAAGAGTAGGATTGGTGGTCGCTCCTGCGATAATGCCCCATGAACAGGCTGTCCTTACTTCATCGATATTTGCGGTGTCGATAAAAAATTTCATTATTTTCATCCTTTCCTGATGTTTGGCATCACATTTGGGTCTGAAAAATAATCTTTCTAATTTAGAATTGTATCCTATTTTTCATATCTGAGAGAAATAAAATAGGGGCCTCCGGGTAATTGGTTTTAGAGGCCCCTTTGAGTCATTATTCGGTTATTTCGTCTATCCGCCTGCTATATCGCGTATGCTTCCGGAGATGCCTGTTCTTCAAGACCAATGTCAACGCAGTTTTCCTTTGCAAACTTTTTGGGCAGGAAGTCTTTGGCGACCTGCGGGAAGAGAACGTAGCTCAGAACATCCTCAGGCTGTGTCATCCAAACGCCCATCTCTTTTTTGGCGGCCTCAAGCTCAGGCTCGATCTTTTCTCCGGGTCTGCAGGTGATCGGGATCTCGTCGCCAAGCACCTTCTTCTGGATCAATGGATCGACAGGAGCCGGAGTTGTTCCATAGTAACCCCTGAAGTACTGATATACTTCCTTGGACACCATCTTCCAGCGTTCTCCTGAAATAACGTTCATGGCTGCCTGAGTACCTACAAGCTGGCTGGTCGGGGTAACAAGCGGAGGATAACCCATCTCTTTGCGGACCCTCGGGACTTCCTCCATGACCTCTTTGAACTTATGTAAGGCATTCCCCTCCTTAAGCTGGCTCTGAAGGTTTGAATACATCCCTCCTGGTACCTGATAGAGCAGTATGTTGATATCTACTCCGCTTACTCCCATAATTATGTCGCTGTACTTTTTCTTCAGGCCCTCATAGTACTCTGCAACAGGCAGGAGTTTCTCAAGAGAGAGATGCGTGTCCAGCGGACCGCCTTTAAGTGCAGCCACCATTGCTTCTGTTGCAGGCTGGCTCGTTCCCATAGCAAACGGGGATATTGCGCAGTCGATAACGTCAGCCCCGGCCTCAAGTCCCGCAAGATAACTCATTGCGGCCATTCCGCTGGTGTAGTGGCTGTGGAGCTGCACCGGCAGGTTTACCTTCTTTTTGATAGCCTTAACAAGTTCGGAAGCGGCAACCGGAGACATAAGTCCTGCCATGTCTTTTATACATATCGAGTCGGCCCCCATGTCCGCCATGTCTTTAGCCTGCTTGGCAAAAAGATCAAGGGTATGGACGGGTGAAATGGTGTAAGAGATGGACATCTGCAGTTCTCCGCCCTCTTTTTTGACGGCTTCAGCTGCAATGGACATGTTGCGCAGGTCATTGAGCGCATCGAATATCCTTACGATATCTATCCCGTTGCCTATCGCCCGCTTTACAAATTCACGGACTGTCTCGTCGGAGTAATGCCTGTACCCAACCAGATTCTGCCCTCTGAGCAGCATCTGGGTCTTTGTCTTCTTCATCCGTTTCTTGATCTGCCGGAGTCTGTCCCATGGGTCTTCGTTCAGGAAACGCATTGCAGAATCAAAGGTAGCTCCCCCCCACATCTCCACTGAATGGTAACCGACCTCGTCCATTATCTCGCAAATAGGGAGCATGTCGTCTGTCCTCAGTCTCGTTGCCATTATGGACTGGTGGGCATCGCGGAAAGCAGTCTCCATTATTCCGACTCTCGGTCTGGGGGCGGCGGCAATTTTCTCCGGTTTGGATGCCTCTTTCACTTCGATAACAGTTTTTTCTGTCTCTTCAGCAACGCACTCTTTCACCGTTTCCGCAGCCTCCTTTCCATTGCAGTCAGCAGAGCAGTTCACTTTTGTAGCTATCACGCGGCCCTTGATATCCTTGATCTCCTGCTTTACTTCATTTTTTTCCATTTACTGCTAGTCCTCCATTTTCATGGCGGCCATATGGCTGAAATAACGCCAGCGCGCCTTTA
>PGXO01000010.1 GCA_002839185.1 Synergistetes bacterium HGW-Synergistetes-1 | reverse complement strand
CTCATCGTACCGATCGCAATGCAGCCCGGACTGCGCTTCGCAGTACGCGAAGGCGGCCGCACAGTGGGCGCCGGCGTCGTTACTGAGATAATAGAATAACAGTCGTAAGCATGGGCGGCTCTAACCCAGCCGCCCATTAAAAAACTTTTTAGTATGGAGTGAAAGAATAATGGCGGATATCGTCGGTCTTCAGTGTACAGTATGCAAGCACCGCAATTACGTGACGCTTGTGAACAAAAAAAAGGCTACAAAAAAGCTTGAAAAAAAGAAATATTGCAAGTTCTGTGATAAACACACCTTGCATAAGGAGTGCAAGTAAGGTAGAATAACCTCCGCACGCAGGTCTGTAGCTCGAACTGGTTAGAGCACCGCACTCCAAATGCGGGGGTTGAGGGTTCGAATCCTTCCAGGCCTGCCATTTTGTTTTTTCTGGTTTATATTTAGAGTTTAAAAAATATCAAAGTTGAAGAATGAGGAGGTCGGGGTGATGGAAAAAGTCCTCGACTACATCCGGGAATCAAGAGCTGAACTGAAAAAAGTCACATGGCCTACCAAACAGCAGATGTGGTACTCCACACTTGTAGTCATTGTGGTAACTTTCATGGTTTCAGCCTATCTCGGTCTGGTAGATCTGCTTCTCACGGGAGTATTCTCCAAAATTGTCCGATAGCCTGAAACAGAAACGGCTTTCGAGTTTCGACTGTAACCTGGAGGTGAAGAGGGCTGCGGCCCTCTTTTAGGCATGAGCGAAATATTTGGGAACACACAGGAACGCAGCTGGTACATAGTCCAGACCTATTCCGGTTACGAGAATAAGGTCAAGGCGAACCTCGAGCAGAGGATCGCAACTATGGGTATGGAAGACAGGATCTTCCGTGTCCTTGTCCCCATTGAAGAGAAAGTTTATATCAAAGAGGGCAAAACGAAGCGGGTTCGCAGAAAGATATTCCCGAGCTATGTGCTCGTGGAAATGATCCTCGAGGACCAGTCCTGGTATGTAGTTCGCCACACCCCCGGAGTGACGGGATTTGTCGGATCAGGAAACCATCCTATCCCCCTTACCCCCAAAGAGGTAGAGGAGATAATGAACAAGCTAGGCAAAGAGGCCAAGCCGAAGATTGAGGTCGATTTCCAGGTAGGAGATACGATCCAGGTCAAGAGCGGACCGTTTGCAGGACAGGCAGGTCCTGTTGTAGAGATCGACGCTGACAAGGGCAAGATCAAATTCAGCGTATCAGTGTTCGGACGTGAAACCACAGTTGAAGCTGATTATACTGAACTTGAAAAGATCTGATCATAGATAGTTTTAGCTCTCGTTTCGCATTACGCACATTGACAAAAGAATAATCGCCCTAAATGGGCTTTTACATAAGCAGCAAAACCAAGGAGGTAACATGTACTATGGCAAAGAAAGTAATTGGGGAGCTTAAACTGCAGCTTCCCGCAGGAAAGGCGACACCGGCACCGCCGGTGGGACCTGCGCTCGGACAGCGCGGCATCAACATAATGGAATTCGTCAAGGCATTCAATGCCAAGACGGCAGACAAAGTAGGAATGATCATCCCGGTCGTAATAACTGTTTACGCAGACCGCAGCTTCTCTTTCATTCTTAAGACTCCTCCGGCAAGCATTCTTATCAAGAAGGCAGCCGGCAAGGAAAAGGGATCAGCAGTCCCCAACAAGGATAAAGTAGGAAAGATAACAAAGAAGCAGGTCCAGGAGATTGCTGCCCTTAAAATGCCGGATCTCAATGCGAACGACATTGAGGCGGCTATGCAGATGATCGAAGGGACAGCCCGTTCGATGGGCATCGAAGTAGTAGGTTAGAATTACCGTAAAGGGACTTCCCGGTAAAAACCGGGATGTGGGAGGAAGACTCAGACTCTTCCGACATTACCACTAGGAGGAATAAAAATGTCAAAAAAAGGTAAGCGCTATAAGGCACTGCTCGAAAAAGTCGATCTTTCAAAGCAGTATTCAATTTCAGAGGCTGTCGCAATAGCGAAGGAATGTGCAACTGCTAAATTCGACGAGAGCCTCGAACTCCATGTTCGTCTAGGCGTAGATCCCCGCCATGCAGACCAGCAGGTGCGCAGCACTATAGTCCTTCCGCACGGGACAGGACACACAAAGAAAGTGTGTGTCATTGCACTCGGCGACAAACAGAAGGAAGCTCAGGATGCAGGCGCGGACATCGTCGGAGGCGAAGATCTTGTAAAAGAGATCGCTGAAGGCAGAATGGATTTCGATGCAGTTATCGCCACACCGGACATAATGAAATCAGCCGGACGTCTCGGCAAAGTCCTCGGACCGCGTGGACTTATGCCTAGCGCAAAGGCAAACACAGTTACGTTCGATGTTGCCGGTGCTGTTAAGGAAATCAAAGCTGGCCGTATCGAGTTCCGTGTTGACAAAACAGCTATTACGCATAACGCAGTCGGGAGAGCTTCTTTCCCGGTCGAGAACCTTGATAATAATGTCAAGGCTCTTTTCAGGGCTATAATAAAGGCACGTCCGGCCGCTGTAAAAGGTACTTACGTAAAGACCGTAACGCTTGCAACGACTATGGGTGTAGGAATATCCATAGACCCTGTTCAGGCTCAGAAAGACGTAGCAGCAGCAGAATAAATTTGACCTTTACCGGTCATGCAGTTAAGGGGGACGCATCAGCGTCCCCCTTTTTTTGCCCATGTTTATAAAAACCTTGCAGGGAAATTATTTCTTAGGCACTCTTTTGGCTGTGTTTTCGACGACGTTTGTAATATGTTTTGTGAGAGTTGGAAGCGGTGTAAATAGGTCTTCAGCAGTGGTGGCATTCACGTTAACTCCGTATATCAGGGTGTTCTCCTTTGAACTGCGAAGCTCAAGTCTAACTGCTCCGACTGCGAACGTCTCATCCCATGCTGGTTTTATCTTCTGGTATCTTATCGGGACGCTCCTGGTCTCCCATTTGCCGTTGACATAAACAGAACGGTTCTCATAACGTGTATCCCAGACAAATTCCTGTGGATGGTGGAGAGTTGTGTATGCACACTTTGTAACAGTTGCAGTCATGATCGCATCCGCGTATTCCGGGGAGAGGGTAAGGGCTTTCTCCGCAGCCTTGTCCCTGCTCAATTTTTCTGTCTGCCCGGTCCCTTTGACAAAATCATCCCTTTCGATGATCTGTTCGGGGGTCTTTACAAGAAAGCTGAATCCGCTCTTTTCTTGTGATGTGAGCTCTCTCCATTTCTGCTGAACCGATTCATCAAGGAATGGTTCAGAGGGAGGTATAGTAATTTCATACATCACAGGCATAACGAGAACGGTCTTTATTGACGAATAGTCATATTCATTGTTCCGGAACTCTTCAGCAACAGGTTTTGCCATGGATGATGAAGCAAAAGAGATAATGATGCATGTGAGGATAAAGATAAACAGTCTTTTCATAGGGTAGCTCCTCCATAGTAATTTGTACGGGAATTATTCGCTGATAATTGTACATTAGAACACGCTGAAATGTAAAAAAATTTTTTGAGTTAAGCATAATTTGCCTACGCAGCACAGAATGACCGTTTTTTTTCAAAAATAGCGCCTCTGATCAGGGTATGCCAATTTTTGATATTTCTTTTGCGTTTCTTTTGTCCTTTTGTGATGGGACTTCAGTTATTTTGATGCTGTACAAAAATTATTCCTTATTGTATAATCTCACAGCTTAGACTCAAGACAGCAGGTGCGCATGCGCTTAATTTCCTGCCGAGGTCTGCGAAGGATAACCGTGTTCCTGTAACTTTATTAAGACACGTATTATGGCTTCCGGACTCCCTTGGGTGACGGAAGCCTTTTTTATTGCCGGCATCCGATCACAAAATCAACAGGAGGTGAAATTGAATGCCAACACAAGCAAAACGTGAAATGATCGATTCCCTGGTCGAACTGCTCAATAAGAGCAACGCAGTCTTCATCACCGAGTATCGTGGACTTACAGTCAAGAAGATCAGCGACTGCCGCAGACGTATCCGTGAAGCCGGCGGTGAAATGAAGGTATGCAAAAATACCCTCATGCGCATAGCTTTTACGGAGGCAGGCATTAACCACGCTTCTGAGTTCGACTCAGGCCCGAACGGTTACGTGCTTTCCTACGGTGATGTTGCATCTACCGCCAAAGCGATCCGCGACTTCTCAAAAGAGAAAGGCAACGAAGCTCTCGTAGTTAAAGCCGCGATCCTGGACGGAAAGATCCTCACCCAGGCTCAGATATTTGCACTTGCGGACCTTCCCTCAAGGGATGTTCTCATCGGTCAGGTCGTCCAGACGATCGCAGCCCCTCTCAGAGGTCTCGTCACAGTACTTTCCGGTCCGGCAAGGGGACTTGTTACATGTCTCTCGCAGATCAAGGACAAAAAAGAAGCAGCATAGTATACACCAGCGGCGAGACAGCCGCCTAGCAGCATAAAAATAAAAATAATCCTTAGGAGGATGAATTAATATGACACGTGAAGATATTATCAAGGCAATTGAAGAAATGTCAGTACTTGAGCTCTCAGAGCTCGTGAAGGAACTCGAGGACAAATTTGGCGTATCAGCAGCAGCACCCGCAATGATGATGCCCATGGGCGCAGCAGCACCCGCAGCGGCAGTCGAAGAAGAGAAGACAGAGTTCGACGTAGTTCTCGTTGAGCACGGCGCTAACAAGATCGGCGTCATCAAAGTTGTCCGCGAGATCACAGGTCTCGGACTCAAAGAAGCCAAGGAACTCGTTGACGGCGCACCCAAGACCGTGAAGGAGCAGGCTTCCAAGGATGAATCCGAAGAGATCAAGAAGAAGCTCGAAGAAGCCGGAGCAAAGGTAGAACTCAAGTAGTTCCGCTTTAAAGATCTTCTGACAAGAGTTAAGCAAAAAAAGGAGAGACCCCGCTGGTATCTGCGGGATCTCTCTTTTTTTCTTGCTATATCTGATCTGGATCAGGCTGGTCATTGCCGTACGCCTGAACCCTCCCGGAAGATCAGGACACCGTAGGGTATCGGACGTTCTGTATCATTGCTGTTGCTCGGGAGTGAAAACGTATTTCCCCTCCACCAGAGAGAACTTGATCCTCCCCCGTCAAGGTTCAGTGCAGTAGTCATTCCCAGCCATTTACAGACCTTTCTGGTCTCTTCTATCGTTGCACCCACACTGTGCATGTTGTCCCTTCCGTCTACGACAGCCCACATTACCCGTTTTCCGTCTGTTCCGACGATCGTTCTGGGGTGACGCATGTTGAGGACGTTTTCTCTTATGTTTTCTGTGTTCTCTGAATATTCTCCGTTCTTAAGCAGCAACGGCCCTGCTTGCAGCATCTCTGTATATTTGTCGAAACGCCTGTCAGAACTGATGCTGGCGACTTCTTTGCCGTCGATGAATATCGTCTCCCCATTCTCATTCCAGCCAAAAGCAGAACGTTGGGGCCAGAATTTTGCATTGTCGGTGTGTCCCTGTCTGCGAAGCACACCTATAGGCTTAGCTCCTGCAAAATACCCTCCATTGATGCCGCCTATTACGCCGTAGTTCTCCACCGCTATCGTCGCAAGGGGCGCTTTATTAGCTCCCACCATGACGGCAGTGGCTATCTGGCAGTTCACTGCATCCATGTCGACTGTTACCATCGCGGCGAAAAGCGGTTCATTCATACCTTTTTTCAGATCCCCGTTGGCCGGTCCGGCAGGGTTGCCTATCCCGTGTTTAAAGACGGTAAGCGTCGTTCCTTCAGAAGAAAATGAATCTTTCCATGAGACTTTCTTTTTGCATAAATCAAGCCAGTCTGTGAGGGTCTTAATATTCTCCTCCGCAAAAGGGCTTTCAAGATGGTCGGTCATCGCTGACGGCAGTGGCGGTGATATTTTTTTCGAAATTTCCGTGATAGAGTCCATATCACTCCACTCAGGCAGGATAGTTATCTGGTCGTAGACCGTGATAACAAAGCCCCATCCCATTGATTCCAGGGCAAGCCGTATGGCCGAGGAATTCGTCAGATTTCCCTCATGGTCCGTTAAATATTTCTTCGGTACGCTGTGTCCCAGTGATTTACAAATATGCGGCAACACCTCATCCTTTGTAATTGCGAATGATGCTTCTGAGGACATCAACGTGGCGGCCAAAATTAAGAAAGCAAATATGCAGGCATTCATTTTCCCTGTTCCACTAAGTATTTTCATAGGGTTTATGATAGTATTGACACGATTTATCCTAATCAGTATAATTGCCCATGTTCGATTTCGGGGTTTTAGCTCAGTTGGGAGAGCGCTTGAATGGCATTCAAGAGGTCAGGGGTTCGAATCCCCTAAGCTCCACCAGAATATTTCATCCCACCCTTAGGGGTGGGATTTTTTGTTCCGTAAGATTTATGTATGTTTTTTCAGTTTTTGCTCCCCTATCTTACTTGATGACATCCCGAACAAAATCCAATGTTAGCAGTATACTTTCAGCATGAGGCCAATATTTTATACATAAAACCTTTTTCGAAGTCAGATCTTTTTCTCCGGCGGCCATAAAGATATTTGTTAATTGATCAAAAATCCATTTGAAGGAGTCTTGTTTGATGAAAAAACTGGATTTCAAAAAAATCGATGCGTTTACTATGGGATCATCTTCGGGCAACCCTGCCGGATATGTCCTTTTGCAAAGGCCGGATGATCTGAGCAAAGAAGAGATGCAGAAAATCGCATCCGAACTCAAAGGTTTTGTAAACGAAGTAGGATTTGCGGTCAGGCGCGATAAAGAATTTGACTTAAAGTATTATTCCTCGGAATGCGAAGTAGCTTTCTGCGGACATGCAACGATAGCCATTATGTATGACCTTATCTCGACTGATCCTGGGCTGCTCTCCGAAAAAGAGTTAAAGATCAGGGTCCGTGCGGGAACGCTATCCGTATTCAACCATGTGAGGGACGAAGATTCGGTTTATATCATGGCCCCAATGCCTGAGTATCTGGAACGCAGTATAAGCCTTGATGAGACAGCTAAAGCACTGGGTGCGCCTATTGCGGCTTTTGATGCAGTGAGGCCGCTTCGGGTCATAGACGGCGGACTAAGAACACTGATAGTTCCCATGGCTTCACTCAAGGACTGTCTTAACTTATATCCCGACCAGGAAAAGCTCAAAGAGTTCTGTCTGGAAAAAGATTTCGATATAGTTGATGTGTTCTCAGATGATGTAAGTACAGGGAAAGCCAGATATCGTACACGCGTATTCGCGCCAAAATATGGATATTTAGAAGATCCCGCTACAGGCTCGGGAAATTCTGCCTTCGGCTATTACCTGGTGGATGAGGGAATGTGGGAAGATGATTTTGTAATAGAACAGGGGCCCTCTCTGAACGATCCAAATGTTGTAAGGATAAAGAGGTTTAAGGAAGGAGATGTCGACAGGATACTGTTCGGCGGATCCGGGACCACTAGGATAGAGGGCAAATACCACCTCAACTGAATCGATTTGATCATCTCAAAATGGATCAGGCCCGCTCTTGCAGCGGGTCTTTTTTTGAGAAAAGCGATGAAACGATCCAACCGGAGGCAAATCAAAAGAGCGAACAATATACCGGAGCAGAGGCGGCAATTCTCAAAGATGTGTAAATATTTATAATTAAGACAGGTCATATACAGTGTAATTGCATATATCCGCTGTTCAAAACATGGTAGAATTACCAGATAGTTGGGTATAGCAGCCAATTTCGTACACTGACGAAGAAGGATCTGCATCTGCAGGGGTGTAATCAATTTTGAGACGAATAACATTCAACAGCAAAATAGGAATAATTCTTACACTGACAACTGCGGTTGTCAGTATCTTGCTTGTTGTCATCACACAGTTCAGTTTTCTTGGCAATCTTGTTGTTGACCAGATAAGCGGTGCTGTACACGATGAGCTAAATGTTGAAATTCAGATGTCCCCTCTTACAGGGAACCCTGTAATGGGTTTCAAGGGAGAAGAGGTATTACTTGTCCGTTCAGGCGAAAAGCTTCTTACTATCGACAAGATCGAGATAAACCTCTCTTTGCTGAGTCTCCTTAAAAATTCACCACGTGTTTCGACCCTGGTGATCGATGGACTTTACACAGATTATGATTCAATGCTCAAGATGGTCCCGGAAAAAATAGAGGGCCAGGATCCTAAAGATATTCCCATAGATAAAATAGTACTAAACAACGTAAAAGTCTCTTCAAAATGGGGACTCCTTGAGCTTGAGGACAGTTCACTGGAACTTCGCGGACCTAGATGGTTCGCCCCTGCACTGAAGGGGAAATTCAAAGATATCCCCTTTTCGATATACGGTATAACAAAGAAAGAGTCTGGAAACTGGGTATTTGACGGTTTTTTGGCGAAACTTGACGAGGGTACCGCCAAAATTTCGGGAGCTGTCTGGCCAAAACATGATTTCAAAGCTGAAATCAAGGATGTGAATATCCAAAAAATTGCCTCGATATTCCCAGATTTTTCAAAATATGGCGTGATCGGAACTTTATCGGCAAAAATGGAAATGAAGGGCGAAGGAAAAGATATATTCACAATGGGAGAGGGTATCCTCAAAAAGTCGGTGCTGGGGAAGATATCGCTTGATGAGGTAGCGGCGAAATGGAGATACGAAGAAGGAGTTCTGGATGTAACTTTAAACGAAAGCAAGGTTTTTGAGTCTTCTATAACCGGGGTCCTCAAGCTCGATACAAGGATGCCGGGCAAATATCTTGAGCTTAAGGCTGCAGCCAAAAACCTTCGTTTTTCTGACTGGACCGACAAAATACCGAACGAGATAGCAGAAAATGCATCTCTGCTTAAGGGAAACATCACCGCAATTGAAGCTGATCTTAAAGGTCCGCTCGACGCGCTGGTGGGAAAGATCGAAATTGCTCCTTCAAACGTGTCATACAATAAGATGAAATTCACATCGTTGCAGGGAAAGGTTGTTTTTGATGGGCAACCGTCAGGCAGGGTTGATCTTACAGCCCTCAACGAAGGCAGCGAGATAGGTATTACAGGCACGGTAAGCTTTGCAGAGGGAGTACCGGTGGACCTGAAACTCAATGCAAAGTCCATCAGGCTGGAAGAGCTCAGTAAGGCTGTGGAAGAGCTGGGAAAATACGGACTTAACGGAACGGCGGATGTCTCTGCGCTTATCAGAGGCAAGATCAATGCCATGAAGGTCACAGCGAATATCAACTCTTCTTCTGCCAAGATAAAAGACATAGGAACGCTTATCAGTGTGAAATTATCGCCGGAGTATGATCTTTCAGACGGCTCCTTTACCTTGAGAAACACTTCCTTTCTGTGGAACGGGGCGCATATATCCGCTTCGGGCACTGTAAAGAAATCCAACGGTACCCAGGAGTTCTCTTTAAGCGGAACGATAAAAAACGCCTCTTTGAATAAGTTCCACGATACCGTTAAATTCTTCAAGACAATGGGTATCTCCGGCGATGCCGCCGGATCATGGACTCTCAAGGGGAAAGCCGATTCACCGGAAATACTCTTAAAGTTGAGGGCAGCAAAAGGCAGTTTCAGTGGACTTAATGTGGATAAATTTTACACAGAGATGACTTATTCCTCAGGGAAGCTAGACTTCAGCAAGATGGAAGCAAGGACCGGACGGGGAAGTGCTGACCTTAAATGCAAGGTCACCCTGCCTGTGACCGGCCAGGACGGGGTGAATTCATCTCCCCTTAAGTGGGATGTGAAGGGCAGGATCAAAGAGGTGGATCTTTCTGCCCTTAATGACCTGTTTAATGCAGGCCAGGATATGGACGGGCCATGTTCAGGTGAACTTAAGATCGCCGATGACGGGAGCGGTCTTAAGTGGAGCGCTGATATACGTTCGGATGGTGTCAGATGGCATCAGTTCGCCTCTGAAGAGGTACAGGCGAGTATCAAAGGAGATACCGGAGGAATAAAGATCGACAAAGCGACCATAAAATTTCTCAGGGGAAAGCATAACATCAGCGGCAGCATAACTAACTCAGCAGAGGGGAAACCTTTTTCTGATTCAACTTTGAATCTTATGGTTTCATCGGAAAACATAAACATGTATGAACTTCTCAGGAGGCATTTGCCGGTCGTAAGGGGCGTGCAGGGACTTATCAAGAGCGAGATCAAAGTATCGGGAACGCTCGAAAAACCTCTTTACAAGGGCAGCGGCACATTTGCTCCCTTCAGGTACAGGGGGTTTTTGCTGCCCATGGTGGATGTCGCTATTAGCGGCAGCATGACAGACGTAAATATTTCTGAGGCAAAGGCCAGACTGAAAACCGGCGAGCTCTCTGCAAAAGGCAGGGTATTCCTTAAAAACGGAGAGTGGCACGGAGTCCTTGATACCAATGGGGTAGGAATAGATCTCAAGCAAATTGGCGTCTACCTTCCGGAACAGTTCAGGGAAAGGCTTGGCGGAAATGTCAACTTCAAGTTTGCCGGGAAGGGAGAAGTCGACAATTTCGCAGGAGAGGGTTTTTTCTCCTCAGAAAGGATGAGGTTTCTCGGAATAAGGATAAAGAATGTCAATGCGCCTTTTTATATTTCGGATGGCTATGCAGTTATGGAAGACGTAAAAGCTGAGACAAACGGCGGAACTGTTTCAGGCGGACTCGCGATGGATATAAACAAGAGTACGTGGGGAGGAAACCTCACTGTTCTGAGCGCTGATGTGGCCCCAATGATAAAACAGGCTTTCCCGTCCCTTACGGGGTCTATCTCCGGAAAAGGAGATCTCAAGATCAGGGCAGGCGGAGAAACCGGAAGGATGAGTACGGTAGACGCTGCCGGTGTCCTTTTCCTGAGAAACGGAGAAATTTCAGGTTTCGAAGCTGTTGAGGCTTCAAAAAAATATACAAAGGGTAAACCATTACTTTTTAAAACGCTTCAAAGCGCATTTACCATTGATGAAGGATACCTGACGATACTTCCAGGAAGCCAGGCTGTCGCGCCTCCGGGAGATCAGGTATACCGTTATGTAATGCTTGACGGCCTGGTAAATAATAAAAAAGAGATGAGCCTCTTCGCAATGGGAAAGGTGAACATACGGGCATTGAACGCACTGCTTGGTGCGCTTCAGGGGATCATCAACGTAGGCATGGAATATACTGGAGAGCTTGACAAAAGCGCCCTGCTGCAAAACTTCCTGGGTGGAGTCCTCTCAGGATTTACCAGAACAGATTTCCGTTTTGTTACGATGAATATTAACGGCACGATGGAATCACCTCAATTCAACAACGTAAGGGTAGATAAATCTGAACAAATGACAAGCCCTAGAAATCTCATACCCAAATCTGCAAGTGATCCGAATGAGAAGGACTACTCAGCCAGGGACACCGTATTCAGGCTTAAATTTGAAATACCTGTCGGCCCGGGCGTAAGCTATCCCCAAGACAGCTTCCAGGGACAGATAATAGAACAGACGCTGGGCAACATACTGCAGGGGATAGATTTTGGGAACTAGAGACTATTCAGCACTCGGATCTGAGATAACGCTCATCCTTGGAGGGGCAAGAAGCGGGAAAAGTACCTTTGCAGAAAAACTTGCAATGGATACCCATGCTGCTGTTACATACCTTGCTGCCGCAGATGCACAGGACAGTGAGATGCAGGCACGCATCGAAATGCACAAAAAAAGAAGACCGGCCGGATGGAAGACCTTTGAAGGAGACCCATACGAGATATGTCAGGCAACAAAGACGATCAAAGGGGTGCTTCTGCTTGATTGCCTTACACTCTGGCTCACCCGCCTCTTTCTAGAGGGTGATGCTGCCGAGGATGCTTCTGAAAAAGAATGGCAGGCCAGGGAGTCGCAGATACGAGCTCTTACGGAAGATCTCTGTTCTTTACCTCCGAAGGGCACTCATCTGATAATGGTGAGCAATGAAGTTGGATTTGGCCTTGTCCCATCCTACAAGATGGGCAGGCGTTTCAGAGATCTGCAGGGAAGGATGAACCAGCTCTGTGCTTCAAAGGCAGACAGAGCTGCGCTTATTGTGGCGGGTTATCCTCTCTGGCTGAAAGGCGGTATGGAGGATCATTGTTGGAAATGAATAAAAACGGATTTCAGGATCATCTGAGAAGATTCACCGAAGAGATAAAAAGTGACAAATTCGGGTTTGACCTAAGGGACCGGTTCGTTGTTGCATGGACCCTCTTTTCCAGGATACCTATGCCCCAAAAATGGTGGCCCGCAAAAATGCCCTCCGGCAACAGGATCCTTTCTCTTGCTCCGGTCGCAGGAGGCATTCTGGGCCTGATGACAGGACTTGTAATTGGACTGTCCGATATACTGGGGATCGGGGCCCCCGGATCGCTCTGGATAGGGGTCTTCTTCTACGCAGCCGTCGGCTGGTCTCTCCATCTGGATGGGTGGGGCGATCTGTGGGACGGCGTTGGTTCAGGCAGAGAGGGCGAAGAACTGCGTTCCGTCATGAAGGACAGCAGGATCGGGGCCTATGGTGTGACAGGCTTGATACTCGCCTTTGGCCTGTGGACTTCAATGCTTGGGTCCGTTGAAAACTCAGAGGTGCTTGCGGCCTGCTCTGTCGCCGCCGCTTCAGGAAGGTTTGCCTCATGCTCTGCCGCCTATAAAGGCATATATCCATGGGAGAGCGGAATGGGAAAAGGTTGGGTGGATACATACACAGGCTATGATCTTTTCACTGCCGCGGTATCTTTGCTTATTTTCATTCCCTTTGCCCCTTTCAGATGGATCATTTCCGCAGTTGCCGCCCTTCTGATAGGTTTTGGGATGGCCGGCTGGATGAATTCGAAACTGGGCGGAGTCAACGGGGATGTGCTTGGCGCCTCTGCTGTTGCAGCGGAGATAGTCTCCCTTGCGGTCTTTGCGATATGAGCATCTTCGATCCAAAACTGATAGCCGTCGACATGGACGGCACGATCTTAAACAGTTCAAGTGAGCTTTCGACAAGGACAAGGAACGCGCTCAGATCAGCGATTTCATTGGGGATACCTGTTGTAGTTGCGACAGGAAGGATGTATCCCTCAGCCCTGCCTGTGATAAAAGAGATAGGCATCAGTACGCCATGCATTTTCTACAACGGAGCAATAGTGCGCGATCCTGTATCAGAGGAGATCCTGCTCGAAAAGGGTCTTGGAATAGAGCTGACTGCCGAGGTGGTCTCCTTTTACAGGAAAGAGGGCTGGTACATACAGATATACAGCGACGACAGGCTCTATG
Source organism: Synergistetes bacterium HGW-Synergistetes-1 (assembly GCA_002839185.1). NCBI lineage: Bacteria > Thermotogati > Synergistota > Synergistetes bacterium HGW-Synergistetes-1. Next base: position 150,436 of record PGXO01000010.1, on the reverse strand, counting down.
TAATAGACAGAAGCGATCCAAGGAGCAGATTCTACGAAACGATATCAAAAATACCGCCGGTCTCTCTGGGGGAAGGTTTCTGGGATTTTAAAGTGGATTCCACTAAACTTCTGGGTATCGCGCTTGACGAGAAAAATTTTGCTCTTATGGCAGAGAAGACGAAGTCCCATTTTGATGGCAGAATCTACACGGCAACATCGTGGGGAGCTTTTGTTGAGATAACACATCCGGATGTCAACAAGGCCAAAGGACTTGCAATTGTTGCAGAAAGACTTGGCGTCGATTCAAAAGATGTGCTGGTGATAGGTGACGGGGTCAACGATACGGAAATGATCAGGTGGGCGGGACATGGCGTAGCCATGGGCAATGCCTCTGCTCAGGTGAAGGCTGCGGCAGATGAGACAGCTCCTGGGAATGACAGCGACGGTGCGGCAATTATTGTTGAAAGATACCTGTGTCGGGGGGATCAGTGATGAGAGATTATTTTGAACAGATGAGGCCAACGATGACTTTTGAAATCTTCCCGCCTAAGGGCTCGGGGGATCTCGCTTCTATATTCGCTACTGTGGATGCCCTTGCAAGCCTGGCTCCCGACCTCATCAGCGTGACATACGGCGCAGGCGGTACCAGCCGCGAGAATACCGTTGAGATAGCCTCTCAGATACAGAACAGCTATGCCATTCCTGCCCTTGCGCACCTGACCTGCGCAGGGAACTCAAAAGATGAGGTGGATCCGGTCCTGAGGACACTTTCAGAGAACGGGGTCAAAAACATCCTTGCCCTCAGGGGAGACATTGCCGAAGGCGAGCAGCTTAAAGACTTCAGGTACGCCTCAGATCTTATCAGCTATATCAAATCAAAATATGATTTCAGGATCTTTGCTGCCTGCTACCCGGAAAAACATATAGAGGCATATTCGGTGGAGGATGATCTTCACTGCCTCAAGGAAAAAGCTGACTGCGGGGTAGATGTGTTAATTTCACAGCTTTTTTTTGACAACGAACTCTTTTACAGATTCAGGGACCAGGCAAGGTCGATAGGAATAGATACTCCGATAGTTGCCGGCATAATGCCGATAACCTCATCTTCGCAGATAAGCCGAATGGTATCGATGTGCGGCGCCACTGTTCCCGAAAAGGTTCAGAAAATAATCAGGGCCTTCGGCCACAACAGCATGGCAATGAAAGAAGCGGGTATAGCATACGCAACAGCCCAGATAGTTGACCTTCTCTCGACCGGGGTGGACGGCATCCATCTCTATACAATGAATCAGCCCGACATAGCAAAGAGGATATCAGAAAACATAAGAGGCATCCTTTATTCGCTGAGAGTAAAGCGTGGCTGATAATTTTCATGATCCTGCCATAAAAGAAGCAGCAATATTGCTGGGCATCCCTGAAGATAAAATGATTCCGGAGATCCTGAGCAGGATCGCCGTACAGTACCAAAGGATCAACGAAGCCTCGGCGCCTAAGTCGGTTTTTGCCTTTTTCGATATTGAGGTCTTTGATTCCGGCATTCTTTTCGATAAAACTTTTTTCATACACGGCAGGGATCTTGCAAATATCTGCAGGGGATGTAAAAAAGCTGTCCTTATAGCGGTTACCATCGGAAGCGGGGTCGATATGCTGCTGAGAAGATCGCAGGCTGAAGATATGTCGGAAGCGGTGATCCTTGATGCATGTGCATCAGCCGAAATAGAGAGAGTGACCGACCTGGCTGAAAGCGAGATCATCAGGTCGATATCCCCTGAAGAGCACCTTACGATGCGCTTCAGCCCCGGATACGGCGATGTCCCTCTTGAAGAGTCGCAGAAGATAATTTTGGCACTCAGCGCGGACAGAAGGATAGGTCTCAAACTTACAGGAACAGATATGCTGGTGCCCATGAAATCAGTAACAGCAGTGATCGGAATATCAGAGATAAAAACTGGCCGGAGCAAGGAATGCACTTTGTGCTCCATGAGAGAAAGCTGTGCATATAAAAAAAGAGGTGGCTCCTGTGACATTCAGAATAAATGAAAATGAAACCATAATTTTTGACGGGGCGATGGGGACCATGCTTCAGAAGCGGGGACTCAAAAGAGGCGAGATCCCTGAATTGCTCAATCTTACCTCACCCGAGATCATCAGGTCCATCCATGATGAATATTTTGACGCAGGATGCGATGTTGTCTCGGCAAATACTTTCGGTGCCAACAGATACAAGGCAGAAAAGACAGGCCGCTCTCTTGCGGATCTGGTCTCTTCTGCTGTCGAGATAGCAAAGAAAGCTGCTTCATGCCGGAAGAAAAAGTATACCGCGCTTGATATCGGACCCTGCGGCCGTGTGCTGCAGCCTACAGGAGACCTTCCCTTTGAAGAAGCAGTTGAGGTATTTTCTGAAATAGTAAGGGCAGGAAGCAAGGCGGGAGCGGATCTCATACTTCTTGAGACCTTCACCGACCTTTATGAACTTAAGGCGGCTCTTATTGCGGTGAAAGAAAATTCAAACCTTCCCGTTCTTGCTACTATGAGTTTTGAAGAAAACGGCACATCCTTCTTTGGAGCCACTGTCGAATCGATGGTACTTACTCTGCAGGCTCTCGGCGCTGATGCCCTTGGTGTGAACTGCTCTCTCGGTCCCAAGCAGCTTGTCCCGATAGTTGAAAGGCTGCTTCGAGCAAGCAGTATACCTGTTATGGTGCAGCCGAACGCCGGTTTGCCCCTCTTTGAGAATGGCGAAGCAAGATATGATGTTACCTCGGAGGAGTTTGCCGATCACATCAAGAAGTTTGTAGAAGAGGGGGCTGTCATCGTTGGCGGATGCTGTGGAACAGACCCCGGTTACATCAGGCTTGTAAAAGAGCGCCTGAAGGGGGTAACTTCGCTCAGAAAGAGGCCTCTCCTCAGAACGGGAGTATGTTCACCCTCGAGATCAGTCTTCTTCGGAGACGATACTGTAATAATAGGGGAACGGCTGAACCCCACCGGCAAAAAGGCCCTGCAGGCAGCACTGCGCGTAAAGGACATGGATCATGTGCTGAAAGAGGCGATCCGCCAGCAGGAACAGGGAGCCCATATCCTTGATGTCAATATGGGGCTTCCCGACATAGATGAACCCGAGATGCTAAAAAAAGCAGTCATTGAGATCCAGTCTGTTGTAGACCTCCCGCTGCAGCTGGATTCATCCGACCCCAATGCGCTGGAGAAGGCAGCGAGGGTCTACAATGGCAAACCTCTTATAAACTCTGTGAACGGCAAAAAAGTATCACTTCAAAAAATTCTCCCCATAGTGAAAAAATATGGAGCCGCGGTACTGGGACTGACTCTGGACGACGATGGGATACCCTCTTCTGCCGAAGGAAGGCTCAGGATAGCACGCAACATTATGGAAGAGGCCCAGAAGATAGGCATTCCCAAAGAGGACGTTCTGATCGACTGTCTTGTAATGACTGTGTCTGCGCAGCAGGAGCAGGCGGCAGAGACTCTTAAAGCTGTCAGGATGGTCCGCGAAGAGCTTGGATTGAAAACCGTGCTTGGAGTAAGCAATGTATCATTCGGACTGCCTTCACGCCCGATAATAAACAGGACCATGCTTACAATGGCTCTTATGCAGGGGCTTGATGCTCCGATAATGAATCCTGGGGACGAAGGCATGAGAGAGGCTATTGCAGCATTCAGGGTGTTGATGGGCAAAGATCCCCAGGCTGCAGGATTTATTGCTGAATATTCAGGATCACATGAAATGCAGCCTAAGAAAGAGGCCGGAACGGAGAGATCCTTTGACCTCCCGCAGGCTATAAAACACGGACTGAAGAGAGAGGCGGAAAAAGCCACAGAGTCCCTTCTGTCGAAAATGGGTCCGCTGGAAATTATCGAGAATGAGATCATCCCGTCCCTTGATTCGGTAGGCAAAGAGTACGAATCCCAGACGATCTTCCTTCCTCAGCTGATTAAGTCAGCGGAGGCGGCAAAAGCCTCCTTCGAATTGCTCAGAAGGATTATTTCCAAAGAAGGCTCGGCCGGATCGGAAGTGAGAGCAAAGATGGTCATCGCCACAGTTCAAGGCGATATCCATGATATAGGGAAAAATATAGTTAAAGTGATAATGGAAAATTACAATTTCCGGATGATAGACCTAGGGAAGGATGTTCCTCCCGAGAAGGTAGTCGAGGCAGTGAAGGAAAACAGCGCAGAGATAGTTGGGCTGAGCGCCCTTATGACTACCACCGTTTCAAGCATGAAGACCACTATTGACCTCCTGAGAAAAGAGTGCCCGTGGGTGAAAGTCATAGTAGGCGGAGCTGTCCTTACAGACTCCCTTGCAGAATACGTGGGAGCGGATCACTATGCCAAAGACGCGATGCAGGCAGTGCGAATATTAAGCTCAAAATAACTATTTTACATATACAGCCGAACTAGTTGAAAAGTTCAAGAAGGCTAAAGCCTTCAACACTGTCTATTGAAGAATCGCCCTTATGTACGCGAAGCTTCCTGTACTTCGCATCCGTGCCCTCGCTGTTGAGCCCGGCTGCGTAAAAGGTAAGCCCGCCGCCCTTGGCAAGGCAGACTACAGCTCTGCCGTCTCCCTCTTTTCTCCATTCAAGCCTGTCTGCGTTCTTGGGGAGCAGGAAATTTGTCAGTCCCAGGCCTGTTTCAGTCTTGTATTCTCCTGACCGGGCCTCTGCCTCGCGGACCTTGCCGTTGAGGAAAATTATACGCAAGCCTCTTTTTGGCATAGTTTTGCTGTAGGTCCAGATTTCTGCGTGGTCATCTGCAAGGATCGACTTACCGCCGACCTTCCTGAATTCTTTTGCCTCAGGCGATCCCAGTTTGCTCTTTACCTCTTCCTTAGTGTCTCCGATCTCAATCATTCCAATCGATTTGCCTGGTCTGATAACCAGTTTCGGGTCTGTTGGCCATCCAAGCATAGTTTTTGCTGCATTAGCCCCGTGAAGTCCCCTTCTGTCATCGGGGGCTAGCTCAGAGAACCTTTCATAGCCTTTGAGAGCCTCTTTCCATGCCCCAAGGTCCATGAGCATCTTTGAACATGTAAGCACCTGCTCAGGTTTCTTGAAAAGCTCTGTCTGCTTAACAAGAGCCTCGACAGCGGTCTCTATATTTTTAGATTTTATTGCAGCCTCGCTTACAAGGGCCCATGCATATGGATCCTTCAGTTTTGCGGCACCCTCTTTGAGAGCCGGGAGCCCCTTTTCAAAGTTGTTTTTCTGGGTATAAAGCCAGCCTGATCTTATAAGCGCTTTCCCGTCTCCGGGAAGAATTTTCAAATGTTCTTCATAATGGCTTATGGCTTCATCCGTCTTGCCGGTTTTTTCGAGGCAGAATGCCATCTGATATAAGATGTTTTTACGCTCGGGGCGAAGCCTCAGCACTTTTTCATAAAGCAGGTAGGCCTCTGAGTAGTTTTCAAGTTTGAACTGGGCAGATGCTCGCTGATAATATTTTTCAGGAAGGACGCTTGTCCTGTAATACCATAAGCTTCCTCCGAGGAAAACAACCAGTATGACGGCCGCGATAACTCCAAAAACATACCTTGGAACAGGCGGGCGATGTTCTTTTTTCAGGCCCCATTCCTGTTCTTCCTTTGTCATCCCCGTCTGTTCTTCCGGAACTATCTCAGGACATTTTTCTTGATTGTTGCCGCAGTTATCGTTTATCAAGTCGATCGATCCTTTTTTTTTATTTGAAGCTACTGCAAAATTGTAACAGATTTACGCTCTTTTGCTATTGGCAAAATCATCAGAAGGGGTTTAATCTTTAGAAGTGCGCAGAACGGAGGTAGTTATTTGTTGCTTGAGTTTCGGGATATTCAAATTGAAGACATCTCGTTTTTTGAAAATTACTGGAAAATTACAAGCCAGAGAGCATCTGATTACAGTTTCCCGATCCTTTGGGGATGGGCCGGAGACTACGGATACCAGACAGCCCGGGAAGATGATGAGGATCTTCTCTGGATAAGACAGACTGTTCCACGGGATTACGACCTTGCTCCGTTGGGGCAATGGAAACGGAATGACTGGGCGGAGATAATTCAAAAAAGATTCGGCAAAGAAGCGGAATTCTGGCTCGTGCCGGAAAAACTTCTTGATCTCTGGAAATTCCAGTTTGGAGAGAGACTTGATGCCCAGGACATGAGGGGCAGCTGGGAATATCTTTATGACATAAGGGATCTGGCAATGCTGCCCGGAAACAGGTTCATGAAAAAACGCAACAGGGTAAACCAGTTCCGCAAAAATTTTGATTATATTTTCAAACCGATAACACCGGGGATCATCCCGGAGGTAATGGAGTTCCAGCATGCATGGTGCCAGGCCAACAACGGCTGTACTGACAAAGGACTGCTTCAGGAAAACCACGGCATACTCAGGATACTCAGCAACTGGGAAAGAATCCCCCGTATCGTAGGGGGAGTCATTGAGGTTTCCGGTAATATCGCGGCCTACACGATTGGAGAATTGGCATGTCACACTATATTCGTGCACTTTGAGAAGGCAAGCCTCGAATACGGAGCGGCATATCAGGCGATAAACAAAGAATTTATGTGCCACATGATCGAAGAGCATCCCGAACTTGCTGTCGCTAACAGGGAAGAGGACATGAACGACCCGGGGCTCAGAGAGGCGAAAATGTCCTACATGCCCACTGATTTCATAAAAAAATATCGTGTAAAGATTAAATTTTGACCGCTCAGAAAAATACGTGCCAAACAAAGGGGAAATATATGTATATATTTTTTCAGCGTACTTGAGGGTGGCTGAGGAGAGATATAAATGTTAGAATTTGCGGGTCCAAAAATCAAAAAAGACGACATTGGAGGAAGAATATTGAAGATAATAGCCATACTAACATTCCTTATCGCTGTATCCGCGTTCCTGAAAGCGTTCTCTGCCAACCCAGCTTCGGCAGCGGAGGCCGAGGCTGCTGCAAAACGGCAGACTGCAGTTTTTGAAACATCCATGGGCACATTCAAAATCGAACTCTATAACGATCTTGCCCCAAACACTGTAAAAAACTTCACAGACCTGATCAAGAAAAAATACTACGACGGGATAATATTCCATCGTGTTATAGACGAGTTCATGATCCAGGGAGGCTGCCCGCAGGGTACGGGAATGGGAGGTCCGGGCTACAGTATCAAGGATGAGTTCGGCAAAGGACTGAAGCATGACAAACCCGGAAAACTCTCAATGGCGAACTCAGGACCCAACTCAGGCGGATCCCAGTTTTTCATCACACTTGCCCCATGTCCGTGGCTCGACGGGAAACATGCGATATTCGGACACGTATCAGAGGGTATGGACGTTGTTGAGAAGATAGGAAAGGTTCCAACTGACTCAATGGATCGCCCTTTGAAAAAGGTAGTAATAGAAAAGCTGACAGTAAAATAACCGATCTGCTGCAGGACATAACAGAAAAAAACAATCGGGTCCGATGAGCCAAAGCGTCGGACCCGATTGTTTTTTGCCCCAACCATCTTTTTATTTCTCAAATTCATCCTTTTTTAATACCTGCTTCTCTGCTTTTATGATAATATGTTTAGATGAACTTCTGTGTTTGGAATTATTTTAAAAACTTAGTATATTGAATTCGGTGTCGAACTTATAAGCTCCGGCAAAGATCTGAAGCTGGGACGGGCCTCACGGGGAGGATTAAGGATGAGTTTAACTATAAGTTTCAACGACATGAAAGAGATAAAAAGCGATTTTCCCATAACAGCCAGGGAGGTGCTCGCAAGGACCGATTTTTCCAAAAAAGACAGGGTCGTGGCATGCAGGGTCAACAGGGTCCAGCGCCCGCTATCATGGGAGATAGACATGGATTCCAAGCTGGAATTCATAACATACGATACTATCGAGGGAGCTGAGGTATATCTCAGGACGATCTCCTTTATGCTCACATCTGCGGCTACCAGGGTATGCGGAATTAGGCTGCATCTTCGTCAGTCGATGAATTTTTCCTACTTTTATGACAGCCCTGACGGTCCTGTCACTGATGAACAGAAAAAGTCCATCCATGCAGAAATGCACAGGATGGTCAAAGAAGGGGTCAATCTTGTCAGGGAGGAACTCTCTAATGATAAGGCCCGTGCGATAATGTACGCCCAGGGATACATTGACAAAGAGAGGCTTCTCCGCTGGGTCAATAATGATCCTGTGGTCTTGTACAGATGTGAGGGAATATATGACTTTTTCGGAGGCGCCCTCGCAGACAACGCAGCGATCGTACCGGTATTTGAGCTGCATCTCTACAAAGGCGGGATATTCATTTCAGGGCCATCTTTCGCAGATCCTTCAAAAACACAGCCATTCAAAACATCAGCAAAAACCTTTGCTCTTTTCCAGGGATATGCAAAGTGGCTTGACAATCTGAAGATAGCAACGATGGACAACATACATCATCTTGTGGCCAACGGACAATCGCGTGATTTCATAATGGTTTGCGAAGCGTTGCATACCAAGACACTCAGTGCAATATCAGCACATATTTCAGAGAGGCCGGAAGTCCGCCTGCTCTGTCTTGCGGGTCCTTCAAGCTCAGGCAAGACGACATCTTCAAGGCGTATCCGTGTACAGCTTCTGGCTTCTTGCATAAACTCGGCTACTCTTGAACTTGACAACTATTTTGTAGAGAGGTCGAAAACGCCCAGAGATCCTGATGGCAATTTTGATTTTGAGGCACTTCAAGCACTCGACCTTGACCTTATCAACGAACATCTTGCTGCGCTTCTTGCGGGCAAAGAGATCGATGTGCCGAAGTTCGATTTTATTACCGGGGAGAGGAAAAAGGGTTACAAACTGAAACTTGCTGATGATCAGCTTCTGGTGATAGAGGGCATTCACGGACTCAACGACAAACTTTCTGAAAGTATCCCACTTGACAATAAATATAGAATATTCATATGCCCTCTGACCGGAGCGGCGATAGACATGCACAACAGGATAGGGACGACAGACACCAGGCTCCTAAGGCGCATGCTCCGCGACTACAGGACGAGAGGACACTCTCCTGAAATGACCCTTATTCAGTGGCCTTCAGTAGTAAAAGGCTCACACCGTCATATTTTCCCTTATCAGGAAAATGCCGATACGCTCTTCAATACTTCGCTTGCGTATGAGCTTCCGGTACTCAAAGGTTATGTACAGCCCCTGCTGGCTTCAGTAAAAGAGGATTCCCCTGCTTATGGCGAAGCACAGAGGCTTCTTTCGATACTAAGTTTTGTTCCTGTAATACCGTCAGACGATGTCCCGAATATTTCGATACTCAGGGAGTTTATTGGCGGAAGCTGTTTTGATTAAAGATCATTGCGGTATTGAGTGAAAAATGATAGTTATACATGTTTCATACGCTGATAACAGGTTTTTTGTATGGGGGGAGTGTTCATTCGGATCCGGTGAACTGATCAGCTCACCGGCTTCTTCCGTTTCCGGGATACCAAGGCTGCCCTGGGATGCAGGGAGCCTGGCGGTACACGACATATTGAAGACAGCCGGGATACGCCACAGCAGAAGGATTCCGGCGGAGTCCTCGGCAGTTGCTTATGTTGATCTGCCTGCATACAACGGCTGTCCTATTCCTTCATCGCCCCTGCTGGGTGAACTGCCTGAAATAAGCGGAGAACCATCGGTAGAAAGATTTTCTGTCGAAGCCCTCCACATTACTCACGAGGAGCTTACCGCCCTCTTCCAGCTCATCAAGGAAAGCAGGGAAAAGCTGCCCGTTCCCGGTCTCCTATGGGGCAATGACCTGAAATATGTTCTAAAAGGTCTGGAATATGCATCATTGATGGTAACGAGGGGAACATATCTCCCGGGAATGGAATCTTCCGATGGAAGCTACTTTTCAGTATGGAGGCCTCTTCATCTGGCTAAATATCAGGATGGATACTCAGCCTACGTAAACTCCCTTCCTCCTGTGACCGGGAGTTTTTCACTGACAAGCGAGAAGATGCAGCCTGATGATCCTCAAGACACTGCAGATTCAATATTGGAAGCTTTCCTTGAGGAGATAGTAAGGAGAGCTCAGGCAGTTCCCGGAAGAAGAGGAAAGCAGGTCGACCAGACCAACCCCCATGATATATGGCTGCGTTCCCTTACCTGGCCGAGATCCGCGCTTCACAGGTGGAATGATGAAATGGGCCCGCTCTGTACTCAGATCCAGGAGTGGACCGATTCTGTGAGGGTGGTAACAAACCAGCCATGGAGACTTTTTCTGAGGCTGGAAGAGCCGTTGTCAGGCAATGCGGAAGGAACATGGACACTATCGTGGCATTTGCAGTCTGCAATGGATCAGACACTTACTGTACCTGCTGAAAAAGTATGGAGTCCGGGACCTGCTGAAAGAAAATGGTTTCGTACTTCCGGAGCAAATCCCAGAAGGTATCTGCTTCAGCTGCTTGGACAGATATCCTCCTCTGTCCCGGCTATAGCAAGAAGTCTTAATGAACCATCCCCGGTCAGCTGCACGATGTCATTTGATGAGCTGATTGTATTTCTTCATGACCATGTTCCTGAGATGCTGGAACATGGGATACAGGTTCAATTCCCATCTACTTGGGGTGCTCCGTCCGACAGGCCGAGGCTTGCAGTAAAGGGAAATATCAGGGAGGGAGAAGTTTTCTCTGCCGGAAACCGGATAGATCTGGGAGATCTGATGGATATCGACTGGTCTGTTTCTATCGGAAAAGATGTCCTGACAGAAGAAGAGCTTTCCTTGCTGAGGAAACTTAAAACACCTCTCGCGAACATCAGGGGCAAATGGGTCCTTCTTTACCGTGACGAGCTTGAAAAGGTAATGGACGGCATCAAAAAACTGCCTCGGAAGATTACAAGAAAAGATGCCCTTATCTCATCGTTCAGAGAGAGCAAAGGAGATCTCCCGCTCTCAGCCATTACCGGTTCAGTATGGCTTGATTCAGTACGGTCGATCCTTACCGGAGCTGAACAGATAAAGCAGATAAGGCAGCCTGATGGATTTTGCGGGGAACTTAGGCCATACCAGCTGAAGGGTCTTTCATGGCTTTCCTGGCTTGCAGAGATAGGTCTGGGCGGATGTCTTGCTGACGACATGGGCCTTGGAAAGACGGTACAGGCCCTGGCTCTGCTGAAAACAAGGATACATGGAGGAGAAAAAGACCCGGTCCTGCTTATATGCCCGACCTCGGTCATAGAGAACTGGCGAAGGGAGGCCGAACATTTTGTTCCTGACCTCTCTGTCCTTATTCACCACGGGACCAGGAGGCCGAGGGGTGATAAATTTGTAGAATCTGTAAGGGGGAGGGATCTTGTAATATCTTCCTACTCCCTTCTTCACAGGGACAACGAGACATTCAAAAAAGCGGACTGGTCGGGTGTTATCCTCGATGAGGCGCAGAACATTAAAAACCCTGAAACAAGGCAGTCAAAGGCTGCTCGAGCCATAAAAGCGAAATGGCATTTTGCGCTCACAGGCACCCCGGTAGAAAACCACGTGGGGGATATGTGGTCGATCATGGAATTCCTGATGCCCGGGCTGCTGCCAAACAAATCCAGATTTATCCGGGAGTTCATGCGTCCGATACAGGCGGGAGATACTAGTGCACTGCATAAGATCAAAAAAATAACCGGACCATTCATACTTAGAAGGCTGAAGACAGACAAAACCATTATTTCTGACCTGCCTGAAAAAATAGAGACAGAGGTTTTCTGTTCGTTGAACAAAGAACAGGCCTCACTCTACGGAGCTGTCCTCGACCACATGGAAGCTAATCTTACCGGGTCCAGCGGGATCAAGCGCAAAGGAGCCGTGCTTTCTGCGATAACATCCTTGAAACAGGTATGCAACCATCCCGCACTCTACCTCAAGGACAGGTCCCAGATCGCCGGACGTTCGGGAAAGCTTGCCCGTCTTACTGAGATAGCAGAGGAGATGCTGAGCGTTGGCGACAGGGCGCTGATCTTCACCCAATACGCTGAAATGGGGGCCATGCTCAAGAGCTATCTACAGGAGACATTCGGAAGGGAAGCGCTCTTTTTGCACGGAGGGGTAGAGAGACAAAAAAGGGACGAGATGGTTAGGAAGTTCCAGGAGTCGAAAGATGCCCCGCCATTTTTTGTCCTCTCACTCAAGGCGGGTGGAACCGGTCTCAACCTTACCGGTGCCAACCATGTGGTGATGTTTGACAGGTGGTGGAATCCTGCTGTCGAACAGCAGGCAGTAGACAGGGCATACAGGATAGGACAGAAAGAAAGAGTCCAGGTACATTATTTCTGCTGCAAGGGGACACTGGAAGAAAAAATCGAACAGCTTATCAGATCAAAGAAAGATATAGCGGATTCTGTGGTATCTGACGGAGAAAACTGGCTGACAGAGATGACAGACAGCGAACTGAAGCAGCTTTTCAAACTAAGCAGGGATGCTGTGGAGGATATTGGCTAAATGTATAGAAGAAGGACTTCCTGGACATATACCAAACCTCTTAGCACCAGGGGAGGAATAAAATCCCGCGTCAACAGGGGCCGCTTCCATGGATCAAACTGGTGGTCAAGACGATGGATTGAGATCCTTGAAGGGAGCATTGATTCTGCGCGCCTTGCAAGAGGAAGGAGCTATGCAAGACGGGGACAGGTAGTCGATATTGATATAGAACCCGGCCTTGTAACAGCATCAGTGCAGGGAACCAGAAAGAAACCCTACCAAATAAGGCTTGGATTTGAAATCCTCTCAGAGGAAGCGAAGGCACTTCTTCTTTTCCGTTTCAGGGAGAGATCATCGTTTGCAGCCACACTTCTGGCGGGAGAGATGCCTGAGGAAATGGAAAAAGTCTTCAAAGAGGCTGGAACCGGGCTTTTTCCGAGCAAAAGCGCCCTGCGGCGTTATAAATGCAGCTGCCCTGACGATGCTGTTCCATGTAAACATATCATAGCAGTACTTCTGCTGCTTGCCGAAGTATTTGACGATGACCCCTTCCTCCTGCTCAAGCTGAGAGGGGTCAACCGTGAGGGTCTAATCAACCTTTTGACTCTTGAAACATCCGGGGATAATGAAGAACTCAATTATGAAGAGGACGAGACATGGGAAGACGGGGATGGCTCAGTTATAAGCGGAGGATCTGACAATGCAGCTGAAAACATCACCGATACATATAAAAACGGTGAGGAGTGTCCTTCTTACTCCAAATGGTACGGGGAAGAAGTTCCAGAATTCAAATACAATATTGAAGAAAATGAAAGGCAAATCGCAGCACTTGAGATCATAAACGACTTTCCTTTCTGGAGAGGAGAACTGCCGTTCCGTCAGTCACTTAGTCAGTACTACGAGCGGGCGGCCAACTCCGCGGAAGAGATACTGACAGGGGAGAAAAAGAAGACTGTAGGACGTCCCCGCAAGCTTATATAGGTAAATGCAAAAGGAGGGAACATAAGGCGCACTCATTATTATTATTATGAAAAAAGATCCTTTAGGATACTACATCCCGGGGTAATCGAAAGCCTTCACCTCAAGAGATGAATAAATGTTTGCCAGCTCTTCGATTTTTCCCCTTAGGATCCCGGCATTGGGCTCATTTTCCGATTCGCGCTTGATGCTGTATTTCCTGAAGAAGAGGTTTTTATCCTTTGCGCCCTCTACCCCGAAGACCTCTTTGTACATCATCAGGTCCACCGGCATTTCAAAATCCTTTGCAACATCTTCATACCCGAAAAGGACCCAGATCTCCCTGAATCCCGACCATGCTATCGCTGATATACACATCGAACATGGGTCGTGGCTGGCCACAAAAATACATTCCGAAGGAAGAGGGTGGTCTTTCATCGAAAAGAAGCGCAGGATAGTATCAATTTCTCCGTGAAAAATTGGATTTCCCTGTCTGTTGTTGGTCCCGGCGACTATAGTTTTTAACGACGCTGCATCAAGGACCATTCCTCCGAAGACATGATTGCCTTCCTTCACTCCCTTTTTTGTCAGGGGCAGAAGGTCATCTTTTATTGCTGTTAGTATATTTTCGATTTTGGTCATCGTTATCATCTCCTCGTCCGGTTTTTCTGTGCTTATATGTTAAAGACCAGTCTAATGTAACACCGAAAGCCGCACTTTGTCCATTGATGTGCTCCTATGCGCCGATGCAGACGATTTATCCAGCTGCAGTAAAGATGAAGTAAGCATAATTAAACAGATCTGACTCTTGATCCTTTTTTCCATATAATGCAGATCGTTGCTGCCGCCAAAAGAAGGAAAGCACTGAAGGCGAAAAAGCTCTTTTGCATTCCGAGCATTGATCCGAAAACTCCCCACATTATCGGTCCCATAAAATATCCCATGCCCCAGAAGAGATAATAGGATCCTGAAATGGTTCCTTTAAGACTGTCGGGAGCTTTCTCGTTGAGGAATGCCATGGAGGATACGAAAAAGCCCCCCAGGGACCCCGCGGAGATACCGAGCAGCAGAGTTGCAAAAAGCTTTCCTGTGTATGGGAAAAGCGCCCATGAAAGGGCGGAACAGGTGAGCCCCAGTATCATGAAGATCTCCCTTCCATACCTGTCAGAGAGAGGACCGTAAAAAAACTGCGCACCGGCTATGAAAAGGTAATATGCAGAAAAAAGCATGCCTATGTCCATCGCGCCGTACTGTCTCGCAGTAACAAGCCATCCAGGGGCTATGCTGAAGAGGAGTCCCTGACCGCAACCGTAGAGGAAGATCCCCAGCAGCACTATCCTTACCGGAACATCGGAGAGAAGTTCGATGGCTTTTTTGATTTCAAGCGATTCCTTTTTGCTTCCGGGCTCAGGCCTCCTGTTTTTCTGGGTAAAGAAAATTATCAGGAAAGCCAGAAAGCATAATGAACTGAAAAAAAGAAAGCCTCCCCTTTCTCCGAAAATCTCAGGCATGCTCGGAACAAGGAGCGGTCCGACCGAGAGCATGATGTATACTGCTGCTGTGTATATTCCTATCATTTTCCCCTTATGGTGCGGATATGCTATTGAGATTATTGCCGGTGCCGTTGCCCAGACAGGTATCTCCCCTGCTCCCTGGACTGCACGCCCGATGAATATCGGCATGGAGGAATTGGCAAAGTAAAAAATAATGCCTGAGACTGCCGATAGTAAGTAGCCAAAGAGCAGGAAAGGCTTGAATCCGTAGCGGTCAGAGAGGTTTCCGAAAGGTACCTGAAGAAAGATGTAAGGAAGAGCGAAACTTGAAGCCAGAAGTCCGACAAGGGAGGCATCTCCCCCTGAAAGTGTTATCACTCTTGCCGGCAGTCCCGACGCGACTATGCCTACTCCCAGCATGGATATCGCTGCTGCAGAGGTAATGCCGATAAATGTTTTCAAACGGCTTTCAGACAAATGTAACGCCCCCATGTGTATACAAAAAATAATGTTTACAGAAAAGTTATACCACAAAAACCATAAGAACTGTGAAAGAGAGAAATGATTTTCAAGGCAGTTCAAGTCCAGATAGGAAATGAGGCGACAGCAGTGTTTTTACTCTGATCAAACACCGGAAAAGAGGGTAATTTGAGGCTATCGCACTTGCCAAAAACATAAAAACAGAATAACATATCCGTTATTCCACTATTAAGATCTGGCGAATAATTTTTATTTGCCAAGTTTATTTTAAGGAGTATCAGAAAATATGATCACTAAAGAAAAGGAACTCCCGATCCTAAGCATAGGAAAGCATCAACCTAAATATCCGATAGTACAGGGCGGGATGGGGGTCATGATATCAGGTCCTAAGCTTGCGGGAGCAGTCGCTGCAGAAGGTGGTATAGGAACGCTTGCCTCAGTCGGACTTGGTGTTCTTACAGAGGGATACAATGCCAAAAATTTTGCTGAACGCAACAGTGAGATGCTTAAAAAATACATAAAACAGGCAAAGGATGCGGCGATGGGCGGCGTGCTTGCAGTCAACTGCATGTGTGCGCTGTGTGATTATGAATCGCTTGTGAGGACCTCATGCGAAGCCGGTGCTGACATTATCGTCTCTGGAGCCGGACTTCCCCTTAAGCTTCCCGAACTTACGGAAGGGTTTCCGGACGTTGCACTTGTTCCTATAGTCAGCAGTGTGAAGGCCGCAAACATTATCGTAAGCCGCTGGAAAAAACATTATGATCGCTACCCCGACGGGATCGTGGTGGAGACACCGAACACAGCAGGAGGACATCTTGGCGCAAGGGACATCGAGCAGGTATCTGATCCCGCCCTCTCCCTCAAAGTCGTAGTGCCTGCTTTGGTCGATTACCTTAAAGAAAACGAAATTGACATTCCTGTCATTGCCGCCGGTGGCATCTGGGACAGCACTGACATCTCAGAGGCATTCTCTATGGGGGCAAAAGGAGTACAGCTTGGTACCCGTTTTGCAGCTACCGAAGAGGGAGATGCATCCGATAGGTACAAACAGTCATATATTGACGCCAAAGAGGAAGACGTGGTGCTTATCAACAGCCCATGCGGGCTTCCTGGACGGGCCATAAACAGTCCGATGGTAAAGCGCTACCTCGCTGGGATCCAGGAGCGGATGCCCTGCAGGACTCCCTGCCTGACCCACTGCATATGCAGGATAAAGCACGAGACTTTTTGCATAGCGGATGCGCTTGTAAACGCCTATAAGGGGGACTGGGAGAACGGGCTCTTCTTCTGTGGGAGCAACGTCTCAAGGGTCGATTCAATAATGAAGGTAAAGGACCTGATGCAGGAGCTGCTCGAAGGATTTAAAATTCCGGAGATCGCCCTTCCATCAATCTCCTGATAAATTAAATATTTATGAAGCGCTCCGGACATTCGGAGCGCTTCTTTTTTCAGAAATTATATTGATAGAAATTTCCAAAATGTAGATCTAAATAGAAGTTTGTGGATATGATTTGAATATAGGTGTATTATTGCGCAAAAACCTTAATTAAGTTCCTTATTTGACATCATAGCAGAAAAAATGTAAACTTTGTATACAGTTTATCATTATACTTTTATAGGGGGAATAATAGTCATGACCGAAAAAACAGCCAAAAAAGAAATCGGCCTGCCATTGAAGATCCTCATCGCAATGGTGCTCGGCGCAGCGCTCGGCTTTGTCATTGGTGAGAAGGCAACGTACATCCAGTTCATCGGAGATGTATTCATCCGTCTGCTCAAGATGTGCATCTATCCCCTTATCTTTGTCAGCATAATCAACGGCATCTCACAGGTTGCGGACATGTCCCGCCTCAAGAAAGTCGGAGGCTACTTCCTGGTTTACTGGGCAATCGCATCGACGCTTGCTGCTGCCACAGGGTTAATATGGGCCTTTATAATCAAGCCTGGCATCGGCATCAAACTTGGTGCGAAGGAGATCCCCGAAGTTGACGTAGATCTTCTGCAGTCACTTGTCAACTGGGTCCCGAACAACCCCTTCGCTGCCTTCTCTGAGGGCAATATCCTTCAGATAATCGTCTTTGCGCTTATATGCGGGTTTATCCTTGCAAGCTTCAAGGATACGGCACATGGCAAGAGGATCTTTGACATGTTCGATTCCCTCAACGAGTTCTTCACACGCATAGTCGGCTGGGTCATCGGCCTGGCTCCCTACGGTGTCTTCGCCCTTGTCGCCAACATAACCGGTACCCTTGGTTCCACAGTACTCTACGGACTCGGCAAGATGCTTATGACACAGTATCTCGCATATGGGACAGTCATACTCATCATCTACCCGATAATCCTGGCAACAATAGCCAAGGTCAACCCACTTCAGCACTTCAGGAACATATATCCCGCGATGCTCCTTGCATTCTCGACCTGCTCATCCAGCGCCACCCTTCCTCTCACGATGAAGTCGACCAAAGAGAGAGCCGGGGTCCCGGAAGACATGGTCAATCTGATAGCCCCTCCTGCGGCGACTATCAATATGCATGCCTGTGCTGCTGAAATGCCTATCTATGCAGTATTCGCAGCTCAGATCTACGGAGTGGACCTTCCCTTAACGAGCCTTTTGGTCATAATTGCACTTGGGATAATCATGGCAGCTGGTGTTGCAGGTGTTCCCGGAGGCGGTATCATTATGTCGGCTGTTCTGCTTCAGGTAATGGGACTTCCGCTTGATATAGTCCCTTGGATCGCCGGTATCTACTACCTGATAGACATGCCTAACACAATGATAAATGTTACGGGGGACACTGTGGGAATGGTAACTGTCGCCTCATTGATGCACGAATTGGATCTGGATGTCTTCAACGCTAAAAAGTAGCATTTTCAAAAAATAGCATTTTCGATTTCTCCCGCCGGCGTAAACATATGAACTATGCCGGCGGGTTTTTGTTATATTATGAGTGATTTTTCGAGTTCATTTAAATCCTCTGAAAATTTAAGCAGTGAATGATAATGAAGGAAGAGGAGAGGAATATTATGAGGGAAGAACTTGCATTATCGTACGAGAAGCATGGGATTGTCGGGCTTACAGGGCATGTAGGAATAGCGCATGCACACGGTGCCAACAACTACCAACAGGATGACGGAGGAGGTTTCTGCGCGGTCGGGACTATCGTATCAAGGGCACTTAATGTTGACACCAGGGTCAGAGAGATATCCTGCACCACAGAAAAGATAACTGTCAAACTGATGGGCGGTGGAAGTGCATCCACAATGCCCAGAAGAAGGGTCACACCGCAGGAAGCCGCCATGATGAAAAAGGCGGAGGGCAGGGATGCCTTATTTTCCCAAGGTGTAGCGGCAGATATATTCGGCCGTGTCTACGGACAGGGAGTTGCAGAGACAGCGGCATGCTTCCAGGCTGCACTTGCCCTTTCGGTATTGGATTCGTTCAAAAAAGCTGACCCTGATAAAGTTTTTGTTGTGCCCGAGAGCGAAGAAAATGCCGGAGCTATATTGGGAACGGTAGTCGACTATGACGGGATACCGGTCTCTGTAGTAATGCCTGTAAACTTTACAGGAGGCGGTCTTGGACCGGACGAAGACTACGAGGGCAACTTCATGCACGGCATGAAGGGTGAAATGATGAAAAAGATAGGTTATCCCCTCCCCACGATAGTTGCGGAGAGCAAAGTCTTCAGCGCCCTTTCCGAGGAGTGCGGCCACGATAGGTTTCTTATCCGCTATTCCGAGGACAAGGGAGATCCCTCTGTGGCAAGAGCCTTGGAGGAGTCATGCAAAGAGCTCGCTGCCCCATATTTTGTGAGGAATGACCTTCTCAATTATGATGCGGACTCATTTCAGGCGCTCTCTTCAAAATTTGCGGAGAAGCTTGAGAAGATAGCGTCAGAACTGAGGGAGACGGAAATATCCTCTGTAAAGGTGAGGCTGGTCGGTGAGCTGGCGAAGCTGGTATCTGAAGACGCTGCCGGTTTCACATACATGAGCAAGTCGGTCTTTGCAGAATCATCGAGCCCCGGACTTCACCCGGGAACTTCAGCGGTACTGTCGATGATCGTTGGCAAAAATTACATCAAGGATCATGTTATCCCAGTAATGACAGAGTCTGACAGAGACGATTACGTTAAAGTGATCCTCTCCTCTCTCAAAAAGATCGCTCAAAGGACATAAAGGGGAGAGATCAATGAAAATACTGCTGATATCTACTGGAGGCACAATAGCCTCGCAGCAAAGCGCCGAGGGTCTGGTGCCGATGGATCAGGGGGAAGCCCTGGCGGCCCGGGTACCCGGTATTTACCAAATTGCTGATATAGATATTGCAAACGTTTTTTCAAAGGACAGCTCCAACATAAATCCGGCGGACTGGGCAGCGATAATCAGATGCATAAGGGAAAATCAATCATACGATGGATATGTTGTTACCCACGGCACCGACACAATGGCATATACCTCAGCCGCCCTCTCATATGTAATTAGGGATATTGAAAAGCCTGTAGTGCTGACAGGGTCCATGATCCCGATGTCTGAGCCTGGAACTGACGCCAAAAGGAACCTTGAAGATGCGTTCAGGTTTATGGAAGCACTTCTTGCAAAAGGACAGCCGGGAATATCAGTAACATTTGCAGGAAGGCTGATACATGGCCCCAGGGCGAAAAAAATGTCAGGGAAGAGGCTTGAGGCATTCAAGTCTGTTTACTATGATGAACTTGGACTTTCGGAGGGCAAAAAAGTCACCATTTTGAAAGCCCCGTTCATCGACAGGGAGACGCTTTGCAAGCAGGGGGCCTTGGCCAATGAGATCCATTTTTCGAACGAGGTGATGCCGGTAAAGCTGTTCCCCGGGTTCAGGGCCGATTACTTTGACAGGATCGTTGAAATGAGGCCCAAAGCTATAGTAGTCGAGTGCTTTGGATTGGGTGGCCTGCCCTATATCGGAGAGGACCTTCTCCCGGGCATCAAAAAAGCCGTTGACCTCGGCATACTGCCGGTCATAACGACACAGTGCCCAGAGGGCGGAGTTGACCTTTCAACATACGACGTAGGCCAGAAAACGCTCAAAACAGGCGCAGTAAGCGCTCTTGATATGGGGTTCGAGGCAATTCTGACCAAACTTATGTGGCTTATCCCTCAGATGCCGGTCAGTGAAGCTGCAAAATATCTGACCCGTAATCTTTGCGATGAAGTAGGATCCAAGTAACCTTCTCTGTTAAATTTCAAACTGAGAGCCGGGCGGCATTGCCGTCCGGCTACACGTTTCCTATAAAAACATTGTCGAGGTTTTTCTTTGCGGTGTCAAAAAGGCGCCCCAGCAGGTCGATATCGGTAGGCATGCAGTCAGACATCTTTCTTTGTGGAAAAAACCTTGTAATGTGAAGGGGAATAGATCTTTCTATCCCGGCTATCCATCCTGAAAGAGCTTTTATTTCTTCTTCGGATTCATTCATTCCGGGTACGATCAGGGTGGTTATTTCTACATGCGATCCCTTTGCCGCGCGGGTTATAAAATCTTTTACGGTCTCTAAATCTCCGCCCAGCTTTCTGTATGTCTCTTCCGAAAAACTTTTCAGGTCGATATTGAAGGCATCGACCCAGGGCAGGACCTGCTCAAGGATATTCGGAAGAACGCATCCGTTCGTTACCACGACGTTTTTCATCCCCATTTTTTTTGTCTCGACAGAAACATCCCTTACGTATTCATATCCGATCATAGGCTCGTTGTAAGTGAAAGCAACGCCGATATTCCCTTTATCCTTCATTTCCCCCGCAAGGCGGGCAAGTTCGGAGGGTGAAACGTACCTTGTCCTTACATCCTCCTCTGAGGCAGCCGCGATCGAATGGTTCTGGCAGAAGAGGCAGTCCATGTTGCAGCCGAAGGTGCCGACGGAGAGGATCTTACTTCCGGGGTGAAATCTCGCCAGAGGTTTTTTTTCGATCGGGTCCAATGCGATAGATACAAGTTTGCCGTAATTAACTGAGACGCTCCTGCCGCTTTCGTTCTTCCTTGCCCGGCAAAAACCGATCTTTCCCTCTTCAAGAGTGCACCCTCGCGGGCAGACATCGCATCTCATATCAGTGGTGCCTCACGACTTCGAACCGCTGCAATTTGATTTTTTCACCTTTCCTGATCCCGGCCTTCTGCATGGCTATGGATATCTGATCTTCAACATCATCGATTCCTTCGAGGTTTGGCAGGAGCAGTCCGCGTCTGTACCCGCTGGATACTATCACCCCATATTTTTTTACATCGAGATCTTCAGGCGAATCTATATCCTCGGTTTCGCCCAGGACATCGACGCTGTAGACAAGGTCCTTGAGTTCTATGGATGTGACAGGCGGGAACCTTGGATCTCTCACCGCGGCGCTTATCGCATTCTGGATTATCTCTTTTGCGATGTTGTCTTCAATTGCTGATATGGTGCCGATGCATCCCCGAAGCTGACCGAATTTTTTCAGCGAGACGAAGGTCCCCGCCCTTCTTGTCAGAGCCTCTTCCGGGAGATATTCCGGAACAGCAATTCTCTTTCCGGTCGATACATATCTTTCCACCGTCTCTCTGGCAAGGCGCACATAGGGACTCTCCTGCTTTTTCAACTGATCCATTTTCTTCTTGCTCTCCATTTCCTTTGTTAAAAGAAATTTTCTGGCTTGGTCGGGTTCCCCGGGAATAAAGGTGCAGACTCCGTAACCGACACCGAAAGGGCCTTCGTATGAGAGCATCTTAGATTTAACAGAGACTCCGTCGAAGCATCCGGCCATTATCGTAAATGACCTGTGCCCGCATTCTGCCGCCCTTTCACAGAAGGCATCACTGAAATCAAAGAGCTCCCCGAAAACACCCCTCGACATCGCATCCATGATCCTTTTGTCATACTCAGGGCCTTCTGCCCTGTATCCGTAAGGTCCGTCCTTTTTCAGGACATGTGACAGATCCCCGCTTGCAATGACGCAGATATTTCTGCCAAGTTCTTCTGCAGTCTTTTTGATCAGGGTCCCGAACCTGTAGTGTTCTTCAAGCGGCATCCCGGAAAGCCCGATCCTTACTATTTTGCATGGGATCATCCCGCCGTAGGCTTTTTTTAAAAAATAGAGGGGCACTGTAGTTGCGTGATCCAGCCTTTTTTCACGTTCCCCCATTGTGCCGGCCTCTATGTTTTCCCTGAGGGCTCTTTTTTCAAGCTCGGAGACGAATTCAGAGTCGCAGCTGACATCGAAGCTCACCCGGCCTGCCCCGAATTTAGCCAGGTCTCCGGATGCCGAATTCCCCGGAGAAATGTGGAAATAGTCCGAATAGAAGGCGCTGTGCGGAGAGAGGATCACAATTGTTTCCGGCTCCAGCCGGGCAATGAGTTCCGCGGCCTTTGTAAAGCCTGCTGTAGTCTCTTTGATTTTTTCTTCCTCACCCCTGCCGACCTCAGGAATGATCAGCGGGGGATGCGGGACCATTACAGCAGCAAGAATACCCATTGATACCGCCTCCTTTTTCAGCATGGCAAGCTGTGTATTTATTAGAATTTTACCTCTTTATTATAATACCGAAGCATTAAAAAGACATGGGCCGTTCTCATTGTGAAAGACGGCCCATGCAGTGTGATCAGGTTATGCTGTAATTACCAAAAAGGTCATTCCAGTTCGTAGGCAAGCCAGTCGGGGATCCCCTTTTTTGATTTCTCATCCTTTACCGCGTAGTAAAGCTGTTTTATCGAGTATGCTCTCGTTCCGTCTGCGATGTTGGGCTCACATTTCACGTAGTACCATATAGTGATCGAGTTCTTCTCCTTTTGTCCGTCTTCGTAGTATCCACGGAGTTTTACCACGTGACCCTCCTGGTCATTATAATAATATTCCCATTTTGGTTTAAGTATGAATTTGTTTATTACCTCGCCCCATGGAAGTCCGTCTTTGGCATACCTCATTTTGCCCACCATCTCTATTGCAATTGCAGGCTCAATGGGATCCTTGGTCATCTTTTCGGTGAGGATCGTCTTAGCTTCTTCATTTCCGGCCAAGGCAGATTTTTTATACCAATCCCTTGCTATTGCGTCATCCTGTGTTACGCCGTTTCCCTTGTCATAAAGTTTACCCATGTTGAGCATGGAATATGGCAGCTCCTTTTCCGCTGCCTTTCTGAACCAGGAAGCGGCTTCGAAGTAGTCCTGTTTGACTCCTATGCCGTATTTGTACATAGTCCCCAGAACTTCCATTGCGTCGGGGTTCTTGTATTCCGCTGACTGCTTCAGCGGGGCAAGCGCGTCCTTCGGTTTGTTTTTTACGAAGGCCTTTCCCGCTTTGACGTAGTCAGTGTCGTCTTTTGTATAGCCCGCCATCTGTTCACCCATGACCTCAGTCATGTCATTCATGGGATATCTGGCGTAATTTGGGTCAGACCACCCGGACTCCACAAGTGTTTCGAAATAGATCCTTGCCTTGACGAGATCTTTTTCAACACCATAACCCCCGGTCTTGTAGATCTGTCCCAGTTCGTGCATGGCAAAATCTTTTTTTACAAAGGGGAACTGCAGATAGTTCTTGTACCATTTGGCGCTTTCAGCGTACATGGTATCGAAGTTTGCCTGGTTTTTGTAAATATAGCCGAGCATCCACATTGCATCGGGATCAGGCGTGTTTTCGACGATTTTTTTAAAGAGCGGGGCGGCAGCGGCAGCTCCCTGATTCTGATAGACCGCGTAAGCCTGGTCATACTCGGGGCTCCCCGCATATACCGGACCGGGTGAGACTAAAAGGAATAGGAATAGAGAAAGAAAGAAAAACAAAACAGTTTTTTTCATAAAAGAACACCTCCCCAAAATATCAAGACAATGACATTATAATTTGGTAAAGTCACCTTGTCATTACTAATTTTTAATAATTTTTATTTCGGCTCGGCATTAGAAACGGCAGATATTCATCCCGAATACGGCTGAGATATCAGGATGTTCTCATCCCTGCCCTTTCCCGTTTATAATATTATTGTAAATGATAAAAATCGTAATTTTGATAGAAGCGGACAGCTTGCATAGTTGACGGCTGTTGATCGATAGGGAGGGTAAAGCGATGAAAAAGATCGTTCCTGAATACAAAAAAGAGAATAAAGGGCATTACAGCCCCGGGATATTGTCGAACGGCATGCTCTATATCTCGGGACAGCTGTCAAGGGATCCGGATACAGGTGAGGTCGTCTCCGGAGGGGCCCGCGAACATGCGGCACTTGCGCTTGCCAACATGGAGAGGGTGTTGCATGAAGCCGGATTGACTAAAGAAAACGTTGTACAGTGCCGGATATACCTCTCAGACATAGATATGTGGGATGAAGTAAATGAAGTTTATTCATTATTTTTTGCAGAGCATAAGCCGTCAAGGTGTGTTGTGCCGTGCGGAAAGCTCCATTTTGGCTGTCTTGTCGAGATAGAGGCGGTCGCGGAGGTACCAAGATGAATTTTGTCTGCGGTAAATGCGGCACTATTGAGAGCACGAGGACCCGAAAGCCGAAGTGCGAGTGCGGCGGGCTATGGAAACTTGATTTTGACGCGCCACGATACGATCCATCCAGTATAGACAAAAGCATCTGGGGGATGTTCCGCTACAGGGAGTTCATGGCGCTTGAGGACGATACCTGGCGCGAAGTGACACTGGGAGAGGGAATGACCCCTGTCATCAGGTTCAGTGATGATGTGCTCCTCAAAATGGATTATTTCATGCCGACCCTCTCCTTCAAGGATAGGGGCGCTGCGGTCCTTATAGCTCACTGCAAAGCGATAGGTGTGGATTCTGTTGTACAGGACAGCAGCGGCAACGCCGGAAACAGCGTGGCGGCATACTGCGGAAGATGCGGCATAGACTGTGAGATCTTTGTGCCTGAGGGGACGTCTCCCAAAAAAATAGACATGATAAAGGCGCACGGAGCGCGTGTGAACATTGTGCCGGGATCGCGCGACAACTGCGCCGATTCATGCAGGTCTAAGGTGGAAAAAGAGGGTAAATATTACGCCAACCATGTCTATAATCCCTTCTTCTACGAAGGGACCAAGACCTACATCTACGAAGTTTACGAACAGCTGAGCAGAATTCCCGAGAACATTTTCATCCCACTTGGCAACGGGACTCTATTTATAGGTGTGATCAAAGGACTTGAAGAACTTCTGGCAAGCGGCGCGATCGACAGGATGCCCAACATAGTGGCGATCCAGAGCGAGAACTGTGATCCGTTTGTGAAGGCTGTTGAGGCCGGTGAAAAAATGCCGGCAAAAGTGTTCCCCAAGGTCACTCTTGCTGAAGGCATAGCTATAGGCCGTCCGGCACGCGGAGAGGAGATACTTGAGTACATTTACAGGTATGATGTCAGGCTTATAAGGGCCCCTGAAGATAAAATACTTGACGCAAGATCCGTCTTGGCAGAAAAGGGCATCTACTGTGAACACACGACCGCCGCAAATTACGCCGCATACCTTAAATACTGCGAG
Organism: Synergistetes bacterium HGW-Synergistetes-1; assembly: GCA_002839185.1. Taxonomy (NCBI): domain Bacteria; kingdom Thermotogati; phylum Synergistota; species Synergistetes bacterium HGW-Synergistetes-1. Next base: position 124,642 of record PGXO01000010.1, on the reverse strand, counting down.
GTGCAGGGAAAAACACCCGACAGCCTGCTTACGATGTGCGGAGCAGGACTCAAATCAGATCACTGAAAAAAACAAGGTCCTCCTGCCGAATGCTTTTGCAGCGCCCGACAGGAGGGCCGCATTCATATAGGACCGATCACTTAATTTTCCTTATAATAGGCTGGGTGGCACACCTCAGCGAGCCGCCCTGCCCGTTGTGGGTCCCGAAAAATACCCTGTGGACTCTGATATACCTCGTCTCAAGCTCGGACTGCAGATATCTGTTGTCGTTGTGCTCATTGTAGGAGATAATGTAATTTTTGCTGTCGACCGGTATCCCGTTTATCGCAAGCCTCTGCACGCTCTCAATGCTTACCTTGATCAGGTCCCATCCTTTTATATAGTCGGGCAGTCCGTCAACAAAAGCCTCTTCACAGACTATCGCGAGGCCTTCGCGCGGAACAGATAGAACGCAGTCAAGATGGAGGACGTCCTCCCTCAGGGGGATCCGTACAACATCGTAGGAGCTTCCCAGAATGTTTTTAAGCCATCTGAAGCCCGCTTCGTTTGATCCCACGCTTGGATTCCTGGTGTTGCCGACAAGGATAGTCCTGTCCAATACAATAACGTCTCCGCCTTCCAGAAGCGGAGTATCAGGGTCTGGAGGGGCAAGCAATTCCGTATGAGGCATGGAAAACCATCTGACATCACCCTTTGTACACTTGTCTGTCAGCACTTCTTTGAACCCGGATATGTCAACTTTTCTGAGTGGTGTCCGAAGATTGAGCTCAATCAGGTTGTTTCCGATCACTGCGATGTTATCCCTGGGAAAATCCTGACTGAATCCGTTCAGCAGGATGTCGGAGCCATAATTTTTCTTTATGAAATCAACAGTTATCTCTTTAGGACGAAATACTTTGACTCCAAGGGAATTTAAAATGTTGATCAGCGCAAGGTTTTCTTCTTCCAGCATCTCTGTCTCGCTTTTGCCGGTTTTGGGGTCGATCATATCAGTCCACAGCATCCCCGCTGTTTTTCTTGCGTACTCGGCTTCGTCAGGAGGCAAAACCTTCATTGCGTTTTCGAACCATGGCGCGCTGAGTGATGGCGACATCCCGTATGGAAGGCCGACGATCACTTCCTTGAGGTCTCCGTACTCATAGTCGACATAGACAGATGGTCCAGATGCTTCTGCTGTTAAAAGATCAAATGATAAACAGAAGCTTATTATAATGACCGTAACCAGTATCAACATTCCTACTTTCATTCGTGATCCCTCCATGAGATGGACAGATGATAGGGCCCTTTAAATACTATAGAGAATATGGTATACGGCAGTTTCAAGCAACATGAGACCATTTACTTCAATTACTCCAATGTAAGTATAAGATTGAAAGATGGATGATGCCATAGCAAATCTTCCAAACTTTGAAAAATATGATCGATCAGGAAATAAGAAACATAATAATCCACGAAAAAAGCGGTGATATAATGGACAAGCAGCAAGCCCGACCGATAGGGCAACGCCTTTTCGCAGAGAGTGGAATGGTATGGACAAATTTTCAGATCGCTTCTCATATGATAAAACATCAAACAGGGACAGGGCGGAAGATGTTTCTCCCTTCAGGGTCGTTTTTGATAAAAGAGCTATCCTTCAAACGCTTGTTATTACCGCATTTACACTATTACTGCTGACGGCTGTTGCCCTTGTGTGGCCATGGGATGACCTGCCGCACAGAAGACCGTTTGACATCGTTTTGAAGCTGATGATCTCCGGGTTTGCCGCAGCGGTGGCAGAGGAAATTTTTTTCAGGGGCTGGATGCAGCCGGCATTGAGGAGGAGATATTCAGCGGCAGTTTCAATAGTGGCTGTAAACCTTGTATTCGCACCCCTGCACCTTATCGCTGCGCCCTATCTCATTTCGCTTCTTACCTTCTTCCCCGGCCTTATAATGGGGTGGCTGCGCGAGAGATATGGAAATATCCTGCCCTCAATAATTTTTCATTTTCTGGGAAACGTCTGGGCGATCTGGTTTTTCCCCTCACCTTTTTAAAGTTATAGGATATTATGGCAGCGATGTGTAAAAATAAATGGTAATATATTAAAATAAGATCACAAAACTTACAGAACAAAGGGGACAGGCAGATTCTTATGAAAACGAAAAAATTCATTGATAAACGGCGTGGCTTTACTCTGATAGAAATAATGGTCGTCGTTGTGATCATTGGCCTCCTTTCGGCTCTTGTCGGTCCCAGACTGATCGGACAGAGTGAAGAGGCAAAGATAAAGACTACAAGGACTCAGATAGCACAGCTGGAGCAGGTTTTGGGCCTTTTTCATCTGGACAACGGTTTTTACCCGACGACAGACCAGGGCCTGGCTGCGCTTGTGAAACCTCCGACCACTCCTCCGGAACCGCTCAATTACAAAAAGAACGGTTATATGAAAAAGGTCCCCAAAGACGCCTGGGGCAGAGAGTTTATTTATGAATCTCCGGGCCGGAACGGGGACTTTGATCTCTTTTCATACGGGGCGGACGGCCAGGAAGGCGGAGAAGATTCAAACTCAGATATAACTAACTGGGAGTAGCGAAAAGGCGCAGCTTGATCAGGCTGCGCCTGCGTTTATCCCATCTTTCCGTGTTACATCAGGCTGCTGACAGACTTATGCAGCGTACTGTTCACACCCCTGATCATTTTGTGTTGCCTGAGTCAGTTCAAAAGGACCTTATCATTTTCTGAAAGGGACAGGGCAAGGATGGAAAAGGCAGCCGCAATAATTAGAAAGTATAAGAAAGCAATAATGCTCTTTTCTTCATTCATTATCATGGCAGCCGCAGCGGTATCGTTGTCTGTGGCAGGTGAGCTGTACCTTCATGACCCAAGGAGCGCTTCTGGTGAAGATGTGATCTCAATAGGAGGAAGGGACCTGCTGAACATGTCCAACCTTACGCCGCCCGAGAGAGAACTTTACCGCACGCTGTCCCAAAACGGGGGGGTAGTAACTGATAAGCTGATCTCCTCTATGTGCGACAACAGACATTGGGACGAGTTCATTCTTAAAAAGGACGAATCTGTGGAATCTGCTGCTGCAAAATATCATATTACGGCAGAGGACCTTCTTCGAATAAACGGCATTGACAGAAGAATAAAGAGAGAAGGGGATCTGGTGATCTACGTGCCGAGAGACAGGGAGCACATGGATGAGACCTCATTCTTCGTTAAAGAAATGAAAAGAAGGGAAGCAGAATTTTTAAGGCAGAAAAAGCTGGTCTCTGTTACGGCATACATAGTAAAAGAGGGAGATACCCTCTGGTCGATAGCTGAAAAGTTCGATCTCGGTGCGGATACGATAATAGGATCAAACAGCCCGGAAAAAATTAACAGCCTTTTACAGGGTACAGTGTTGCGGATACCCGACCGGGAAGGGATCTTTGTCAAAGTTTCGGAGGGGGAAAGCGTCGAAAGACTTTCATCTCTCTATGGTACGAAAAGAGATCAAATCTATGCCGCAAACGGTATAGACATCGGCTCGCCGCTCTCTTCTGCCAGAGAGGTCTTTTTGCCGGGTGCAAATTATGCCTCAGTCATACAGACAGAAAGCGGAATGATTAAAATAGCATCCGGAAGAGAGTATCTGTTGCGAAATACCCTAATGTGGCCGGTCAGAGGAAGAGTTTCGAGCCTGTTTGGCTGGAGGAGCCGCTCTTACGCCTCAGCAGGCAGTTTCCACTCAGGACTGGATATAATGGCTCCATATGGGAGAGCGATAGTTTCAGCGATGGATGGCGTAGTTGTCTATTCAGGTTGGATGGGAGGGTACGGCAAGACTGTTGTTATCGATCACACAGACGGTATCACGACCCTCTACGGACACTGCAGCGATCTGGCAGTCCAAAAAGGCGATCAGGTCTATTCCGGTCAGTTGATATCCTATGTTGGGAGCACCGGAAGGTCGACCGGCAATCATCTTCACTTTGAGGTCAGAAAGAACAGTTTCCCGGTCGATCCCTTAAGCGCTCTCAGATAATTTTCTATCTGGTAGCAAGTGTCGAAAGGTCAAAAATAGGCAGAAGCACTGCTATCACCACGAACCCTACAAGAAAACCCATTACAAGTATTATCAAAGGCTCTGCAAGAGTAGCGTATTTTTGCATCGATGACTGCGCGATATCCCAACAGTTGTTGCCCAGCCGGATCAGTCCGTCAGGAAGATCCCTCCCGTTTTCGCTGACCCTTACCACAGAGACTATCTCCTCTGGGAAGGAGCCCTCTTTTTCGAGCCCCTGTGAAAATCTGTAACCTTTTCTTATATGGTCCTGCACAATTTGGAGCCTTCCCTTGACAGGGTCGAGAGGTTCTGTGAGTTTAAGTGCCTGAATAAGCGGGAGGCCGGATTTCAGAAGCGTCCCGGTCTGTGAAAATATCATTGAGAATGCAATGTTTTCCTTTATCTCCCTGAATATCGGGATGGTAATGCTCCTGCCGCTTCTGCGGAGGAATATGAAAACGATCAAAAGAGCGATCAGGAGAGGTATGAAGCCCATCGTTACAGCATCAGAGATAAAGATCAAAAGACGGGTCACAAATGGAAGTTCCGCTCCTGAATCAATTACGAGCGCTGTCAGCCTTGGGACCACAAACGTAAGGAGGAAGACTACCACTGCCATTCCAACCACGAACATCAGGAGCGGATAGGTAAGCGAAGAACGAAGCTTCCTTCGGAGATGGACCTCGTTGTGTATCAGTTCCGCGGCTTTCTCCAGAATATCAGGAAGCGAGGCGGATCTTTCCCCTGATTCGACCATGCCGACCAGGCTCTCCCTAAAAACCCCTGCGACACGCATTGAAGCCGCAAGTGAACGGCCGCCCTCGACAGATTCCCTCAGCTCAGTGTAGATAGGTCTTAGGAGCTTATTTCTGGTCTGTCTCTGGAGCAGCCTAAGCACTTCAGTTATGGAAAGTCCGCTTTTGATGTAGGAAGAGAGTGTTATGCAGAAGAGATGCTGATCTTCCAAGCTGATCTGCCTGGCTCTCTTCCTGTGCCCGGAGAAAGGGTTGAGCTTTCTGCTGCTTTCTTCTTTTATGCTTACTACTGTCAGTCCATCGGACACAAGTTCCCTGAGCAGCTCATTCTCATTCGCCGCTTCTTTACGGAGCTCTTTTTGACGGCCGTCTGCCGTGTAAACTTCAGCTTTAAAAAGGGGCAAGTCTTATACCTCTCCGACCACCCGCAGCATTTCTTCGGGGGTTGTCTCGCCGTTTGCAACTGCCTTTATGCCCAGTTCGAGAAGGGTGCAGAAACCATTTTTTCGTGCCAGTCTTCGCAGTTCGGAAGAAGGGGCTTTCTCCGCTATGGCTGCCTGTATCTCCGGTGTGACGTCAAATTGCTCATAAAGGCCGAAACGTCCGATATACCCGGTTCCTCTGCATTTTTCGCATCCTTTTCCCCGCCATGCCATATCTATTCCATGCTGAAGGATCACTCCTGATGCAGGGACCTCTTCTCTGCAATGGGGGCAGATCCTCCTTACAAGTCTCTGTGCGACTACTCCGAGCAAAGAGCCTGAAACGAGGTACGGTTCGATCCCCATATCGATAAGTCTTGTTACTGCGCTGATCGAATCGTTAGTGTGCAGCGTTGAAAGCACCAGGTGTCCGGTAAGCGAAGACTGTATGCCTATGTGGGCCGTGTCAAAGTCGCGCATTTCTCCTATCATTATGATGTCGGGGTCCTGACGGAGTATCGACCTGAGTGAAGAAGAAAATGTAAGTCCTGCCTTGTCGTTTACCTGGACCTGTCCGACGCCCGGGAGGTCGTACTCAATGGGATCTTCCACAGTTATAATGTTCACTTGGGGCCTTGCCAGAGCCTGGAGGATCGCATAAAGGCTCGTACTTTTACCTGAACCGGTCGGTCCCGTGAAAAGTATCATGCCGTTAGGGCGCCTAATGAGTTCTTCCAGCCTTTTTCTCTCATCGGGCTTCATGCCAAGCTCCTCAAGCGACAGCAGTCCTCTTGCTTTGTCCAGAAGCCTCATGACCAGCCTTTCTCCGTGCTGCGTGGGGAGTGAACTGACCCTTATGTCGACCATTCGCTCTCCGAGGCTTATCCCGATCCTTCCGTCCTGAGGGACGAACCTCTCTGCTATATCAAGGTTTGCCATAACTTTGATCCTGCTTGTTACAGGGGCCTGATGTCCCTTGGAGAGGCTGTATTTGTCTAGAAGCACGCCGTCTACCCTGTACCTCACTGTGACCCTGTCTTCATAAGGTTCTATATGTATGTCTGTAGCTCTTTCTTTGAGTGATTCTACGATTATTCCGTTTACAAGCCGTATTACAGGGGCGTCTACGGTATCGCTCATCACTTCCTGGCGGACCAGCTCTGAGAGGTCGTTTACCTCTTCTATTGAGCTGAGCGTATCCTGGACTATACCGCTTTTTATATCGTAAAGGCTCCTTATGAGATGCTGTATATCAGATGCCGGATATATTTCAGTTTCGCATGACATTCCTGCCTTTGATGCTATCAGCTGTGCTTCTGTGAAAGCAGAGAGGTCGGAAAGGGCGACCGACATGATCCCCTCTGACTTTCTGAGAGGAACGATCCCTTTATCGCGAAGAGTATCAAGACTCACCCCGGAAGGGATAAGTTCCAGGATCTCTTCAGGTGAGGGCATGGGTTTCAGCGTCATTTTCCCTTATCTTTCTCTTTTGTTTCCATCTCTTTCACAAGTTCGTTGTATTTTGACTTCCAGTCGCTCTTCTTCTCTTCCTGCTTGTCCCCGCTCAGGATTTTGTTAGGATCGAGCATCTCCTTTGTTACTCCCTCGTTCTTGATCGATTTTTCGTAATCCTCCTGATTCTTCATCAGTGTTCCGATCTCAGCCGGGCTAAGCTGCTGTCCGTCGCTGATTATGCTGTGGGTCATCCTCGAGGCAGCCTTGGGATCTTCCAGTATGTAAGGAGTCAGGAATATCATGAGGTCGACCTTTTCCCTCTGTTTTTCGCTGGATTTGAAGAGGTTCCCTATAAGGGGGATGTATGAGAAGAAAGGCACCCTGTGCTTAAGGACCTTTTCAGCCTCCCTTATCAGTCCTCCGATTATTATCGTGTCTCCGTTGGCAACCAGGACGTTTGTCTTTACTTCACGCTTGGATGTGACAGGTGTCGGCGATCCCATCGTGGTGAGGAGGTCCTCCACCCTCTGTTCTATCTCAAGGGCGACAAGGTTTCCACTCCTTACATGCGGGGTGACCGACAAAATGAGGCCCACGTCCTTATACTCGTATGTGTTCTGAACAGCCCTCGGGTTGGTCGTATCTGTAAGGGTCCCCTTCAGCTGCGGGATGACCTGGCCAACCTGCAGATGGCTTGGTAGGTTGTCGGTGCACATCAGGCGGGGCATGGAGAGCACGTTGATAGCGTCATACTTGTTCAGCATCTTTACATATGTATATATGAGAGCTTTGCCCTCTGTGTTTGTCTTTGTGTATATGTTTCCGTTTACCGGGTCTGTATATATTTCCTCTTTTGTTATCAGCTTGTCGTAAAGGTCGATTATCTGACCCGGGATAGAGGAGCTTCCCATCTGTACGTTGCCCGCAATCACAGCGTCACCTGCTATGCCGCCTCCCCAGGCTGCCCAGTCTATGCCGGCGCTGTTGAGCTTGTTGAGGTTGACTTCTGCTATCAGGCCGCGCAACAGCACCTGCTTTGGCTGGATATCCAGCTGGACCAGTATCTCCTTGAGCGAACCAAACTGTTCATGTGAGGCTGCGAAGACAAGACTGTTTGTAGGAAGGTCCGGGACCACCGAGGAAGGTATTGCTCCTTTGGGATCGGGGGAAAGTTTGGCTGCTGTTGCGAGGATGCTGTTCATCTGCTCAGCCACGACTTTTGCATCTGCGTTCTGCAGGCGGTAAACGTGGAAGCTTTCAGCGCGCGAAGGTACGTCCAGTATTTTAAGTAGCCGGTCAGCTTCCCTAAGAGCCTGACCGCTTCCAATAAGCACGACACGCCTTGTCCTCTCGTCCCCTACTGCAAGAATACCCGAAAGTTTGGATGAAGTGTCTTTTGACATAACGTTGAGCTGAGATTCCACGATCTTTGGATTAGCATGTGTCAGTGTGAAAGCCTTAATGCTCCTTACGCTGTCCTGGGCGTCAAGGGCCCTTATCACGCTTACAGAACGGTTCAAAGCCGATGCCTTCCCTGTAAGCAGGACCGCATTTCCATTTTCAAGGGGTGTGACGCTTATGTCCGGTACTGCGGATTTGAGCGGTTCCATTATGTATCCTGCTTTTACATGGCGCAGAGGTACTACCTGGACGGTCAGGGATTCACCGGGAGCTATGCTGCGGTCGCCCTTGAAAACGGTGTTGTTCAGTGTCGGTCCGGAGCTTGCAGGCAATACCTTTGAATACCCGCCCATGTTCTGTATTGAAAGGTTGTTCATCTCAAGCACGGAGAGCATTACCTCCCTTGCCTCCCTTAACGAGATGGACTTTGGCGAAACGACAGAGACTTTTCCTCCGACAGCGGGATCCACTACGATATTTTCATTCAGAAGTTCTGACATGAACCTAAGGAACTTGCTGATCTCAAGGTTGCTGAAATTAAGCTGTACATTGTTTGACTGTCGCATCTGGCGGGCTGCTGCTGCAAGATTCTGTTCTTCGTCCAGATTTTCCTGTGTCTGGGCATATGTGCATCCGGCTGATGAAGAGAGTATTAATAAAAGGATAAAGATGGAGGCTAATAATTTTGTTTTTTTGAACATGTCAGATCTCTCCCCGGCTGCTAGTATGAATAATGTGTAAATATCATATGGTTGGTTTGATGCTGTGATTTGTTTTGTTCTTCCTTCTGCATCTTCCTTTTTTTACAAACTGTCTGTAAAGGCTGTCCAATAGCGGCGATAATTATCCAGTATCAGTCATATGGCATATATATGACGATATTACGGTCTTCTTTCGTGTTGCTGACCTTAATCTTTTTCCATCTCATATCTTCTTTGATAACGATCATTTCTGTCTGTTCGGGACCGGAAAAATCAAGTTTCCCGAAATCCTCGCCGAACATTTCCCTTGTCCCTTCGGAGGTTTCCCATATTATATCGCCGCTCCTGCCTGACGTCTCTATTGTTTCCAGCATTATACCTGTCCTGATAGCTTTTGCCTCTTGTGTCAGCGTGATCTCGGCCTTTGCTCCTCTGAGTCCTTCCTGTCCAAGCATAACAAGCCTTATCGCTGCGGTTGCAGTCAGGGACAGTATGACCACAGCCACCATAACTTCAACTAATGTGAAAGCGCGTTTCCTCTTGACGTTCATTTTACCTGATATTTTAATTCCAGAGGTTTGCCGGACCTTTCGACCTTCACGTCAAACCTTGTGCCCGACATCATCGAATTGACAGCGTTCGTCGCATCGCTGAGATTGGATATCTCAACTCCGTTTACGGCTTTTATGACATCGTCCTTCTGGACCCCGACCATCCCAAGGACACTGTCAGGATCTATCCTTGCCAGCTGCATGCCGCCGCCCTCGGCAGGGACCATCCTCATCTTGGCGATCTCGTCATAAGGGTTCATCAGCAGCTTGTCCACCAGTTCCCTCGGTACCACTCCATCTACCCCTTCCGATGCAGGTTCTATTCCAGGATGGACCTTTTTGGGGGAAGTTTTTTTAGGTGGAGCGTTGCTTGGCTGAGTGCGGTTTGAGGCCATTTGCGGTGGTGTCAGATTGCCGGTAGAGATGTTCATAAACAGGAGATGTCCCTGATCACCCTTCAGGAGAGTGACTTCCATGTATTTGACATTGTCCAGTTTGTAACCGTTTATTTCCTCGCCTTTCAATATGAAACGCGTTGAGGATCTGTCGCGGACCCACGCTCCAATGCCTGGGAGCGTTCCCGCAAGGCTCATGTCTTTGATCTGATACGACTGATCGTTTGAACTGCCCTTGTCCGGCATAAGCGCTCCCAGTGGGTTTGAATCAGAAAAATCCTGGTAAGGATACGTATTCGCAGAGTGGATAAGCGATGGAGATCTTCTTGAGACTGCCTCAGCAAGATTATATTTTGCCTCAGCTGATCCATTCAGCAGAGAAAATTCTATGAAAAAACACATAACTGATGCGATGATGAGACCTGCAAGAAATGACACGGCAGGTACAACAACGCCCTTTGACTGCAGTTTGCCGCCAGAGGTGTATCCGTTTTTGAACAGCTCATACATCTCATTTTTTAATTCGGACAAACGGCATCTCAGGTCTTCTTTCACCTTGATATCCTCCATTCTCCGGAGCTGATCTTTGTCAGGGGGAGCACCTGCATATTGCTCAGCATCTGAAGCGCCCTGTCAAACTCATCGGGAAAACGGGCGGTTATATCTGCGTTTACTATATTACCTGTCTCATTTGAAATATTAATAAAGCCCTTTGCCGATACGTCACCGGTAAGCGTAATGTCATCGATATATAGGGTGTCTCCGTTGGATTTTATATTTGCAGTGCCGGAGGTCCATTTGAGCTTTTGCTTTGTTACCGTTGTGATCTCTCCCCTGCCAAAGGACAGAGTCCCGGTTTTGGAAGCGGATATCAGAGACCTTATGAACATCGGGTCCACTCTGGCTTCGCTGACTTTGATCGACACAGCGGGCATATCGGCTGTGAAGCCTCTGCAGATGAATTTCCTGTCCAGAAGACCCTCAGTATAAATATTTTGGAATGAGAGAAAAATGTTTTTTTCCGAAGCTGTCGCGGCTGCCCTGCTCGCGGCATACTCTGCAGCTGAGTCCCATGGGAAAAAAAGGACCATACCTGCAATGAGGCCGCACAGTCCTGCAAAAATGATCTTAAGAGGTTTATAAAGAGCCATCGCTGTTTGCTCCTATCAGCATTGATGCGTTGATGAGCCTTCCCTTTTGAGCGGAAGTTATAGCTCTTATATCGGCTGTGTTCACCTGAAGGCCCTTTTCAGAGAGACGCTTCAGGAAAGATACAAATTCGGCTCCGTTCAGTTCAGTCATCTGGACAGTCAGCCCCGACGATCCTGAGTTCATCAGCCCCACACGGTCTTTCAGGCTGAGTTCATTTATCGCATCCGTAAGGAGTGACAAAGGCTCTTTTCCCTCTGCAGAAGTTCGTGAAGGATACGAGTAAAAGGTATTTGCCGCATCAAGGATCTTTCCTGTGTCCATGACCCTATCTTTGCTGCTGTTCAGAATGGATGAAGCTTCCAGGAAGAACGCTGTCCCCGCTGTCCAGACTAAAAGGGCAAGCAGTCCAAGGCGTATCAGTTTTTTTGTCTCAGGCAGTCCCCTTATCTCTTCGATCATTTCTGCCCGCTCCCTTCCGAACTCTCAAGACCTATGGAAAAACGCATTCCAGACCCGGGGATCTGTTGGATGTCGGAGATCTTTGCATTGAAGCCGTTTTTATTCAGGGAATCCCGAAGAGACTCGACTGGACCGCTGCCGGTCGCAGTGCCCTGTATCTCAGTGCGCTCAGTTCCGTATCTGATCGCATCAAGTTTCAGAGAGTCTGTTGAAGCAGATGTTTTCCACACGGTTGCTATGTTGTCCAGAGTCTGTTCCAGACTCATGTTAGTTCCGTTGGCGCCCAGGTTTTTTACCCTTGCTGCTGAAGATGCCAGAGGGCTGTTGGATCTCTCTCCAAAAGCGATCCCGTAAATTTCAAAGGGAACGTCCTCAAAATGATCACTGTTCAGTATGCTGTAAAAAAAAGCTCCTGCCGAAAGGACAAGAAACAAGAGTCCAAGGAAGACCGCAGCTCTGGCTGTGCTGAAGGCTGCGGCGAAAAAAAATTCCAGTTTTTTGGCGCTGTCGGCGCTTTTAGTTGAAAGATCAAGGGAGACCGAGCCCGTTAATGACCTCAGGGTCTCTCTTCCTGCTTTTTGGATACTTCTTGCAGAAAGAGATGATCTTTCTGCAAGGATGATATTATTTATCGGGATGTCCGCGGATCGGGAGTAATCGACAAACCATTTCTCAAGGTCATTCACGGAGTTTTCTGCACAAGGTGTCCATCTGTATAGAAGAGGAGACCGGTCCTTAAAAAGCATTCCGGAGGTTCCGCTGTCAGCGTTCCATATTGCCAGGCCATTGCCTCCTGTCTCATGGAACAAAGCCAGTGGAGCCGGCCAGAAAGTGATCCCGTCGCCCAGCCTTCCTTCTGTTTCCTCTATTTCGGCCTTCGAAACGAACCATACGACTCCTTCAGTTTTGTCAGTTCCCTGTTCTGTCACCTGGGGTATCATGAGGATGGAATCGTCATCGTTTCCGAGCGCATACCTGAATGACATCTTCAGGGCATCTCTCACCCTCCCGTTTTTTCCGAAAGGGAAGGAAAAAGGGTGGACTGAGAGCGTCCTGAGCTGAAGGAGCGCGATGGTCCGTCCGTTCTGTGCGGAAGGCAGGGTCACATTGCGATCGACAATATCCTCTTCAGTACAGAAACGGATATTATCATCCATTTTTGCATTGCTCCTCGCATTTTGTGATAATGAGTCTTTCAGTTTGTTGAAAATTGTCATCTGCCTTGCCTATTCCTCCCATCGCACCACGCTGCAAGATTCGTTTCCCCGTTTTAGTATGATCCTGAAATTCCTTTCCTTATCATTTCCATATGATACATTGATATTCAGACGAAAATAAGAGCTTTCAAAAGCGATAACATTAGAAAGCTTTGTAATGACTTCCACAGGAATGTTAGGAATCTTTTTCATATCATCCAGGCTTCTTATAGGATACATCATCCTTAACGCGGCAAAATTCCGAGCCTGGGCAATGTCGATCTTCTCGTCCATTATTGCTATCACCTGTGGCGAAGCGGTGTTGATATTGACCTTTTCTTTTCCGTAAACGGTAAGATATCCTGCCAGTCCTACGGGGATGTCCTTTGTACCCCACAGCACCCCATCGTCTATCTCATTTATCAGTCTGAGCTCGGCAAGATCGCTCAGTTCGCGGTTGATGCTTGTATCCCTTTCGCTTCCTTCCAGCTTTTGGCTGCTGTCGGAGTCAATGAAATCCAAAACTACCGCGGAAAGCCAGGGGAAACCCACATTCTCCCATATCCTATCCCATGCGTCGGAGTACTCAGACCTTATGGTGACCTTATCCGGCAGCAAAATACCGTTTATAGGGATCCTGTCATCAAGAGGCTCAATGGCAACTTCTACACTGAAACCATCTATCTCCGACCTCAATACACCATTATAAGCGTAAAGGGGCTCAGATCGGCTGTCATATCCGTTATTATCCTCCGCAATCTTTTTTGATGCATACTTGCAGGCGATCTCAGCAATGCTCCTGCTTCTGGCTATGAAGCTTACCGCCTCCGCCCTTTTCATCTCAGTCCTTGCGTACCACGAAAATGCTGTCGCAGCAGTAAGCAGCAACGTGACTGATATCATTACGGATATAAGGATGAATCCCTTATTCTTTGAGGATCGTCGGGAGTGAATCTTCATAAACTTGCTTTCTTCCGTTTAGTGTTATCGTTACCCTCATGGCTTTCGGGAGATCCCCTGTATATTCATCGGACCATGACTCACCTGACCAGACGGAGAGTTTTAGCCCCTCTGCATCTTTGAGCACCATTTTGCCATCTTCAGGTTTCAGGCTGTCAGTATCCAAAGCAGTAGGCCCCTCCTCTTTGTTGGAACCCTTTGCCGCAGATCTCCATCCTGGTATCTCCCATCGGTAGAGTCCCGGTTCATACTTATTGAGGCTTGATGAAGATACTATCTTATAAACTATGAGCCCCGGCGCTTTGTTCTCTTTAACAGGAGCAGCCGACCAGACAAGGAGCCTGTCATCCTCTCCGACAATCAGTCCATCCTTATGTACAGTCCGAAAAATCGGGAAAGAATCGCTCACGGCAAAATTTCTTGTGTCGTAAAATATCCTGTCGGCAGCTCCCATCGCTTTCATGTTTTTTCCCCAGTCCTTCTGAACGGTCTCAAGGGACTGCACAGTAAACACGAGCGGAGCCAGGGCAGCGACAGCAATAATGCCGACCAGCCCGACTGCGAGGAGTATTTCTATTAATGTGAAGCCCTTCTGTTTTCTCATGTTAGATACTGAAGCACTTCCCCTATCTTCTGAGACAAACATTGTATAAGATCCTCAGCGGTCTTTTAGAAATTGTTCCGGACAGAAAATACTGTTACATAATATACAGCATCAGGCTGAAATTAAAAATAACGTCAGGATCAGAAATGTTCCGGGTGTTCCTGGCTTGAGGCGGATCTTTTATTTATCCGGGTGAACGGACCTGTATATCGTTAAGAGAGATGCCAGAGTTCCTACGAGGACGAAGACGGCAAAGATCAGCAGTCCCCCGTTTCTTAGTCCCGCTTCTCTTATCGGGTCGGTCAAAAGACGAAAAGCACCGTAAGCAAGTATGAAGAGAGGAGTAAGCAGTGTATGTCCACGCGCCCTCTTTTTTAAAAAGATCTTTTCAGCCGCAGTCAGAAACAGCATCAGCGCCAGCATGAAGGCTGATTCGATCAAAGGATATGGGTATCGGAAAATGGAAGTAGGATCATCTGGATAATGCACGGCAAACCAAGGCAGCGGCGAGTTGTCGAGGCCGATCCCGCGGCAGCATCCGTCGGAAAAGCATCCCAGCCTCCACACGGCTATTGCGGCTGCCGCAGGTATCATCGCAGCATCTGCAAAATCATTCCATCGCAGTTTTTCCCTGTAGGATTTATATATGCCGGCAAGGCCGCCGAATAATATCCCGCCGGAAGAGGAGAGCTCGGCAGGGAAGAAGCCTCTGAATGATGGGTCATTTGTAAAAAGCAGGACGGCTTTGCCAAAAAAGTCAAAAAAGAGAGCACCTGCGGCGGCTGCAAAAAAAGTCCACACTATCGCATCCGTCGTTCTGTTGTGATCCAGGCCATACTTGCTTACGGCTCGGGAGCGTGTCCAGTACATGAAAAGGGAGACGGCCGCAAACCAAAAAACATAACTGGTCCTGACAGTTATAAAACTGTATTCAAAGAGGATCGGGCGCATCTTATCATCTCCTGCCTGATACCGCTTTAATATATCATTTTTTTACAGATCTAGAAATCGGGATCTTAAAGCAAAAGGCTGAGCTGCCTCATTATAAGCTAATGCATCAGGAAAAACAGAACCGGATAATTGAGATAAAATGATATTTTTGCTACCGATAGACTGAGTTTCAAAGTAAAAGCGGCTGACGCATATATACGTCAGCCGCTTTTTGCGATAGTGAAGTGAGCTTTATTACCTCATCATCTGCAGCAGTCCCATGCTGAAGATAGGGAAATATGTAAAGAGAAGCAGGCATCCCACCATTGCAACGAAAGCCGGGATGATCTCCCTTGAAATACTCTCAATGCTCTCCCCGGATATTGCAGATGCAACGAAGAGGTTGATCCCGTATGGTGGCGAGATAAAGCCGCAAGCAAGGTTGACGGTGATTATGAGCCCAAAGTGTATCGGGTCTATTCCTATCATCTTGACTACCGGAAGCAGTATAGGCGTCAGGATGATGACTGCGGCAATGTTGTCCACGAAGCAACCGATGACAAGAAGAAAAACGTTGATGATCATGAGGAGGAGAAATGGACTGTCAACGAAAGTAGTGAGCCATGCAGCTATCTTAGCCGGTATCTGTGCCATCGCAAGATAGCTCGCAAAGGCCATCGAGAGCCCTATGAGGAACGAAGTTGCCCCGTTGATGAGCCCTGTAGATTTTAGACAGTCATAGAGGACCTTCATGTCCAGCTCTCGGTAAACGAATTTCCCTATTACCACAGAATACACAACTGCGACGACAGCTGCTTCCGTAGGAGTGAAAATGCCTCCGTATATGCCTCCTAGGATAATGAGGGGAACAAGCAGTGCCCAGAAAGATTCTTTAAAGGCTTTGGCGACCTCAGAGAACCTTGGACGATCAGTCATGGTTTTGTAATTGCGCTTCCTGGCAGTTATGTAGCATACTAACATCAGGGCAATTCCTATTATGATCCCGGGGATGATGCCGGCAATGAACATATCGCCTATCGAGCACTGAGCAACGACACAGTAGATGACGAAAGGTATGCTCGGGGGGATTATGACCCCGATCGTTCCCGCAGCTGCGGTTATCGCAGCTGCGAAACCTGCATCGTACTTCCTCTCCTTCATAGATGGGATCATAAAGGAGCCGATGGCCGAGACAGTTGCCGGTCCCGATCCCGATATTGCCGCAAAGAACATGCAGGCGAGGACCGTTACCATAGCAAGGCCTCCGACGATGTAGCCGACAAGACTTTCAGCCAGCGCTACAAGACGGCGGGAAATGCCTCCGTTGCACATCAGGGCCCCAGCGAGGATAAAGAAGGGGATAGCCAGAAGAGGGAAGGAATCCAGACCTGTCACAGATTTCTGTGCCAGCATTATCATAGGGATGTCTGATGTCAGCCACATCGCGATGCCTGTGGCGAGTCCGAGAGTTATTCCGATAGGTATACTTAACGCTATGGTGATTATCAGGATAGAAAAAAGGATAACAGCTTCCATGGTCCCGCCCCCTATTTCGCTGTCTCTGCTGACTGTAAAGCCGGAACAGGCAGACCGTTTTTGTGGAGTTTATAAAGTTCAACGATGAGCCTGAGACACATCATGGCACATCCAATAGGAACCGAGGCGTAAGGCCATGTCATAGGTATCTGCATTGCAGCTGATTCCTGGCCTGTTTCCTGCAGAAAGATCAGCAGCAATGTTCCCTGCCATGCGAGGAAGAAGCTGAATACGAACCATACTATCAAAATCATATATTCAAAATATATGCGTGATTTTCCTTTTATCATATTAGCAAACATTTCCACCCTGAAGTGGCTTCTTTCTTTTACTGCGTAGCTGGCGCCGATCCAGGAGAGCCATAGGAAAATGAAACGGGCCAATTCCTCGCTCCACGAGAGCGAGTTTGAAAAAACATATCTCATTACGACCTGAATAAAGACTATAACTGTCATTATGGCCATCGTCCAAACGCAGAAGTACTCTTCAAAATTATCAAGGAATTTACTCACAGTCATTGCAGGTTCGACCCCCTCTTAATGCCAAAAAGCCGCTTCCGTCCCGCAGGGCGGAAGCGGTGGTGCAAAACTTACTCTTATTTCTGTACTTTCTTGATTATTTCCATAAGATCCTTGCCGAGATCCTTTTCGAACATTGGGTAGACCTTCGCTGTTGCTTCTACAAAGGGTTTTTTCTCTTCTGTTGTGAGGGAGTTTGCCTTCATTCCGGCTTTGATTACTTTTTGCTTGAATGCGCCTTCCTCTTTTTCCATAAGCTGACGCTGTTTTGCTGTAGCGTCCTTGGCAGCCTTGACTACGAGCTTGTTGAGATCTGCGGGGAGTTTCTCCATGAACTTCTTGTTTGCGATAAGGATCTCGTAGGAGAAGACGTGCCCTGTTTCGGAAACAAACTTCTGGACTTCATAGAACTTACCGTCGTCGATCATTGCATAGGGGTTTTCCTGTGCATCAACAGTTCCCTGCTGCAGCGCGGTGTAGAGTTCGCCCCAGCTCATTGGTGTAGGGTTTGCTCCGAGTGCCTTGAAGAATGCGATGTGCATCGGGTTTTCCATCGTACGGATCTTCAGGCCTTTGAGGTCTGCAGGGCTCTTGATGGGTTTCTTGCTGTTGGTCACGTGGCGGAATCCGTTCTCCTGGTAGCCGAGAATAAGTATGCCTTTGGCAGCCAGGTAGCCGTTAAGTTTCTCTCCGAGAATACCGTCTACTGCTTCAAATGCGGTCTTTCTTGACGTGAAGAGATAGGGCAGGTCTAGAGCCTGAATCCTCTTGTCGAATCCTGCGAGCGCGGACGAAGAGGGGATAGCCATCTGGATCGTGCCCATCTGTACTCCTTCTGAAAGCTCACGGTCACCGCCAAGCTGTCCGTTGGGATAGAGCTCGACCTTGATCTTGCCCTTTGAACCCTCTTCGACCTGTTTCACGAAGACTTCTTTCATTGCCTTCATTGTCGGGTGCGAATCGGAACCGATGTAACCGACCTTGATAGTGTATTCCGGAGCCGCGAAAGCGGTACCCGCGAATACAGCGACTACTAAAATAACCATAAATACTGACAAAAACTTCTTCATTTGCTGTTTCCCCCTTTAATTTTTTGCTTATTACAGAATTATAGAAAACGCCCTTTTTGCGGCGTAACTACCTATTTTTATGCTTGCTTATTTTTTCTAACGCGGATCTCACCCTTGTCAGCGTCGACCTCTACGTAGTCACCGTCCGCGATGGCTTCATAGGGGTCGGACTCCATGCGGTCGACCATCGTACATCCGACCATTACGGCAGAGGATACTATGACAGGTTCTGTATCCTTGAGTATGATTGCGGCAGGTAGATTGTTTTTGACCCACAGCTGGTAGAAACCGTCTACCTGGACGACAGAGCTGCCCTTGCCTGATTTGAGTACCAGTATCTTGTTGGCGATGCTTTTGCCATGTATCGCATGATTTCTTTCTATTACAATGCCGGTCTCTGGGTCAGTCAGGTAGAAACACATCGCGTCAGTGGAGACGACAGCCTCTCCGCATGCGCTGCCCTTTACTATCTTGCGGCACTTATAGACTTTCATATCCTCAGACATTAGTCCAGCCTCCCTTTTATTGCTGCCTCGACACACTCTGAAAGCCTGCGGATAGCGAATGGCTGTCCGCGGCGCTCCCTGTAGTATGCGCATTTAGGAGAGTCTGTCACGCCAAGGCTGCCTTCGAATGATTTCCAGCAGGGTTCGTCGATGCAGGTGTTTCCGACCATGCGGACTCCCAAAAGCTCCAGCTTCTGGCGGAGTCGGGAACGCTCGGCAAGCTCTACGGCACCGGATTCCGCGAGTATCCAGAAGGCGGTGTTGTGGCTGACCTTCCTTCCGGCGAAGAGCCTTTCGATTTCGAGGATCTGGCTGTATGTGTAGTGAGGGCAGCCAAGCATTACCAGGTTGATGTCACCTGTAGCTGCTGTAAGTTTTGTCTCTTGGTCCTTCAGTGTTTTATTGGTGATAAGTGCTGCGGGGGCGGGAACTTTTTTGCCGCCGAAAGCTGCTTCGAGAGTGAATGCCTCAGGCGTGATGCCCACCATGTGATACATTGCGACTGCTCCGCTTGTCGCGGCCTCGGCTCCGAAGTAAAGGAAGTCTTCCTGCGAGGGAAGCACCTTATTTTTGAATACAAGGACAGGGTCAAGCGATCCTGCCATCTCTCCGATGCAGTGCCCGAGGATGCCCCAGTCGTAACATTCGCTGAGTTCGGCATCGACTTCAATAAGAATGTCGCCGTGCCTGTTTTCGTCTAGGTGGTATCCGTAATAAGGGGTCTTTCCGACTACTGCGGCAGCAAGCGCGCTTATTGATGACTCACGGTTTGAGCGTGCACCCAGGGCTCCGTTCACATAGGGAGTCGCGCTTGATTCCGAAAATGCTATGTGCTCTCCAAGGAATGGTACGTTGGAGCATACTCCTGGAGCGCAGTGGTATGTCAGTATCGCGCCTATCTTGCGGTATGCTTCGCCTGTGCGGTTAGCCAGGTCGAGTTCCTCTTTAGTTACGTCATAGAATTTGGTCAGGTAGTCAGTGTTCCAGTATGGATTGGTCGTTGGCGGAACAGCGCAGGTAGCGCCACCTTCTACAAGGAGCTCGCACCAGTAAGTGTCGCCCTCCTGTCCGCTCAGCGCTACATGAGCACGCTTTATCGGGATCAGCTTTTCCGCGTCGAAGGTAAGCCCGAGCGCATAGAGCATTTCCATTGCTTTCTGCTTTCCGGCACCTTCGGCTCCGTCAAGTATCCGTTTTTCTTCATCCGTAAGAAACATAGTCAGCCGCCTTTCTTTTGCTATATATTTTCGAGGACCGGCAGTGAAATGCCGCCCTTTGGAATAATGCCTATTGTGGCGTTGGGGATCAGGCGCATTGCTTCATCAAGAGCAGCCTGAACTGTGGGGAATGGCTTGTACTGCATCGCGGCAAGATCTTCTCCTGTCAGGCCGTCAGAGACGCAGTATATTTTCGCCTTGTCCCTGGCCCGGCAGTTGCAGACAGACAGCACCGCAGAGACCATGTCAGCTTCCACATCTTCAGGGGAAGCCGCGAGAAGCCTTCTGAGGACCTCGTCCAGGGGCAGCGAGAGCCACTCTCTGAAACGGGGATGGTTGTGAGCCAGTCCTTCTGTGCATGGAGCAGCGAATATCACTACTCCGCCTTTTTTGACTGCGAAGTATGCGCAGGTCGTACCTTTACAGGCCTGCCAATAGTCCATATCTGATGGTGAAGAGCTTACGATGACGATGTCTGCAGGTTCCGGCACACTTATACTGTAGGATCTTTTCGCAAGCTTTACTCCCTCTCTGTGAGCTTTGATGAAGTCTCCTGCAAAAATGCCGGCTACCTCTCCCTCATAGTTCTTTACTGTGTTGACGATAAAGGCGAGTCCGGCGATCTTTGCCACCTCTTCCATGCCCATGCGGCATGGATTGCCGTCTGCCATTCCTAGGGGAATGTCAGGGCAGAAGCCTGCCGCCGCGTGGGTAGCTGATGTGGTAACGAAATCACAGACTCCCGGCTGAAGTATCTTTGCGCCGCCCGAATAACCGGCGTCGCAGTGCGGCACTATATTGCCGATGCCGACCAGGAGATCAGCCCCCAATGCGTATTTGTTTACGTGTACAGGGATCTTATAATCGCCTGCAGGGACTGTTCCGAGATCCTTCATGTCTTCGCTCACGTTGGCGTCGTGCTGTAGCACTTTGAAACGCCTTACCATTTCAGCACCGAGTTTTTCCAGGATTTCTTCGTTGGTCATGAGCCTGTGGGTTCCGGGAGCTGTGAGGAAACTCATAGCGCTGTCCGGAACACCGTTTTCGTTCAGGTAATCTGTAATGATAGGCATGATGATGTGGAGAGGAGTGCTTCGTGTGTTGTCCTCGACCAAAAATACAATATTTTTTTTGTCCCTGGCGAGGTCTTTGAGTGAGGGGGCTCCGATAGGCGATTCAAGCGCCGAGATCAGTGCACCTTCCAAATCTTTGATTCCGGGGATACTGGTCATTTTTCCTTCGAATATGACAGCTCCTTCCGGCGCCTCAAAAAATACTTTCTTATCTCCGTATGGTATGTCGTATCTCATCAGCTTTGCCCTTCTATGGTATGTGACTTGTGTATCGCAAGTATGTAGTCTGTATACATGCAAAGATTATCCCATTCCGTTTTGGCATTACCCTATGAATAGATCGTCCGGTCAAAAAAGTTTTCTTAAATATGTTTGCATAATAGTATCTGCTAATATTTATGTCAACTCTGAAATTTGTGAATCCTCTTATATCAAAGGTTCAGCTTGTAAACAGATTTTTGTTTATCGATCCGGCCGGATGTAGTATATTGCCGGATATTCAATGAAATATATGGACAAAACTGTGATAAAGATGTATGTTTGCTGTATACAGTTAAGTTAAAATAATGGAGGGTGTCATTAATGCATGACCAAGAAAAGGCCAGCTGGACCAAAGCATACGAATGGATCCGTGACGCTATCGAATCAAGAGAGATCGAGATGGGAGCTCCATTGCCCGAAAACCAGCTTGCCAGGGAGATAGGGGTCAGCAGAACGCCTATCCGTGAAGCCCTGCGCAGCCTGGAACAGGACGGATACGTCAAGATAATTCCCCAAAAAGGCGCCTTTGTATCAGAAATATCCCTCGAAGATCTCAAAGAGATATACGATATACGCAAACTGCTGGAACCCTTCGCAGCACTTTCCGCAGTAAACAGGATCCCGGAAGAGGAGATAGACGAGATGGAGAGAGGCTGGAAAGTCCTCAAAAAGGCTGCGCTCGCAGGAGAGGTAGACCTGACTCGCGTCTCTGACATGGATCTGCTCCTACACCTGACCATAACGAAATACGCGACTAATAAACGTATTGGTGCCATCATCACAACATACCACGCGCAGATAAAACGTTTCCAGAAGCTTTCTGCGCAGTCCCTGGCAAACATCCATGAAACGATCGGTCAGCACGTTGAGATACTGGAAAAGCTTCGAGACAGGGATGCCAGGGGCCTCTCATCTTTGCTCTACGAACATATCGCAAAGAGCGAGAGCAATATAATGAAAGATTATTTTCTTAAGTAGAAGCAGATAGCCGAAGGAAGATATTATTATGAAATTCAGAAGTTCCGAAATACTTTCAGATCCGGTGTTTACTGAAAACAGGGCCCTTTATAAATCTATGGGCTTCTCTGACGAAGACCTAAAGGGTCCCCTAATAGGAATAGCAAACTCATGGAACGAGCTGGTGCCAGGACATTACAACCTCAGGAACCTTTCTGAGTTCGTAAAAAAGGGCATATACAGGGCAGGCGGAATGGCGGTCGAGTTTGGCGTAATAGCCGCCTGTGACGGACAGTCATGCGGACATAACGGCATGAAATACATACTCCCCACCAGAGACCTTATAGCATGCGACATCGAAGCAATGGCCGAAGCCCACAGGCTTGATGGCATTGTTATGCTTGGATCATGCGATAAAATAGTTCCGGGCATGCTGATGGCGGCCGCCAGGCTGGGCATTCCGGCGATATTGCTTGTCGGAGGTCCAATGGCCGGAGGAGTTTCGTTTGACGGGCGCAAAAGCGACTCCACCTCTGTATCGGAGGCTGTGGGTATGCTGAGTGCCGGACGGATCACAAAAGAGACTTTATCAATGCTCGAAGACAATGCCGCACCCTCATGCGGTTCATGCTCATACTACGGCACCGCCAACTCGATGGGTTGCGCGGCAGAAGCCATGGGCATGTCCCTCCCGGGATCGTCCCTTATACCCGCTACAAGCGCTGCCCGTTCCAGGGCAGCGGAAGAGACCGGGAAAAAGATCGTCGAACTTGTCAGGCAAAACATCACAGCGCACGACATCATTACGAAAGACTCCCTTGAAAACACTGCGAAGATAATGGTCGCTACCGGCGGCTCGACTAACTGCTTCATTCACCTTTCAGCCATAGGGAACGAGATAGGTATAGCACCCGGGACAATGATAGATATTTACGACAGGGCGAGTCAAAATATCCCGTCTATCGCTATGGTAAATCCTGCCTCAGAGTACGATATGGAGGACTTTTACCGCGCCGGAGGCATCCCGCAGGTCATGAAGGAGCTGGAAAACGAGATAGACCTCTCTTGCATGACTGTAAGCGGAAAGAGCCTTGGCGAGAACCTTGAGGATCGGTCAAGTCCCTTCGGAGTTGACAGGCGTGTGATACGTACAAAGGAAGATCCTTTCTGCAAATCGGGCGGTCTGGCAGTGATGCGGGGTAACCTTGCTCCGGGGACAGGGATAACAAAACCCATCGCTATGGATCCGTCGATGTACCATTTTTCCGGACCTGCAAGAGTCTTTGACTGCGAAGAAGATGCGAACCGGGCGATCCTTGACGGGAATATAAAAGAGGGCGATGTCCTGGTCATCCGTTACGAGGGCCCGAAAGGCGGCCCCGGAATGCGTGAAATGTATTTCGCCATGAAACTGCTTTACGGCAGGGGCCTTGCAAAAAAGACCGCGATAATTACAGACGGCCGTTTCTCCGGAACCAACAACGGCTGCTTTGTCGGCCACATATCCCCCGAAGCCGCTGAAGGCGGCCCCATAGCCGCAGTCAGGGACGGAGACATCATCACCATAGATGTTGAAAATAAAAAACTGGATGTAGACCTCTCTCCCGAGGAGCTTGAAGCCCGCCTAAAAGATTGGAAAAGACCTCCTCAGAAGGAACTGAAAGGCATCCTGGGCATATACGCAAAACTCGCTGCCTCAGCAGCCGAGGGCGGAATGATGAAATTTTAAGACCGTAGATCATAATCTGAACTTTGGGAAAAATCATACTTCATCTCCAAGCAGTCCGCTGCATATGTCAATTTTTACCGCTAGTGAGAGCTCTTCCCGCTGTGCCTCGGATTTAAAATCGAGTCCGGTCAGTATAGCTATCTTTTCTAATCTGTAGCGGACTGTATTTTCATGCTGTAAAGTCATTTTTGCTGCAACGCGCATTTTGCAGCCGGATAGTACATATTGGGTAAGTGTTTCAAGCAAGTTTGTGTTGTTCTCTGCGTCGCACTCATTAATTGGCTCCAGAACTTTTTTCTTAAAATCCTGCATTTCTTTGCTTTTTGCAAAGGGGAAAATTATCTCATATGCCCCAAGCTCACTGTATCTCAAAAAAGGCTTTTGGAGATTTTTGTTTAAAAGTGCTGCACAAAGACTTTCTCTGAGGCAGACTGAAAATTCCCCAAGGCTGAAGTGCGGTCTGCTTATTCCTATTGTGTAGTTAGATGGGTCCGGGAAGATCTTTTTTACAGCCTGGGACACAAAATTGTCATCGAACATTACTGAGGTGTCATCGCAGGAATAGAACAAAAATGCGCCGTGTTTGTAGAGGCACATAGTACTTGCTGGTGTTGAAAAACAACTCTTGTCATATCTTTCAAAGCATTCAAGAAAGTCTGATTCGCTAAAATAGTCCCGGCTCATAAAATATATGGCTATATACCTTTCCTCAAACGACGGATCTATGAGTTTCGCATGGTCTCTGACCTCATCTGTTGAAAGTTTTCGTGAAAGCAGTATATTTACCTCATTTTGCATAAAGTTAATATCTGCCATTCGTTCGACATATCTGTTGACGTCATAAATGATCTTTTCAAAATATATATCCATCGAATTGATCAATATTATTGGAAAATTTTTGGAATCAGCATATCTCAGTACAGATTCGGGGATGGGGAGATGAAATACATTTCTTATTGCCAAAGCGCTTGCATCTTGCTTGAGAAGGTGTTTTATGCCCTCTCCGATCATTGATATGTCATCTTTTGCGCAAAGAAAAGTTGTCAGCACAAGTTGATCCCTAAAAAGACTTGTGTGGAAATATTTGCTCCTTAAAGAAGTGTCCAGTTCATAGTCAAGTATTCCAACGTCCTTAACGATCCTCGAAAGCCCTCCACTGCCGGCTATCAAAGAGACATTAGATCCATATGTGTTCAAAAAATCTGAGATCATGTAATACATAAAAACCACCCAAATGTTGTAATTTTTTATAATATTACCTATGTGATTCAAAACCAAAAAACGATCCAATTTTTTGTTAACTAGTTGAATATGTAGATTTTTATGGTTTTAAAAGAAATAATTTTGCTATATTCTATCCTATTTTAGCAAAAGTAGTTAGGCTTACCTGTTGTTTATTTACAAAAAAGTGGTCAATAATTGTTTTTTATTATATAAAATGGTGTTTGATTTGCGTTTTTCATGACAATAAACTTCTTGTTGTAAACACGTGCGCGCGTGTAATAGAAACGCCGGAAGCAACATGTGACAACAGGAGGATAATAAAATGAAATACGTAAGGATGTCCATAGAAAAAGAATCGCCTGAGCAGTTAGGATATGAAAAAATAAAAAACAACCTAACAGAGACTTCAGTTAGAGACAGGAATATAAGAGGTCTTGGACTTGTGATCGACGACATGATCCTTCCTTATGGTGATCACCTCGGAGATCCCCGCCTCCGTGAAACTATTGCTCAGCAGTCCGGCTTAGACGATCCAAATGATGTGCTTGTTACTGCCGGTGCTGCTTCAGCTCTGTTTTTAGTTGCATCGTCTCTCTTGGAACCCGGCGACAAAATGATAGTCGCAAGACCAAATTATGGAACAAATATTGAAACGCCTCGTGCAATAGGTGCCGACATTAGCTATCTCGACCAGAAGTTTGAAGAAGGATTTAAAGTAGATATTGACAAACTCAAGTATATGATAAAACCTGACACTAAGTACATTTCATTGACTAACCCTCACAACCCTACGGGAACGATGATGTCTCTTTCAGAGCTAAAAGAAGTAATTGCAATAGCTGAAAAACACGATGTCTGGCTTCTCATAGACGAAACATACAGAGATATGTTTAAGGATGAAGTCCTTCCTGTCGCAGCTTCTCTTTCTGACAAGGTAATATCCGTATCATCACTCTCTAAAACATATGGGATTCCCGGTATTCGAATAGGCTGGACTGTATGCCGGAATAAAAAGATAAACGATCTTCTGCTTTGTGCCAAAGAACAGGTATGTATTGGAGGCAGTGTAGTCGATGAATATATCGGCTATGTCGCTTTGTCGCAAAAAGATGAATGGATCAAGCAAAACGACGCGACTATAGCGGATAGATTTGCAGTTGTTAAAGAGTGGATAGAACAGGAAGAATTCATGGAATGGGTTGAACCAAGAGCCGCCTGCACTTGTTTTCCGAGGATAAAACCGGAAGTAGAAGTGGATGTTGAAAAGGTTTACCGCTTAATGAATGAGAAATACGGTACGTATGTAGGTCCCGGGCACTGGTTTGAGCAGAGCAAACGATACATGAGGATCGGTTATGGCTGGCCTTTGCATGATGAGCTTGCTAGAGGACTCAAGTCTATTTCTGATTCTGTAAAGGAAAGCCTGAAGTAATTTCAAAAAGTGTGCCTGCCGGAAGGCGGCACACTTTAATTTTCTAAAGGGGGTTTTACATTGATCGCATTGTTAAAATTGTCGCCCGTTGTTCTTTTGGCAGTAATGGTAGTGAATGGAGTAGATATACTTATCTCTGCTTCGATAGGGCTTTTTGTTGCGGCAGCCATTTGTAAGGTTACAGAGAAAATGAAATTCTCGGAAGTGCTGAATGAAGGCGTAGAGGGAGCCAAAGAAGCGACTCTTTTGGCCTTTATACTTATGTTGGCCTATGCACTTGCCGAAATTTTTATGTCGACAGGTGTCGGGGCAGCAGCTATATCGATCTTTATCAACATTGGGGTTACGGGGAAAACGGTTGCAGTGGTTGCTTTCCTGACCACTTGTGCTCTGTCCGTATCTACAGGAACATCATGGGGGACATTCGCAGCTTGTATTCCTATTTTTATGTGGTTGTGTAATGTAGTCGGAGGAAATCCGGCGCTGACTTTTGCGGCTTGTGTCGGAGGTTCTGCCTTCGGTGATAATATTGGGTTGATTTCAGATACAACGATATTGAGTTCGGGGCTGCAAGGCATAAAGGTTGTTGACAGGGTAAGGACTCAGGCACCATGGTCAGCTATATGTGTTATTTTGTCTGCAATTTGTTTTTACGCAGTAAGCATTTCAATGGGGCTTCCGGAAACAGTCGGAGACCCGTCACAGATACTTGCCACCATGTCCGAGAAAACAATAGCTATCCTTCAGGAAGAGCGTCCGGCTGTTTTGACTCTGCTGGATCAGGTTGCAGAAGGTGTGCCGTTGTACATGGTAATTCCTGTAATAATAGTAATAACGATGGCTATAATGAAAATGGATACTATCTCATGCCTATCATCGGGCATTGTCCTTGCAATCCTATTCGGTTTTCTTGCAGGAACTGTAACTTCGCTGAAAGACGTAATTGGATTGGTCCAGTCAGGTTTTGAAGATGCGGGAAGTTGGGCTGTCATAATGCTCTTCTGGGCCATGGGTTTTGGGGCCGTAATGCGAAGAATGGATGCATTTGGCCCTGTTGCGGCGTTCTTTGTCAAAATAAGCAAACGTGTGCGTCATCTTTTGGTCTGCAATGGGCTTCTCTGCCTTATCATAAATGCGACTCTTAACGAAGAGATGTCGCAGATGGCTACAGTGGGACCAGTAATCAAAGGTATAGTAGACGATAATGTAGAGGGTTCAGAGGAAGATAAATATATACTTCGCAACAGGAATGCGCTCTTTTCCGACGCGGTGGGCGTGCACACCGCAGCTTTGATCCCATGGCATACGGGTGTTGCGTACTATATGGGACTTGCAGCCGCTGTCTATCCTCTCTATACTTTCACGGTCGGAGATCTCTACTATAATTTCATGGCGATCATCACCGTGCTTTCGATATATATCCTGACATTTACAGGATTAGACAGATTTATCCCTCTCTTTGGCCTGCCTGCAGAGCCCAATGTAAGGCTCAAAAAATAGCATATCTGGAACTCTAACACTAGCTGGCTGCGGGCGACTTAAAAGTCGTACGCAGCCTTTATTGCACAAGAAAATATGGGAGTAGATATAATGAGAATTTTATTTATTGGATTTGGAAATGTTGCAAAAGAGACGGCGCGAATTTTAACAGAAAAAGAGCTTTACCCTAAGCTTGACCTGGCTCCTACTGTGATCGGTGTTTTTACTCAGCGTCATGGCGGTGTCGAAAATACCAACGGGCTTGATCTGAGATCCGTTTTACGCAGCCTAAAAGAAAAAAATACATTGGTTTGTGAAGACGAGCAACTCTCTTTCCTCACACCGCTTGAAGCGGCGCAGATACTTGACTACGACGTTCTTGTTGAGCTATCGGCACTATCGATCAGCGAACACGGAGAGCCTGCTTCTTCATACATCCATGCCGCACTTGAACGCGGTAAGTCTGTAGTATCTGCAAACAAAGGACCGGTTGCTTTCAATTACCATAAGTTGAAGAAGCTGGCGGACGAAAAGGGCGTTAAGTATTTGTTTGAATCTGCTGTAATGGATGGGGCGCCAGTTTTCAACCTCGTCCGGCGCTGCATGAAGGGATCCACTATTAAAGGATTCTCCGGTATCCTGAACGGAACGACGAACTACATACTATCGTACATGGAAAATGGCGGCACTTTTGAAGAGGGAGTAAAACAGGCTCAGTTAGCTGGGATTGCTGAAGCAGACCCAACAATGGATACGGACGGATGGGACCCTGCCGCAAAGACCGCAGCATTTGCCAATGTACTTATGGATGCGCATATTACTCCCTATGATGTGGAACGTAAAGGAATCTCCCAAATCACGCCCGAAATGTGCCAGGATGCCTTAAAGCGTGGGAAAAGGCTAAAGCTGATGTGCCGTGCTCATAATGTTGATGGAAAAATAACGGCCAGTGTAAAAGTGGAAGAGGTTAACAAAGACGATGTAATGGCTCTGATATCTCACTTTGGAGCCGCAATACGCTTTGAATCAGACCTTATGCACACGAACACTCTGATCCAGGATCGCCCTGATCTTCTTGACACAGCCTACGGTGTCATTGAGGACCTTATATCAATATCGGATAATAGCCCATATTAGGAGGACTCCCACCTTGCGATACCCAATAATGAAAATACAAACAGACAAGATCGTTAATAACGGACAAATTCTGATCAAAGAGTGCTCCATGCACGGTATCTCGCTGTGGGCCGTAACAAAAGGAATGAGTGCTCATCCGGAGATCGCGCTGGCCTTCAAAAAAGCTGGATTTCAGATACTCGCAGACAGCAGGATATCTAACATCGTAAAGATGAAAGAGGAGGGGATACAAGGTGAATATGCCCTGATAAGGATACCTATGCCCTCTGAGATCGAAGACACAGTCAAGTTTTGTGATTATTCTCTGGTTTCTGAACTGGACAGTATCCTTGAAATGTCCCGTATTTGCGACAAACTAAAGAAGAATCATAAAATTGTAATAATGATCGACATGGGAGATTTACGCGAAGGATTCTGGCCGACAGAATTAGAGTCATCATATGAGAAATTAAAGAACATTTCGCCTTATCTGCATATTGCGGGGGTGGGTGCAAATTTTGCCTGCGCGAGTGGAGCGCTGCCGGGACATGATAATTTGACACGGCTTCTTGAATACTGCAAGGAGATGGAGAACAAGCTTAACAGACCTATCGACTTAGTATCCGGCGGCGGCACCTGTTCGCTTGTCCAAATGATAAGGGGGAACATTCCCGAAGGGATAAATAGCCTCAGACTTGGTGAATCGATACTTTTAGGCACTGATTCCTCTGAAAATTTCCCATTTACCATGCTCAGCCAGGATACCATGGAAATTGTGGCAGAATTGTGTGAAGTTCGCGTAAAACCAACCCTTCCGATAGGAGAAATCGGGATGGACTTCTCAGGAAACGTTCCGATATTTCTTGATAGAGGCAACAGGCTGCGCGGAGTTCTTGCAATAGGCAGGCAGGATATCAGGATAGAAGGGCTCTTGCCGCTTGATGAGGGTGTGGAGATCATCACTGCTTCAAGCGACCACCTCCTTGTGGATCTGGAAGATTGTCCTAAAAAATATAAAGCGGGAGACACCTTGAGATTCCGCCCTGATTACCCTGCAATGCTTTCTGCCTCTACGTCATCCTATGTGCAGAAAATATTCTGCTAGAAAAACTGTCCCCTGCTATAAGTTGTCCTCCTTTCAATATTGCCCCTCAGCTGAGTGAGGGGCAATAAATATAAATGCAGATTAACCGTAGCTGTCAAAAAAAACAGGAATCATTAAAATTCCTATATTTCAATCGGTCCCATAGCCGCTGTCAGGGACGGAGACATCATCACCATAGATGTCGAAAAGAAAAAGCTGGATGTCGATCTTTCACCCGAGGAACTGGAAGCCCGCCTTAAAGACTGGAAAAGACCCCCCCCAGAAGGAACTGAAAGGTATCCTGGGCATATATGCAAAACTGGCCGCCTCAGCAGTAGAAGGCGGCATGATGAAAGTCTAGCCCAATAGTGATAATCACAGTATCTCGATCTCTGAACAGATAACGTCGACGACCCTCTGCAGAATATCCTGGGGCAGCTTCTCAACGATCCTGAAGTGTCTTCTGTTTATGTCGAGTGATTTGACATGTTCGCAAAGTATGACTCCGGTGGTTTGGGTCCTATCGTCAAGCCTTATATGAAGGGGGAATTCATTGTCTGTGTTAGTTACGGGGCATACACTAGCCATGTTGGTCTTAATGTTGAAAAAGTTGTTGCTGACTACTAATGCAGTCCTGTAGCCTGCCTGTTCGTGCCCGGCATGAGGATCAAAATTAAGCATAATGATATCACCCTGGCTTACCATACTTCCTTACCTACAGGTTCACCCCAGTCGATCTCAGTCGGTTCGTACTCATTTTTATATCCCTCAAAAAGCTCCATTATATTCTGACGCTTTTTTGGGGTTTCAGCTTTCGTTATTACAATGCAGTTTCCCTGTGCAGAAATATTGACGGCACTTTCCTTGTCAATTTTCGCTTCTCTCAGAATATCCAGAGGAAGCCTTATCCCCTGACTGTTCCCCCATTTTTTGATCGTAGTAA
Source organism: Synergistetes bacterium HGW-Synergistetes-1 (assembly GCA_002839185.1). Lineage (NCBI taxonomy): Bacteria > Thermotogati > Synergistota > Synergistetes bacterium HGW-Synergistetes-1. Next base: position 93,486 of record PGXO01000010.1, on the reverse strand, counting down.
GCATTCTCATCACCTCATGTATATACAAGTATATACATAACTTGAACACGTGTCAAAACAAGTATTTATACATATCGATGGATGTCGATGTTATGGTATATTGTTCCTGGAAATTAAAAACAGTTTTACGGGGAGTGGTATAGATGTGGTGGGGAACAGCCGGGAACGGATGCGGAATGCCATTTGGGATGTTTATGATGCCGTTGTTCTTTCTGATAATAATGGGGATCCTCTTTTATACATTTAATCGTAGGATGAATGTGTTTGAGAACCATCGGTCAGGAAGTTTCAGCGACAAAGATGACATATTGAAGGAATTGCGGGAGATAAAAGAAGAGCTCCGTGATTTGAAGAAAGACAGTTAATAAATAAGCGGCTTCAGGGGAACCAGCCCCGAAGCCGCTTTCTGATAACGCGGATCAAATGTCTATCAATTATGTTTTCAGGATCTTTCTAAAAATTGTGTCCCGAGTCCTGCCCTTCTCGCAGAACCAAGCCTATTGTTTATGAAAATCATTCATGCAGGATAGATTGTTGTAATATAAAAGGATCTCCTAATTACCTTATTCTGCAGGCAGTTCTTTTTTCTTGCGTGACTCCAACTGCTTAATGTTTTCTTGTGGAGTCGGTAAATTTTCGGGCATTTCGTTACCAAATTCAGCAATGGTTTTACGAATTTTTTTGCCGATTTCATAGTGTGTTTTATTGGCATCAGCCTTATTATCAATTCTGTCACGGCGAAGCTTCGCTTCTGTCTGAGTCGCTCTGAAGAGGTTGGCGGCAAGCTCTTCGCTTCCCATGTGATCAAGAATATCCTGGTTTTTCTTAAGACCTTTATGTTCGTTGATATCCTGTTTTTTCATTCCGCCATAAAGACCTTGGTAGCCGTGGTTTTGGAAGATCGCATAATCTATGGGCTGAACAACTCCGGCTTGTTTTGCGGCTGATGCAAGGCCTTTATTATGTTCTTTGATCTCTGCTCTCAGCTTTAAACATCTGTCATCTTCAACTTCCTGACGGCGGGTCTGCATGGCGAAATAGCTGTGTCCCAGTGCTACCACTTCTTTTCTGGGATCTGCGCTTTGAACGATAAGGTAACATGCAAACCTTGATAAATATACTGACCTTATTTGTCTTTGCGCATTCTTAGCGAGTTCGATCATTTCGGTGACGTTAACGAAATGATCGTCGACCTTCTGGTTACTGTTTATACACGCTAGTTTTGCTTTTTCAATTACTTCTTCAAAATTACGGTAGTCACTATATTCAAGAGCCTTTGACAGATTGCGGCTGCTCCAGAATTCAATTCCGTCAGGATCTGTCTGTTTGATATTTTCAAAGATGTTGATCTCAATCAGCCTCCTTTGTAAGAATCATTCCAAAATATTCTGATCTCGGACAATATCAATTACAATAATAATTCAATTCTATCAAAAAGTAAACTTTATGCAACACTTTGTAGGTGTTGCGGGGAATTTTGGGAAAGAGTCACGGGAAGTCGAAATTATGCAACATGCAGTAAGCCTTTTATTAAGGTCATCGCATGCTTTATACTGCCGAAACAGTGCAACAAAAAAGCTCCGCAGGAATTTTCCTGCGGAGCTTGTATTATCGCTGGAGCCGCCTCCCGGACTCGGACCGGGGACCCCATCCTTACCATGGATGTGCTCTACCTACTGAGCTAAGGCGGCAACCAATAATGCGGTAAGGGCATTTTGGGCAAAATAATGGTGGTAGGAGCTGGATTTGAACCAGCGTAGGCTCTCGCCGACAGATTTACAGTCTGTTGCCTTTGACCACTCGGCCATCCTACCACTCAAATGAACCCGCACAAGGCAGTATTCACGGGAAAACATTCTACCTTATATCCCAAGTTTGTCAAGCCGTTGATCAGCGATATTGTCATGGTGTAACTCGTCAGGGAAAATGTCATCCCCTCTAATAAAGATAAAATGAGAGGATGAAAATAAAAATGAGCAAGCAAGAAGCCAGGAAAATAACTATTATCGAAGAACTGTTGGCGGGCCGTTTTACAAACAAACAGGCGGCAGAACGTTTAGACATCAGTGTGCGACAGGTACAGCGGATAAAAGCTGAGGCATCCACAAATGGGATCATGAGCATTCTGCATAAAAATAGAGAAAGAAAGCCTTCTAATGCATTAGATCCTGAGGTTGTTAATAAAATCTGCCGGATTTATCAGACAGATTTACCAAACTATAATTTTTGTCATGCCACAGACATTCTTGCTGAAGAAAATGACATCTTTGTCTCTGTAAGCAGCATTTCAAGATACCTTAAAGCACTTGGCATCCGCTCCCCGAAAGCTAAGCGCAGGCCAAAGAAACATCGTTCAAGAGATGCCAGAGAACGCGAGGGGGAAATGATTCAGATGGATGCTTCCAGTTTCGATTGGTTTGGCAATGGCTCTTACCTGCACCTGCACGGTGCGGTTGACGATGCCACAGGTCGAATCCTTGCTCTTCATTTTGAAAAGGAAGAGACCTTGGAAGGCTATTGCGAACTAATGTATCAAATGAATCAGGACGGACATTTACCAAGAGAAATCTATACCGATGGCAGAACGGTATTTGCTTACGACAGTAAAAAGAAAAAGAAACTAACAATTGCAGAAGAACTGGCCGGCAAGGATGAGAAACAACCCAACTTCGCCAGAGCACTCAAAGAACTAAATATTCTGCTTATCATTGCTGGGTCTCCTCAGGCAAAAGGCTGTATTGAAAGGCTCTGGGAAACTTTACAGGATCGGCTGTCTAAAGATATGCAGCGCAAAGGAATTATCTCTGTGGAACAGGCCAATGAATTTATAAAGCTGTATATTCCATACTACAACCGCAAATTCGCCGTCCAAGCCGTTAACCCGCTGAAGGCCTATTTACCGAAGGAGGATATGTCGGCGCTGCAGTTCATCTTTGCTAAGCATTACACAAGAAAACTTGATTCAGGACTTTCTTTTTCTTTTGAGGGGCAAAAATACCGTTTGCCTTTTTATGCCGACAATAAAAGAATATATGCATCGCCTCACGAGACTTTGACCGTAGCCAGCAGTAAACATATAGGGGTACAGATCCTTTTCAATGGCTTGGTTATTAAACCAGAACTGCTTAAAACCCAACTTCCGGACAGCAAAATACAAATGCACGCGCAGGATAATTCCACTGACATAAAGAAAACTGAGGCTGTCACCTCTAAAAAGAACAAATCTCCTTGGTTCAATTACACTGATATGTTCTATACAAAAAATAAAAGGGATGACATTTCTGCTGATCAGTTATCCTCCTAAAAGGTGACATTTTCCCTGATCATTGACAGCCAGCACTTGTCCGAAAATGTCCGGTTTTCAGCGTTGTTTTCAGCCTGTACGGGAAATCGTAACATGTACCGCTGAATGTCATGTTTCTTGCCTATGAAAAAACACATCTAACACATCTATTTATGCATATTTATAACAATTGCTGCCTCTTATGATAGAATATGCGCACATGATGCAGGCACAAGAATGGAAATATATGCACGGTTCCAGTTTTCGAAGCGCAGCTCATTGATAAAAAAATGAATATCAGCGTCTTTTAAGGGGGAATCCGGTGCGAGTCCGGAGCGGCCCCGCCACTGTGACCCTTTAGGGGAAGTCAGGCGACCCGAGAAAAGATGATGGATGTTATGCGCGGGCGTTGTTCATCCTCATTGTGTAAATTTATTGAGGAAGCCGTTCGGCTTCCTTTTTTTGTTGCCATATATGGAAAAGAGGTATTTTCTTGAAGAGGTCAAAGATCTTTTTGCCGATAGTTATTATTATGCTGATATTGCCGATCACAGCATGGGCTTCTCCTAAAAGGATAATCTCAATGACTCCTGTCGGAACGGAGATCCTCTTTGCCCTTGGGCAGGGAGACAGCATAATCGGAGTGACAAATTTCTGCGATTATCCGCCTGAAGCGACGAAAAAGCCGAAGATGGGCGATTTCGCAGCCTTAAACTTTGAAATGCTCATGTCCATGAAGACCGATCTGCTCCTTCTTCAGGACATGCATATGCAGTTTACCCCCCAGCTGGACAGGCTTAAGATACCCTACATCGTGATGAAGCAGAACACCATAGATGAGATATGCGATTCCATAACCAGGCTGGGAAAAATTTGCTCGGCGCAGGCCAAGGCGCAAAAACTTGTCTCCGGGATACGTGCGGACGTAAAACTGGTGACGTCGAAGGTCAAGGGGCTGGATAAACCCAAAGTACTTCTCTGTGTATCAAGGGAGCTTTCCGAGCGCCAGATCAACAGCTTCTACGTTGCGGGCAACAACAATTTCTACGGAGAGATGATCGCACTGGCCGGAGGAGAAAACGCGGTAGCAGAGAAAAAAATATCCTACCCGCAAGTCTCGCTTGAAGGGCTGATGACAATAAACCCGAACGTCATCATAGACCTTGTCGGAGACAAGACTTTTTATCATTCAAAAGACAAAATCGACGTGGATACGATCTTCAATGAAAAATACCTTAAGGGCCAGTGGCAGAGAAGCGCCAAGGTGGATGCGGTCAACAAGGGACGGATATATATAATGCAGGGTACCGTCTATCTGAGACCGGGTGCCAGGTCGGGCATGATATTGAAGGCATTCGCAAAAGCGATCCATCCGGAGGTCAAATGGTGAACGGATCAGATTTTCTACATGTTGAAGGGCTCTCGCTTGAACTGGGAGGAGCTTCCATACTTGAAGACATCTCCTTTTCCCTCGGAAAAGGCAGATACCTTGGCATAATAGGTCCCAACGGCGCGGGAAAGAGTTCACTTCTCAAATGCATCGGCTGCCTTTATAAAAACTTTACGGGCCGGGTCTCGCTTGAAGGTGATCCGCTGTCCTCCCTGTCTGAAAGGTTGCTTGCCAGGAGGATAGCCTGGGTGCATCAGACAGGCTCTGATTCGCTTCCCTTTACGGTCAGGGAGTTTGCGCTTATGTCACGTTATCCGTGGCAGAAGGCGATCGGAGGCGAGACTGTCGAGGACAGGGCGATAATAGACAGATCCCTTGAAACGGCAGGGGTAACGAACATTGCAGACCGTCAGCTAAACAGCCTCAGCGGAGGAGAACGCCAGAAGGCCCTTATTGCGGCTGCCCTGGCACAGAGCACGGACATACTTTTTCTGGATGAGCCCACGAGCTTCCTTGATTACAGGCATCAGGTCGAGACCCTGGAACTTATCGAGAGGGTCAACAGGGACCAGGGGATGACGATCCTCCTGGTGACACATGATATAAATCTTGCCCTCCATGGAGCGGACGAGATACTTGCCATAAAACGCGGCAATATGGTCTGGCAAGGCCACAGCGGGGAGCTTCTTGAAAAAGACCTCTTGTCGGAGATATTCGAGACGGAATTTGAAGGCTTCCGTTCAGAGGGACAGCTTATGCCCTATGTAGCACCGAGGGGGTTTGTAAGGTGAAGCGCATGTCCATGCCCCTTCTCTTTATCTTTTCGCTCGCGGTAGTTGCTGTGGCGCCCTTTATTGGTATGCAGCAGATAAGCATCTCCGATCTTTTGGGCGGCGGAGACGAGAATATCATGCGGATAATGTGGGACCTGAGGGTTCCGCGTGTCCTGCTTGGATGGATAACGGGTTCAACTCTGGCCCTCTGCGGCCTGATCTTCCAGGCCCTTTTCAGAAACCCGCTGGCCTCTCCGGATATGCTCGGGGTATCAACAGGAGCTGCGTTTGGAGCTGTCGTATACATAAGGACAGGTATAGTCTTTTCGCTTTTTAACGCAGTATCGGGACTCTCGCTGGCTGCATTTGTAGGTGCTCTGGCTGCAACGTTTGCAATATATGCCGCAGGCAACCTAAGACGGGGCGGCATGTCTGAAGCGACACTGCTCCTTGCCGGAGTTGCGATGAGTTTCCTTTTTGGGAGTCTTAACATGATGATCCAGTTCACGGGCGGTTACATCGATACTTTCAGAATGATGAGATGGTCCATGGGAGGCATACAGGCTGTGGGGTTTGCTCCTGTATTTGCCACACTGCCTGCACTGGCAGTCATCTTCGCGATAGCCTTTATAACAGCGCCTGAGCTGAACCTTTTTGTCTGCGGCGAAGACATAGCGGCAAGCCGTGGAGTCTCGGTGGTTAAGCTAAGGAGGCTTCTTTTCTTCTCTGTATCGATAGTTATTGGCATAAATGTCGCAACATGCGGCCCGATAGGATTTGTCGGACTTCTGGGGCCTCATATATGCAGAAAATTTGTAGGAACTGACCACAGAAAGCTTGCGGTGGCATCCCTGCTCTTCGGAGGCGCATTTCTTGTGCTGTGTGACACGGCGGCCAGGATGCTCTGGGCTCCGGCGGAAGTTCCTGTCGGTGTCCTTACTTCGTGCATAGGATCCATATTTTTCCTGTGGCTTCTTGTAAGGGCTAAACGTAATTTCTGATCATCTGATGTGAAAAGACGGGAGAGATCATAATTGCTTGAATACATGAGATCGGGCGGAATAATAATGTGGGTGATCGCGGCGCTTTCTGTCATAGCACTGGCGGTCGTGGTAGAGAGGCTGCTTTTTTTCAAGAGCGCTTCCACAAACCCGGAGGCGCTTGAGGAGGCCTTTGGCAAAGCAGTATCTGAGAACAACATCGGCGAGGCAAGAAAAGTGGTCAGGTCATCACAGAGTTCTCTCCACAGGCTTTTCTTCGCGGCCTTCGCCCATTGGGGCGTTGGAAGGGAGGACATGAAGCTACTTGTCGAGCAGCAGGTCCGCCGTGAGGTCTACCGATGGGAAAAACACCTATTCATCCTTGAGATAGTCGGGAAGACAGCCCCGTTGCTCGGACTTCTCGGAACAGTGCTTGGGATGGTCGAGATGTTCCAGTCCCTGCATCTCGGCGGCCAGATAAACGCTGCGACTGTTACGGGAGGCATCTGGAAAGCTCTCTTTACGACTGTCGCGGGACTGACAGTTGCGATACCTGTGATATTCGCCCACGGACTCCTGCTCTCCCGCATAGACAGCGAGGAGGAAACGCTCAACAGGGGCGCCGACTACCTTATAAGGGAACACTTCACAAGTCATGGTGGGGAAAGTGCGAAGGCGTAAATCAAGGCGTTTTGCAGACGTAGATGTTACACCTCTCATAGACGTACTCTTTATGCTGATAATCTTTTTTGTCCTGACCGCAACATTCATTCAGGGCAAACTGGATATTGATCTTCCTTCGGGAGAGGGTGAGACTTCAGACATGAAGAGCGCCCTCACCCTTACTGTGGAAAAGGACGGCGCGATATTCTGGAACGGGGTCAAGGTCTCGAAAGATGAACTCCCCGAACTTGCCAAAGCTGCCGGAGGGCGGGAAATACTCATTGCCGGGGATAAAAACGCTCCCTACGGAACAGTTGCAGAAGTACTCTCCATACTCCGAAAATCAGGGATAACTTCAGCAGGTCTTCTAATGGAGGGCGAAAACTGAAAATGAACGAGTCCCGTGAGAGGTTTTTCTGGGTCATAGCGCTCACATTGAGCATTACAGCGCATGCCGCATTTGTGCTGCTGATGCCCGGTGCCGCTGTGAAGCCGGAGATAAAGCCGATCATGAGAGTCCGCCTGGCAATGGCCGAGAAAAAAATCGCTCCAGCACCGGTCCCGATAAGGGAAGAGGTGCCGGCTGAGAAGAAGGCCGTCCCCAAAAAGGAGACTGTCACCAAAAAACAGCCTCAAAAAAAAGCAGAACCTGTAAAGGCAGTAAAAACGACGCCTGAGAAGGCTCCCGTGCAGGAAGTTCAGGCAGTTGCAGGGACCGCAGACAGCGAGGCGGGGACTCCTGTAAATGCAACGAACGATGCAGTCCTTACAGATAACCTTCCGGCGTTGCCTCATCAGGCTCGGCCGGAAAGGGTCGTCGAACTGGATACCCTCGAAGTCGTAAAAAAAGTCCTGCCGGACTACTCCTCTTTTTCAAGAAAACGTAAAGAAGAGGGAACAGTAAAAATAATAGCAACTGTGACAGACGGTAGAGTCGTTAACGCAGAGATCGAGAGTTCAAGCGGCTTCCAAAGACTTGACGAAAGCGCCCTGCGCGCAGTCAGACAGTGGCTCTTCAAAAATAACGGAACAGTACGTGTAAGAGTACCAGTGACTTTTAGGCTTAAGTAGATGGTGTGGCGCAGGACGCGGTCCTGCGGGGGAGTCTATTGGGAATCGGTTGGGAATCAATTGCATACCAGTTGTAATTTTGACTTAACCCCATTGCTTATGCTTTTCTCTTCGTCATCTTGGTCCGCGTCTCAGCGTGGATCCAGGTCTTGATACTGTCACTTGCCCTTGACGTTGTTCCCGGGTCTTAGCTACTAACAATTGATTCCCTATCGACTCCCAATCGATTCCCCAGGTGGGTACACTTTCCTCCAGCTCTTACAGCCTTTTCACCATTGCGACCGAACTCGTCGTAGCTTCATCATTATTGTAGTGCTATAATCATGTCAATATGAAACTGATTCTCAGTTTTAGAATGGTGTGATTTATATGACCGAGGTCCGATACAACACAAACCAGCGCAAACTTATTCTGGCTGTGATAGAGAGGAACAGCGACAGGCACATAACTGCCGACGACGTTCACCTTGCTCTCATTCATGAAGGTCACCCTGTCGGAAAGGCTACGATATACAGGCATTTTGAGAGGCTTGAGAAAGAGGGATTCCTCATAAAGTACTCTTCTGTTGATGGTGCGAGCGCCTGTTACCAGTATGCTGAGCCTTCCGGAAAAGAATCGCTGCATTACCACATGAAGTGTGAGCGATGCGGGAAGCTCTTCCACCTTGACTGCAGCTTCCTTGATCAGATCTCCGCTCATTTCAGCGAGCATCATAAGTTTGACCTGAACAGGTTCAAGACGGTCTTTTACGGCATATGTTCAGAGTGCAGAAAGAAGGATATAGATGAAAAATAAAAAATATATGCTGCTGACAGGCTTACTGGCCTTGTCAGCGTTATCGTTTTTGTTAATGGAATATCCTGTCCGCAGTCAGGCTGAAAGCAAAACGCAGGAAAAACCCAGGATCATAGCGACACTCTTTCCCCAATATGATTTTACGAAACAGATAGTAAGGGATAGAGCGGATGTGCAGCTTCTTCTGCCTCCCGGAGCGGAAAGCCATACTTATGAACCATCTCCATCTGACATCATTAATATCAGCAAAGCGGATATGTTCGTCTACACAGGCAGACACATGGAACATTGGGCAGAAAAGATAATTTCATCCGTAAAAGGGGAAAAGATAGTAACAGTGGATGTCTCAAAGGGAATAAAACTGATCAGGCATGAAGACGAAGATCACGCCGAAACACATCACCATGTCCTTGATCCGCACATATGGACAGACCCCAACAATGCGGCAGTCATGACGGACAATATACTTTCCGCCTTGTGTGCCGCCTATCCGGCCGATGCAGAATATTTCCGAAAGAATGCAAAGGAGTTCAAGTCAGAACTCCAAAAACTTGATGGTGAGTTCAGGGATGCTGTTGCCTCAGGGAAAAGAAAAAAAATTGTATTTGGCGGCAGTAATGCTTTCGCATATTTCCTTAAACGTTATGGATTGGAGTCTCTTTCTGCGATAGACGTTTGCTCAGCGCAGGCGGATCCGGGAGTGAAAAGAATTACTGAAATCATCAGTGAGGTAAAAAAAGAAAAAATACCGATTGTATTTTATGGGGAGATGGTAGCTCCTAAGATGGCAAAAATGATCAGTGTGGAAACAGGAACACACCTGCTCTCTTTGAATTCGTGCCATAATCTTTCTTCAGAGGATCTAAAAAAGGGAAGTACATATCTTTCTATTATGAGAAAAAATCTGGCAAACCTCAAAGAGGGGCTTAAATGACAGTTCTCGAGGCTGAAAACGTATCAGTGGAGTATGATGGTGTCCCCGCGTTAAAAAACGTCTCCTTCCGAATTGAAAAGGGTGAGTACCTTGCAGTTGTTGGAGAAAACGGCTCAGGAAAAAGCACTCTGATAAAGGCTATCCTCGGCCTTACGGAGCTTTCTTCCGGCATGATCAGGCTGAACGGAGGCATCAAAAAAAGCGAGATCGGATACCTGCCTCAGCAGACAGAGGTACAGAAGGACTTTCCTGCCAGGGTGGATGAAGTGGTGCTCTCAGGCTGCCTTGCTTCGAGTGGAATCTTCCCCTTTTATGCATCGAAAGACAAAAAACTGGCCGTTTACAGCATGGAATTACTTGAGATAGCGAGTATAAGGAAACGTTCCTTCCGGGAGCTTTCGGGAGGCCAGCAGCAGCGTGTGCTTCTGGCACGTGCCCTCTGTTCCGCGAAAACCATGCTGGTCCTTGATGAGCCTGCCGCTGGCCTTGATCCGCTCATAAGTTCCGAATTCTACTCCCTGCTCAGAAAACTGAATGAAGAGGGGCTGACAATAATCATGGTTTCCCATGATATTGAGGCAGCTAAAGAAAATGCCGATAAAATCCTCCACCTTGGCACAAATATATTTTTTTTTGGCAGTGCGGATGAATATCTGAGATCCGAAACAGGCAAGAGGTTTTCAGGCGAAAATGCTAAATATTCTAAGTGAACTCTTGGCTTATGATTTTATCGTCAGGGCGGTCGCGGTAGGCCTGATGGTATCGCTTTGTGCGTCGCTGCTTGGTGTGAGTCTGGTCCTCAAACGATATTCGATGATAGGAGACGGGCTTGGTCACGTTGCTTTTGGGGCACTCTGCATTGCCGTGGCCTTCAACATGGCACCTCTCCTTGTTTCTGTGCCTGTCGTAATAACCGCTGCAATACTGCTCCTGAAAATGAGAGATAATCTAAGAATCAAGGGAGATGCTGCTATAGCAGTGATATCAAGTTCAGCCCTTGCGATAGGAATCATAGCTACATCATTAACAAAAGGGATGAGTATTGACATATATAACTATATGTTTGGCAGCATACTTGCAATGGACGACCAAGATGTCTATCTTGGCATGGGACTTTCTGTTGCTGTGCTGTTGCTCTTTGCAGTCCTTTACAATGTGATATTCACAGTTACCTTCGATGAGGATTTTGCGAGGGCAACAGGCGTAAACGTCGGTTTTTACAACACCCTCATAGCTGTGCTGACTGCCGTTACAATAGTTGTCGGAATGCGAATAATGGGGACCCTCCTTATCTCGAGCCTTATAGTTTTTCCCGCCCTTACCGCCATGAGACTCTACTCAAGCTTTAAGGGTGTGGTGATCTGTTCTGGCATTGTCTCGACAATATGTTTCTTTATTGGTATTGTCCTCTCGTATTCCCTTGATATCCCTGTTGGAGCGAGCATCGTGGTATTAAATCTTGCCGTTTTCCTGATCTTTTTTGCCGCAGGGAGTCTCAAAAAGTATTTTTGACTTGAAGAATGGTGAGTATCAGTGATAAAAAGAGCTCTTGAACTGCCGGGGCTGCGCTTTGGAGGGACTTCTTGGGTGACTCCAGGTACATTTGCCGATAATATGAGGTGCCTTTCCCCCGATGTGAGCGATATGGAGATAGTGCTTTTCGATATTCCCGAATATTCAAACATGCCAGACAAAGAAGAAGTCCTGATCATGAGGGATCTGTGCAGCGAACTGGATATGTCCTGTACAGTGCACTTTCCCTCAGAAATATTTGTATCCTGCTCTGATCTGGAGAGGCGTGAGAGGGAAGATATGTGTCTGAGGACGATCAGTCTCTTTGCCCCGCTTGATCCCTTTGCCTGGATATTGCATGTCGTCGGCGAAAAGAGGGGAAATTCCCCCAGTGCTGATATAGAAAAGTGGCTTAAAAAGAGTATCAGTTCGGCAGGAATGATCGCGGAAGCGGTCAGCGACAAAAGGAAAGTATGCATTGAAACGTTGGATTATGATCCATGGTATGTCAAACATCTTGCAAATGCCGTAGGTACATCTATTTGCCTGGATTTGGGACACCTCGTCAAATACGGACGTCCTGTGCTTGAAATTGCCGGGAGTTTTGCAGATGACGTAAGAGTGCTTCATATTCACGGTGTGATGCCCGATGGGACAGACCACAGGGATCTTTCGTACTTTGATCCTGATCTTTTTGAGTCCGTGACAGATATGATGTCAGGTGGAGAAGAAAGGATAATGACGATCGAAGTTTTTGAAGATGACTATGCACGTTCTTTGAGAGCGATGAAGAATATAAGGGGCTAAGCGTTATGACGCTTATATCTTTTGCCTGTTGGATTAAGAGAGCTCCGGGGGGTGGTTATTGCCCCCGGAGCGGAGGAAGGAGAGCCTTTATCTTTTCTGCGGTAGCTGTAAGGAGGTACAGCGCTGCCTGGCTGTCGTTATTTTATATGGCCTGATTTTGCTGAATTGCATCCTGGACAGTTGCCGCTGCATCCGCAGGTGCATTTCCCTGAAACGCTGTTCCTGATCACTCTGTATAATGCATATCCCATTGCGGCGAAAACCATTGCTCCAATAACGTAAGTTGTCATTTATACTGCACGTCCCTTCTCAGTTTAAGCAGTTATCCTGCTTCCTATTTGGTATATGGCAAGCGCCAGGAGGTAAGCCAGCCCGGTCTGCCACGCCATCGCGAAGAAAGTCCATTTCCATGATTTCATTTCACTTCTTATTGCTCCAAGAGCAGCGAAACAGGGCGATGCAAGGAGTGTGAATACCATAAACGCATATGCGCTTACAGGAGTGAACATATTCGATATATTTGCTATGAGCCCCGGGTTGTCCTCGGCAACCTCCCCGAGACCGAAAAGAACTCCGTAGGTCGCAACAACGACTTCCTTTGCAAGAAACCCGGTCACCACAGCCATCGATGACTGCCATGTACCGAAGCCAAGCGGAACGAATATTGGTGCTATTACCCCTCCTATGGAGGCCAAGATACTTTCTCCTGCATCGACCATTTCGAGAGACCAATTGAATGCCTGAAGAAACCAAATCAATCCGGCGGCTGCAAAAATAATTGTTCCGGCCTTGATCATGAATGCTTTTGCCCGTTCCCACATGTGTATTGCAACACCTTTGATCCGTGGCATTCTATAAGCAGGGAGTTCCATCACAAAAGGGGCAGGGTCTCCTGCAAAGAGAGACGTCTTCTTCAGAACGATCCCTGAAAGGATCACCATGCCTATTCCGATCATGTACATGGATGGGGCGACCCATGACTGCTCAGGGAAGAAAACGGCTGCAAAAAGCGCGAAGACAGGCAGCTTGGCTCCGCATGGAATAAATGGAGTAAGTATTATTGTCAATTTGCGGTCAACGTCATTTTCGATGGTTCTGCAGGCCATTATCCCTGGAACGGAGCAGCCTGTGCCCACAAGCATGGGGATAAAGGATTTTCCTGAGAGCCCGAATTGACGGAACAGCCTGTCCATGATAAAAGCCACACGGGCCATGTAACCGCAATCCTCAAGGAAGGATATGAAGAAGAAAAGGATCATAAGCTGAGGGACAAACCCCATAACAGCGCCTACCCCGCCGACAATGCCGTCAACCACAAGACCCTGCAGCCACTCGGCAGTGTGTGCCGCCTCAAGCCAGCCTGACAACGTGCCTCCTATCCAATCACCGAAAAATGTTTCGGTCCACCCTATAGTCATATCCCCCAGAGTCTGGATAGAAATGTAATAGACGCCCCACATTATCAGGAAGAAAATCGGGAGACCAAGAAAGCGGTTGGTAACAATCGAGTCGATTCGGTCCGAATGTGAAACATTGCTTGAGTTGCTGTCTGTGAGGGCTTTAGAGAGCACTCGGTCTATGAATAAGTAACGCTCATTCGCTATTATGCTTTCGGAATCATCGTCCGACTTTTCTTCACAGGCTTTTATCAGCTTGTCTATGGATAAAAGGCTGTCGTTATCTATTGAAAGATGTTCTTTGAGGACAGCATCCCTGCTGAAAAGGTTTACAGAAACCCAGCGAGATGGATGCTCTGCTGAAAATTGAGTGGCTATTGAGGAAATCCACTGAAGCGCAGTTTCAATTTCATCTCCGAACCTTATTTTTTGTTCCGGTTTCTCCTTTTTGACCGCAATGTCGACTGCGTTGCTTAAAACCTCGCCAAGTCCGGTTCCATCGGAAGCAGAACATTTGATAGCGCGGCAGCCAAGTTTTTGAGACAGAACCTTTTCATTGATACTTATTCCGGCTTTATCTGCGGCATCTGTCATATTAAGCGCCACCAGCACCGGGATGTCCATTTCAAGGAGCTGTGTTGTAAGATACAGGCCACGTTCGATATTGGTCGAGTCAACAATGTTGATAACAGCATCGGGTTTGCCGTCACTCAGATAATCACGGGTTATTCTCTCTTCCAGGGAGTATGGAGATAGAGAATATATTCCAGGGAGGTCTACAAGCAGGGCGTCTTTATGCCCCTTTATCAACCCTTCTTTTTTTTCTACCGTTACACCCGGCCAATTTCCCACGTATTGCGTACTTCCTGTAATTGCATTATACATAGTGGTTTTCCCGCAATTTGGGTTTCCGATCAAAGCAATTTTTAATTTCATAAGTATTCCTCCGTTAGTTAGCTGCAGCTAACTTATATTCGTTAAAAAATAGGAGCCTGATTGAACTCCGATGTGTTTGATTTCTAATATAACCTTAGCAAATGAATTTATTCAACTTCTATACTTTCGGTGTCTCCTTTCCTCAGAGAAAGTTCATAACCGCGGACCCTGATTTCAACAGGGTCTCCCAAAGGAGCGACTTTTCGCACAAACAGTTTTGTTCCCTTTGTTATACCCATGTCCATTATTCTACGTTTCAAAGCCCCGGTGCCGTTGATTTTTGCTACAGAAACTGTTTCTCCGCAGGTAACCTCTTTAAGCGTCCTCATGTACACTCCTCCAGTTTTGCTATATATGTATTCGATCTGCCAGTCTTCTGCTGATTGCGATTCGCGAGCCTCTAATGCCCAGTATGACATTGTCTCCGGAAGAAGATATCATACGAACCTTTCCGCCAGCTACGAATCCTAAGCTTTCAAGTAAACAGCGAACGCTGTCTTTCCCTGTTATTTTCTTAACGCATCCTTCCATTCCTGGTGGCAAAAAAGTTAGGGGCATTACTATCCCTCCAAATGATGGATTTATGTCCAACGGTTAGCAATTGCTAACCGTTGGAAAACTTTATCACCAGAATTAGCATACGTCAATACTTAAAAAACAATACTTGTTGTTTCAATGGTCCTTTCCAGGTTCCATGATATGTGTTAAAAGTCTCTTCTTGACAACCTTGGGTGCATGAGGTAAAACTTAGTGACAATAAAATAACGTCATTGGAATTTCAGTCAAGGGAATCCGGTCAGATGCCGGAGCAGCCCCGCTACTGTGACCGCGACGAAACCGTATTAAGCCACTGTCTGAGGATGGGAAGGCACGGGAGTAGGATGAACGGGAGCCAGGAGACCTGCTGAAAAACCAGATTGTTGATCATCGCGCGGGCGAGAGGCGGCAAACTGTATCCTTACGGGCATACCTGCCTGAGGATACGAAATATGTTTGTCACAGAGGGACGCCCGATATCAGGGAGTCCCTCTTTTTTTACAGGGTTTTTTAAGGAGTGAGGAATAACGGAACAAACAGGGACACTATTATTCGGAAGATCTCATAGCATAGTTTTATATTTAAGGAGTGTTGATAGTGTTTTATAAGATCAAAAATAGCATAGTTATTCCAATGATCGTCTTTCTGTTGGTTTTTTCCGCATCCGCTTTTGCTGGGACAGGAACAGGTGTTACAAGCGGAGATGTCGTCAGCGAGGACAAAAAAGAAGAAGTGCAAGAGGTGGCAAGAGTAGAGGTGACCGGTTCACGTCTTGCTGAAGACATCCGTGAAGTCCCCGCTCCGGCTTACGTCATAACAAAGGAAGAAATTGAGATGAGCGGGGCAAGGAGCACACAGGAAGTCCTTGACAGGGTGCCCGGAGTTAACGGACTGAGGAACAGTTCAGCCTCAGCTCTTGACAAAAGCGTTATTGTAAGAGGGCTTACCACTGAAGTCCTTCTCCTTGTAGACGGTATCCCCTTCAGGACTTCGAGCTACGGCACCGGGGTATCGATGGGTTCTCCATTTGACCTCAGGACAGTACCGCTTGAGTCCATTGAGAGAATAGAAGTTGTAAAGGGCGCCAGCTCGGCTGTTTACGGATCCAACGCAGCGGGCGGAGTAATAAATATAATCACTAAAAAAGGGATGGAAAAGTCCGGCGGAAGCCTGCTTCTTGAAGGAGGAAACCACGGATGGTTCCGGGGGTCTGTAAGGGGTACGGCAGTGTTGAGCGACGATGTCAAAGTCACAGTCGGATATACCAAAACCCAGGAAACTTCTGAGATAAACATAAGAAAGAGGCCGGATGGAACCTATGACAAAGCCACCGACTACCGCGGCAATGATTTCGTCTTTGGAATAGAAAAGGGAAGCTGGGCATTTTCCGGGGCATGGGGTGATTTCGATTCAGACTGGGAAAATTCATACAACTATGATCTCTCGACTGTTTATAAAAATACTCAGGAGAACAAATACCGGCGTTTTGCCATAACCTATGCCGATGATGTGAACTCAGGCAAAATATATTACAACGAAAATGAGAAGGATTATTCATTCTACTCAGATCCGCTTTACATCAGCAGCTACGACTACAAAGACAGTTCAATGGGGATAATGTTCAACCGCAAGCAGGAGATTTTCGGCATGACCGGTGTCTGGGGCTTTGAGTGGCGCAGGGAACAGTCTGAGTACAAGGGCCTCTCTGATTCCGCCTGGGGAGAAACCAAAGACACCCCATACGACTTGAAAAGGGATGGCTTTTCACCCTATCTGGAAGTTTCAGTGCCCATCGGAGAAGCAGGACTCGACATAGGACTCAGATATGAGCACTGGAGCGTTGATGGGGGGGAAACGGTAAGCGAACTTATACCGAGGCTTTCGCTCAACTGGGAGAGTCCGTCAGGCAAGATCTGGTATCTCACCGCTGGACGCTTTTTCGCTATGCCCAGTTTTTACCAGATATTTATGCCGGACAGGAATTATGGAACACCAAACCCAGACCTCAAGCCGGAAAAAGGCTGGACTTATGACATCGGCGTGAAGGACGAAAAGGCCCTCAACCCCTGGAGCTTAGGCATTTTCTACATGGATATGGAGGATAAGATCAAGTACGAATCGGACTCCACAACATGGATAGGACAGTACGTAAACCTTGATCAGTACAGGGCATGGGGCATAGAGGCGGAGATGAAGTTCAACTTCCACGAAAACTGGAGCTACACACAGGGCATATCCTGGACCGACGCCGAAGAGAAGACAGAGGGCACAGATGAATGGACAAGATCGAATATGCCGAGGCTGGACCTAATGGGGAGACTGAACTACGCGAAGGGCCCATGGGCCGGGGAGCTCAACGCCCATTTTTACGGAGACAGGAACATTGACGGTGGTGTCTACAAGGATGACGGCATCTTCCTGATGAACGCTTCTGTCTCATGGAAAGAGGGATCGCACAAACTGGTCCTTTCCTGCACCAACATTTTTGACAGGGAATTTGTACTTGACGATCAGGGATATATCAACCCCGAACGCAAGTTTATACTATCCTGGCAGTATGAATTCTAGAGAACAGAAACAATAGATCATCCGTTCCTCCCAGAGGGCTCCCGGACTGCACACCGGGGGTCCTCAACATTTTTCCGCCTGTGCTTTTTTGTGATATAGTTTGAAAGATCAAATGAAAGGCGGCATGATAGAGACCATGATCATAGATTTCCATGCACACATTTTTCCTGATGGTTTCGCGGACCGCGCAATGACCGTTTTGTCCAAGAACGCACAGGTGGGGTATTCTGCTCCCGCGACTCTGAATGGACTGATCTCAACAATGGATGAGTGCGGAGTGGACAGGTCTGTCGTACTCAACATCGTAACCAAAGAGAGCCAGCATGAGAATGTCCTCCGCTTTGCAAAGGAGACTGATTCCGAGAGGGTAATATCCTTCGGCTCCGTTCTGCCAAGCTCGGTATACGCACTTGAGTATGTCTGGAAGATCTCTGACGAAGAGCTCAGGGGGATAAAGTTCCATCCTGCACTCCAGCGGATATATCCTGACGATGAGAAGTACTTTCCAATTTACGACCTGGCACGGGCGCTGAACCTGATCGTTGTTTTTCACGTCGGTTTCGACCCCTCGTTTCCCGGCGAACTGAACGCTTCGCCCGAGTCGATGGTAAAGATAGCAAGGAATTTTCCAGGACTCAGGATTGTCGCAGCACATCTGGGCGGACTGAAGATGGCTGAAGATGTTCTTGAAGCAGTGGCAGGACAGGCGGACATTTACATGGATACGGCTTACTGCGCGGAGCCCTGGCTTGACAAGGGACTTCTCAAAGAGATCATAAGAACGCACGGATCCGAGAGGATACTCTTCGGGAGCGATTATCCGTGGCATCTGCCTTCTCAGGAAATATCACTGATAAGATCACTTGATATATCGGAAGAGGAGAAAGAGATGATACTTGGAGAAAACGCCAGACGGCTGCTGGGAATATGATCAAAGAGCCCTGCCTGCGTCAACATGAAGACCGCTCACTTTTGACCGGAGGTGTGTGATTTGATCCACAATGGACCGCTGATATCGCTTCTGGAAGAGAGCTTTTCTTTCTGGGATAAGATGAGTGACCTCGAAAAGGAGGCTCTCATGGACAATATCTCCGACATAAAATACGAAAAGGGGACCTGCCTTAGCGGAAGTGATGATTCCTGCGCAGGAGTCTTCCTTATAAGGTCAGGGACGCTTAGGGTCTACATGCTTTCGGAAGATGGCAAGGACCTGACGCTTTTCCGCCTCAATCCCGGAGAGCGATGCATCCTGTCCGCGTCATGCGTACTGAAGCTGATCCGTTTCGAAGTATTGATCGAGGCTGAGACAGAGTGCAGGATACTTGTCGTCAACGCAAATTTCTTCTCCGATCTGGCAGCAAGAAATGTATGGGTGGAAAATTTCTCATATAAAGTCGCAGCTGAACGTTTCTCCGATGTAATGGAAGCCATACAGAGGATCTTCTTCCTGAGCGTGGACAAGAGGCTTGCAAACTTCCTTCTTGAGGAGATGGAGAGGAATAATTGTGATGTGATCCCTGTCACTCACGAACAGATAGCAAGATATATAGGAAGCGCCCGTGAGGTAGTATCAAGGACTCTTAAATCATTTTACGTCCTTGGGGCAGTGGAACTCTCCCGAAAAGGCATAAAGATCGTTGACAGGAAACTCCTCCAAAGCATGAGTAAATAATAGCTAAAGCCTCTCTCCCTCTCTTACCTTACAGATCATCTGGGTTGCCGTTCCCATGGGGCAGTAGACGCACCACGACCGCGGTTTGTAAATGAGCATGCTTAAAAGTCCAAGTATCAGTGATGTAAGCATGAGGCTGTAAAACCCGTAGGCGAACTGTACCGCCCACAGGGGAATGCTTTCCCCTGCCCTGTTTGCCCACTCCCATGGCACATCAAATGTCCAGAAAAGCCTGACCGATGCATTCAGGCTTCCGCTTCCCGAAAATACGGCCCATGTTGCAAAAAGCATGTTTACGAACATGACCATAAAGAACAGGAGAAATCCATAACGAAACCATCTGCTCTTCAAAAATGCCGGCAGGTCCCTGTTGAGGGATATCTTTTTCCCCGAGCCAAGAAGCGTGAAGAGCTGTCCTCTTCCGCAGTAGCTGTTGCAGAAGGCCTTTTCTTTGCCGAAAATTGACATCATTATCGGTATGACGAAGCAGAGCATGCCCAGCCAGGCGAAGATAATGTTGAAAAATCCAAGTGCGAAATAGAGGATCGAAACGATCCACATCTTTTCCTTCCAGCTTCCGGTTACGCTCATTCCGGGACCTCCATCGTTATTGCAGAGGGTGGGCAGATCTTTTCACATTTAGAACATCCGATGCACTTTTCTGGGGCCACATCAGCCCATATTCCCTTATAAATGGAAATTGCGCTGACCGGACATACATTGACACAGGCGCCGCAGGCCACGCAATTTTCTCTCAATACTTTTGCCTTTTTTCTTTTTTTGACTAATATCGCCACATGATCACATCCTATATTTGCTGTTCTTATTTTTTATAACACTGATAAGTTCTGTGGTCTGTGACCTGGTCACATGCGGAGCCGGAAATAAAAAGAGAGGATCATAAAATGATCCTCTCTGTACACGATAAAAAATACTAAAGATAAATTATTGCCGGAGCAGTTTTTATCTCTCGGACAGGCCCCTTAAAAACCAAAAAATGGATGAGGCTGCAAGTGATGCGGTACGGTGGTCCTGGTCTAGGGGCGGAGAGACCTCCATTATGTCCAGGTATCGTATCTGAGGGCTCCTTCCCGCGAGGTAGGCTATTTTGTCCAGCTCAGGCGCCTTCAGTCCGCTCGGGTTGCTCGCGGATGCCCCCGGTGCTTCAGTGCTGCGTACTGCGTCTATGTCAAGGGAGATGGCAACTATGTGTCCCTTCTTGCTGACCATGCTCAGTGCCTGGATAAAGGATTCCATCACGCGTTCGGAGACCTCTTTGAGTGTAAAGACGCTTCCTCCCTGCTTCTTCACCCAATTGTAGTAATATGGTGAGTTGTATGGTTCCTGAATGCCGAACTCTACGAAGGCGCTTCCCAAAAGTGCCTTGTTTTTAAGCTGTGTAAGTGCACGGTAGAAGGATGTTCCGCTGTTTATCCCGTTTTCATCAGTTCTCACATCAAGGTGTGCATCGACGTTGATCAGTCCAAGTGAATCTTTTTTGAGTCCTGCTCCTTGGACCAGCCCCGCAAGGCCGGGGTAAGTAAGGTCGTGTCCGCCGCCTATCACCAGCGGAATGCCTCCTCGCGAGACAGCGTCAGCTACAGCTTCCTGCAGTGCAAGATGCACCTCTTCCAGTGTAAGTCCCTTTGTAGATACGTTGCCGGCATCAATGACCTTTATCCTGTCAAGATCCATGTTGAACCCGGGTGTAAGTTTATAAAGGCGGCGCCTGACGTCATCGGGGCCCTTCGCGGCACCTGCACGCCCTTTGTTTGCAAGTATGCCCCTGTCTTCGGGCACGCCGATGATCACCACATCAGAATCCCGGACTGACAACATTTTTCCCCTATGGACAAGTTCCCCGAGTCTTCTGTCCTTTGGGTCGTTCCTGCTGTAAAAAAGGTCCCTGTCTGTCTTTTCGAGAATGTACGCCATTTTGTCTCCTCCGCGGTAGATATGTACCTTGTATATTTTCAGATTCTATCCGTATGGAAGCTTCGTGCATAGTGCTTTTGGCTGATTGAATATTTATTAAATTATATCGGTGCTTATTGAATATTTAAATTTTAAAAGTCTGCAAAAGTGTTTGTAGGTTTTGTCTTTTGCTGCCTTTTGCTTTGATATTTATAATAATTAAGGGCCTGTTTCTCATTTGAGATACAGGCCCTATTTTATCCGGTTTTCAGATTGATTCTGCTCTTATTTGCTCTTGCCTTGGTTCGCCACTGCCGCCTGGGCAGCTGCTATCGCTTCCTCATCGCCAAGGTAGTAGTGCTTTAGAGGCTTAAGTTCTTCGTCCAGTTCATAGACGAGGGGGATTCCGGTAGGTATGTTAAGCTCCAGGATCTCTCTTTCCGATATGCCGTCAAGATACTTGACCAGAGCCCTCAGGCTGTTGCCGTGCGCGGCTATCACAAGCCTTTTGCCTGCCCTTATGTCGGGCGCTATCGCCTCTTTCCAGTAAGGGACTACCCTTGCGACAGTATCTGCCAGGCACTCTCCTTCGGGGAGTTCGTCTTCGGCAAGCCCGGCGTATCTGGGGTCTTTTCCTGGGTAACGTTCATCGGTCTTTTCGAGAAGGGGCGGGCGTGTGCTGTAACTGCGTCTCCATATCTTGACCTGTTCGTCCCCGTATTTCGCGGCAGTCTCGGACTTGTTGAGCCCCTGCAGTCCTCCGTAGTGACGTTCGTTCAGCTTCCACGAGTTTTCTACAGGGATCCACATCAGGTCCATCTCTTCAAGTACGCACCAGAGTGTCTTTATGGCTCTTTTCAGGACGGATGTATATGCTTTGTCAAAAACGAAGCCCTTTTCCTTCATAACTTTGCCTGCGGACTGCGCTTCGAGAAGTCCTTTTTCAGAAAGAGGGACGTCTGTCCATCCGGTGAATCTGTTCTCTTTGTTCCATTCACTTTCCCCATGCCTGAGCAATACTATCCTGTACATCCAAGATGCCTCCTATTCAGATTTATCCTTATTATTATTGTTTTCTCCGCTTACCGTGACCTTGTCTCCGTCATTAAGAGTGCTTCCGCCAAAGATTATAACCCTGTCGCCCGGCTTTAGCCCCTCTGTTATGTGGATAAGAGATCCCTGTCTTACGCCGGTGGAGACTTCACGAAGTTTCGCTGTTCCTTCCTCTTCAAGCAAAACATAATACCCTGTCTCACTTTCATGGAGCGCGTTTTCCGGTATAAGGACCGCATTTTTGATCTCTCTTTCCACTATGGAAGCCTGTCCGAACATTCCGGGTCTCAGCTGACCGCCGGTTTCCCTGTTGTCCAGCTCGATGTCTACATTGCTGGTCCTGGTCGATGGGTCTACATACTGATCCACCCTTGTTACTTTTCCTAGAAATTCTTCATCCGGAAGTGCGTCGAATTTAAGGAATACAGGCATTCCGTTTTTAACAACAAAAATTTTTGACTCAGGTACCTTCAGAGTTGCTTTTAATTTGCTCAGATCGGCAATATCGATTATCGGCGAGTTAGGAGAAATCATTGCGCCTGTCGTTAGCGAAAAATCATTGAGCACAGTGCCGTCTATCGGAGCGACCATTATATAATCCGCTTTCGCAGAGCCTACTCTTACCAGCTCCGCAGCCGCCTGTTTTTCTTTTGCAATTGCAGCATTGTAGGAAGCCCTTGCGCTTGTGTAAGCTGTTTCTACGGAATCATACTGCTGCTGGGTGCTGAATCCCTCTTTGACGAGCCTTGCGTACCTGTCAAGAGTTGTTTTTGCGTTCATCATCTCAGCTTTTGCCCTTTCAGTGTCGGCTTTTACTGATGCCGCCTGGGCGCGTACCGAACCTATGAGAGCATCCTGCTGGTCGTGTTCGAGTGTGGCTATGACCTGTCCCTTTCTTACCAGGTCTCCCTGCCTGACGTGGAGTTTTTCGAGTCTTCCTGTCACCCTGGGGAGTAACTCTACCCTGTCCACTGCGTCTATGGAGGTGTTCTGGATTATGCTCTCCCTTACGGTCTTATCTGCTTTGACCGTTTCGATCTTCACAGCGGCCGCTTGCTTGCCGTTCCCGTTTGAGTCCGGCGAGAAGATGGCTTCTCTCCTGCTGTATATCCCGATAGCCGCCAGCATTATGACCGCCGCAGCAACGATGATGATCAGCCTCTTATTGTCTGAGACTTTCTTGGAATAAGTGCCATAGTTGTTTTTGTCAGTCATATTCATCTTTTCTCCCCGGTCCATCCTATGACGGTACCTTCAGTAACTTTTAGTGCAACTATTGTAAGAAGGTGGTTGTACTGTGAGCGTGCATGATCAAGCCTTGCGGAGGTCAGCGATGTCTGGGCGTTCAGCAGGTCCAGCTGCGGTGTTACCCCTTCCCGGAATCCGACTTCAGCAAGCCGCAGTGATTCCTTTGCCAGCTCAAGTGCTTTTTCCGAAGCCTTTAGATGGTGCAGAGTGCTTTCGATCTCTGTCCATGCAGTTTCTACTTCTGATTTTATATCCAGTTCCTTCTGTTCCAGTGCGATTTTGTCCTGTTCCAGGACAGCACCTGCCCTGATCGCATTTCCCCTGGCGGTGTTTCTGTCAAAGATGGGAACTGTGACGGACAGTTCCGCCCTCCACGTGTCGTCGCCTCTGTCATCTTTGAGATATGGGTTTAAATATCCTGCGGATGCACCAAACGTTATTTTCGGCCTTGCACCGCTTTTTTCGATCAATATCTGGTTTTTCTGGTATCCAAGCTGTTCCTCAAGTTTTTTAAGGTCAGCTCTGTTTGCCTGTGCCATCTCAAGTGATGTCTGCCTGGTGCCCTCCGCTTCGGGAACGCTGAGCTTGCCTGTTACCTCGCGTCTTTTTTCAGGAGGGATGCCCATGTAGTTCATAAGGGATATGTGGGCTGACTCATAAAGCCCTTTCGCAGTGCTCAGGTTGGCCGTGTTGGTAGCAAGCAGCTGTCCTGCCCTGATCACCTCAAGGCTGTTGGCAAGACCTAGCTCCCGCATCTTACTGACCTCTTTTAGGTGCTGTTCGGATGTATTTACAGCCGACTCTTCAGCCTTTATCCTTTCGCGCTGCAGAAGCACATTGTAAAACCTTGCGTAGAGTTCACCCACAGCATTGTTTTCTCCATTTGCTATTATCATCCCGGCTATGTTCTTTACCTGTTTTGACTGGCTTCTTATCGCGGAATTTTTGCCTCCTGAGTAAATGACCTGTTCAAGAGTCGCTCTGGCTCCTTTGTTGTCGTTTCTCTCCCCATCATCTGTCGTGCTCTCTTTCTGCCTGTCCAGATATGCGTTTGCAGAAAGGCTTGGAAGGAGCGTTCCGTCAGCCTGGATCTGGAAGGCGTATGCCTTTATCGTCTCCTGTCTCAGGGATCTCAGACCGGAATTATTTGTCAGGGCCAGTTCGATAGCTTCATATATATCGACGGCGCTGCCCTCGGCACTGCTGCCTGAAGTTCCAAGGAGCAGCGTGAAGGCGATCAGGAAATATGTAATTTTGCTTCTGTTCATTTTTTTCACGCTCCTCTATTTGGAGTTAAGCACCCTTGACTGAGCAGTTCTGTTGAAGCGTCTGTAAGCGCGGTATCTGTTTATTGCAGCACTTGCTTTGTCTTTTATGTCATCGAGCAGGAGGTATACAACAGGGATAACAATGAGTGTCAGCATAGTAGAGGTAAAAAGGCCCCCGATAACTGCCACCGACATAGGCTGCCGTGTCTCTCCACCCTCGCTCAGAGCCAGCGCTATAGGCAGGGAACCGAACATCGTTGAAACTGTGGTCATCAGGATAGCCCTGAGACGGAGAGGTCCTGCTTCCAGCACTGCCTCAATCTTATTCATCCCTTTTGCTCTTAGCTGATTTATAAAATCGACCAGCAGTATGGCGTTATTTACTACGACCCCAACAAGCAGGATTATCCCCATGAAGCTCATCACGCTTATCCTGAGCCCCGCCAGTGCCAGGAGTCCGAAGGACCCCGCGGTCATCAGGGGAAGAGAGAACATGACTGTGAACGGATGGATAAAGGATTCGAACTGTATGGCCATTACCATGTAGACAAGGATTATGGCAAATATCAGTGCAATGGACATATAGTAGAAGCTCTCCTTCATATATTCCGAATCTCCTGATGGTGTGATAGTAAATGTGCCGTCCTGAGGAGCGTATTTCCTGAATACTTCCTCCATGATCAGGATGCCTTCGCCGGGTGAGACGCCTTCGACATTGGCGCCGAGCTGCAGCGACCTCTGCCTGTTGTATCTTTTTATGACGTTTGGCGACATCCCGATAGAGCTGGTTATAAGCCCTTCTGCCCTTATCAGCTGCCCATCGTTTGTCCTTACAAGCGTATTTTTCAGTTTTTCAGGATCGTCCCTTCCGCTTACTTCAGACCTTACGCGTATGTCATACCTGTATCCGTCCTGGTTGAAAGAACCGGCTCTGTCCCCCCCGAACCAGGTCATGAGCTCGTCGGAGAGTTCCCGTATGTTGATGTTCAGGTCATCTGCGAGAGCACGGTTCAGTGCCAGGTTTATCCTCGGTTTGTTCATCTGAAGGTCCGTCGTTATATCGACAAGTCCCCTCGCGTTTTCTGCCAGGTCTTTTTTAATCAGCTCTCCAATTTCTGCCAGAGCCTCGCTTGTTGGTCCCTGAATGACGAGCGTGATGTCAGAGCCGCCCCATGTACCCATTTTGATATCCACATCTCGGAATACAGAGAGTTTGCCTCTCAGCCGTTTCATTATTACATTTGCAGCAGGCCTGCTGCCTCTGTCTATCAGTTCCATGTTTATGGAGGCCTTGTAGACTTCTTCGCCGCCTCCGCTCCCTACGATTCCGTATGTATAAGCTACCATCTCGTCCTCCTGAATGATCTTGACCATGTCTTTTACGACGCTTTCTGTCATTTCAAGGGATGAATCAGCCGGAAGTTCTATCTGGACCCTAAGGCGTCCCTGGTCTTCGCTTGGGAAAAATTCTGTCCCCAGGATCGATGCGAAACCTATGCCGAGGAGGAAAAGGGCAAGCGCAGATATCATGACAAACTTACGGTGTGTTACTGCATATTTTAAGACCCCGCTGTATTTCCCCTCTATCCATACGAACGGCTTTTCCAGCTTTTTCTGCACAGGACCTTCTATTTTCTTTCCGAGGATCCTTGAGCAGAGATACGGGGTAAGAGTAAGCGATATTATCAGTGATATGGTTATAGTTGTAGCGACAGTAACGCCGAAAGAGTTGAAAAAACGTCCCATTATGCCGCCCATGAAGGCTACGGGGACGAATACTGCAAGAGTTGTCGCTGCTCCTGCCAGTACTGCGAAAGCGACCTCTCCTCCTCCGTCCTGCGCCGCTCTGTATGGAGTCTTGCCCATGTCACGGTGCCTCGTTATGTTTTCCATGACAACAGTAGTAGCATCAACGACCATACCGACAGCCAAAGAGAGTCCCATCATGGACATGTTGTTTATCGTTATGCCCATCCAGTAAAGCACGGAGAGGCTTCCTAGAAGGCAGACAGGTATAGTGATGACAGCAACTATCGTTGCCCTTATTGTTTTCAGGAAGACGAACATTATTATTGATGTGAGAATGATCGATACCACGATATCCCAGAAAACTCCGCTCATCGAGCGCATTATGAATTTAGCATTGTCCTGCACGACGGCAAGGCTCGTTCCGGGAGGAGCGGTCAGGTTGAGTTCCTTTATCCTTTCGTTGACCATGCGCGATAGAAGGACCTCGTTGGCGCCCTTTTGCTTGCGGATCTGTACCATCACAGTAGGTCTGCCCTCATAAATGGCTCCGCTTCGTTTGTCCTCAAGGCCGTCTTCGATCCTTGCCACGTCCCTCAGTCTAATGACAGCGCCGTTCCTTACTGCTATAGGGAGATACTCAAGCTCAGAGACAGACGAATACTCCCCTTCAAGCCTGATTCCGTATTCTTTGGTCGCGGTCTCTATCCTGCCGGCGGGAAGTTCAACATGCTTAGAGTAGATCGCAGATTTGATTTCTTTTGTGGTGAGGTCGTAGGCCTCCAGACTGTCAGTATTTATCCATATCCTTATCTCCCTGTCTCGGAAACCGGCAAGCTGGACACCGCCGACACCCTTTACAGTCTGCAGGCGTTCCGTGACTACCTTATCAACGTACCGGGCAAGCGTCTTCATGTCCGTCCTGCCGTCGTTTTTGACTGCCACGTTCATTATCGGCCTGTCAGACGGGTCGTATTTATCAACCTGCGGAGCCTCCGCGTCATCAGGAAGACTGCTGGCTGCCATGCTGACTTTTCCGCGAACATCAGCTGCGGCATCGTCCACGTCCCTGTCCAAGTCGAATTCTATGACGATTATCGAACGTCCTTCGTAGCTGCTCGAACTCAGGTTTTTGATGCCCTCGATAGTATTTATCCTTGCCTCCAGCACGTCTGTAACATCGTTATCAATAATAGCAGGACTTGCGCCCTCCATTATCGTCCTTACAACAACGATCGGGAATTCGACGTTCGGCATTCGTTCTACGCCCATATTCATGTATGAATAGGTGCCAAAAACGATCAGAGCTATTGTGCATATGAGGACCGTAACAGGTCTTCGAAGAGATACTTCGATAATTTTCATATATACATTTCATCCTTATGTAAAGTTTTCATTCGACAGAACATTGATACTATAACCCAAAATTGTGTCTTTTTTGTGTCAGAGATCAAGTATTACATAATTTTATTATAATCAGTATTAAAAAATCTCGTTTTATGCTTACTAAAGAGGCGCGGGAAAAAATATTCCAGCGCCTCTTCGGTTCTATTTGTCTTTCTGTCCAACCGGATCTTTTTGAGTCCTTCTATATGTCAAGATTTCGGACTTCACGGCCGTAAGTCTCGATGAATTTTCTTCGGGGCTCAACGTTGTCACCCATAAGTATTCCAAAGAGCTCATCGGCTTCTACCGCATCCTGGACCTCAACCCTGTTCACGATCCTGTTCTCAGGGTTCATGGTGGTATCCCACAGTTGTTCTGCGTTCATTTCGCCAAGCCCCTTATAGCGCTGCACATCAACTTTTTTCCCTGCTGCGTTAGCCTGGAGATCTTTCATCTCTTTTTCTGAGAAGCAGTAGGAGACTTCCTTGCCTACCTGTACCCTGTAAAGCGGCGGCTGTGCGACATAGAGATAACCTTTATCGATTATCTGCGGCATATACCTGAAAAAAAGCGTGAGCAGCAGGGTACGGATATGGGCTCCATCGACATCGGCGTCAGCCATTATGAATATTTTGTGGTAACGGAGCTTCTCCTCGTTGAAATCGTCACCGACTCCTGCACCCAGTGCGAGTATTATATTTCTTATGGTCTCGCTTCCCAGGATCTTTTCAAGACGGGCCTTTTCAACGTTGAGGATCTTTCCCCTCAGTGGGAGAATGGCTTGGAATTCGCGGTTTCTTCCCTGTTTGGCGCTGCCTCCGGCGCTGTCTCCTTCGACTATGTACAGCTCGCAGTCAGCGGCGTTCCTGTTGGAGCAGTCTGCGAGCTTGCCGGGCAGGGTCAGCCCGTTCATGACAGATTTTCTGCGTACAAGGTCTTTTGCCTTCTTTGCTGCCTCTCTTGCCTGCCTTGCCCTGATAGCGCTCTCAACTATGGGCTTGAGGATCTCAGGTCTCTCATCGAGAACTTCTTTCAGACCCTCGTATACGAGTGAGTCAACGATCCCTTTTACGTCACCGTTGCCCAGTTTGGTCTTTGTCTGTCCTTCGAACTGAGGCTCCATAACTTTTACGGAAATTACCGCTGTCAGACCTTCCTTGAGGTCATCCCCGGTAAGGTTTGTGTCTTTTTCTTTGAGTATTTTTAGTTTTCTTGCCTCATCGTTCACTGCCCTTGTAAGGGCTGTCCTGAATCCGGCGACATGTGTTCCGCCTTCGATCGTATTTATGAGGTTTACAAAACCATAAAGCCGCTCCATGTAAGTATCGTTGTACTGTATGGCGACCTCTATCTCGGTTTTATCTTTTTCCCCGAATATTACTACAGGTTCCTTAAAAAGGACCTCTTTACCCTTGTTAAGGTACTCGACGAAGGTGGAGATTCCTCCGGGATAGTTGTAAGTGCGTTCCTGAGGTTTCTCAGGCCTTTTATCGGCGAAATTGATCGTTATATGTGAGTTCAGGAATGCAAGCTCACGCAGCCTTGATTTAAGGACATCGGCCTGGAATTCAATGGAGGAAAAAATTTCTTCATCCGGCATGAACTGGACTCGTGTTCCTCTCATGTCAGTATCGCCTGCCACACAAAGGGCCGTTACCGGGATCCCCCGCTCGTAGCGCTGATGGTGTTCCTTGCCTTCCCTCCAGATAGTCAGTTCAAGCCATTCGGAAAGGGCGTTGACCACAGATACGCCAACTCCATGGAGTCCGCCTGAGACCTGATATGCGCTTTTGTCGAACTTGCCGCCCGCGTGCAGGATAGTCATTACCACTTCTGCCGCCGATTTTCCGGACTCATGATCTTCTGTTGGTATCCCGCGTCCGTTGTCTACAACTGTTACGCTTCCATCCACGTTTATCGTCACGTTGATAGTGTCGCAGAAACCCGCCAGGGATTCGTCGATCGAATTGTCTACTACCTCGTATACCAGATGGTGCAGGCCTCGCGGTCCCTGGTCTCCTATATACATCCCGGGCCGTTTTCTTACGGCCACGAGACCTTCAAGCACATGAATATCCTTTGCTGAGTACTCGGAATCTTTTGTCAGCATTGAGTTGTTTGGAATGCACATATTATCCATTTATTGATGAACTCCTTCCATTGATCGTCATTTTGCTGAGGAAATCAAGCTGTCGTTTTTTTAGGGTAGTCGGGGTGAATCCGGTCCTGATGACAGAGCCGTCTCTTTTGAGTATCTCTGTTCCGTTTTCTGTCTTATAAATGGCTACTGTGTTGGCAAGGCAAATGATACTTTCGCCTTCAAGAGGAATAAACAATGACCAGGTCCCCAATCTGTAATTTTTAACCTTATAATTATACCATCTCATTGCTCAATGTTCCTCTGTTACATTACGTGACGTTGAAAGTGGAAAGAGTGGTATTGGAAAAATGGACGAACTTTTTATTTTGACTAATTCGCCCGGAGAAGTATCCGGATGGGTAAAGCCGGTAGTATCGCAGCTTGCCTCAAAAGGTTTTCCCGCAAAGGTCTCTCTTGTTGTCCTGCCCTGCCAGTATGCCAGCGGAATGGAGGCGGAGTATGGAAAAGAGATCGAAGGGATAGACTCTGTATCCACCTTTAAAGAGTTATGGAATACCTCCGTGGCGTTGAAGGGAACCAAAAGGCTCGTCCTGCAGCTAGGGGGAGATCCCTTCTTCGGCGCCATACTATCAGCGAAACTGAGATGTGTATGGATGATATACACGGCAAGGCCGAGATGGAAATCTCGCGTCGGCCATTATTTTGTGCCGGATGCAGCCGCTGAAAATAGATTTGCACTTCAGGGAGTCAAAAGGGATCATGTGACCAGGGTCGGGAACCTTATATTTGACAGCGCCCCCGAATGCGAAGATGCAGATGAAGCAAGGAAGATAATGGGTCTGTCC
This sequence comes from Synergistetes bacterium HGW-Synergistetes-1, assembly GCA_002839185.1. NCBI lineage: Bacteria > Thermotogati > Synergistota > Synergistetes bacterium HGW-Synergistetes-1. Next base: position 62,607 of record PGXO01000010.1, on the reverse strand, counting down.
GGGGATGAGGAAGCTGTATCTTTTTTGCCGGGCAGCAGGCCATTCGAATACCGGGATGGATTTCCCTTTTTTTCATGCGCTGCAATGGAGCTTTTGAGAAACCACCCAAACTACCATGCCTTTTTGCCTGTTGCTCCTACCGTTGATGAAAAACTGCTCATCGAAGGCCTTGATGAGGCTGGCCTGAATTGGACAGGCGGATCGGCTGCGGAGGAAATATTATGGGATGGTCCGGGAAGGATAAGGTTTATACGCGAAAACAATTTTGAGGCTATCAAAGCCTCTACCCTTGCTGTTGCTTTTCCGGGCACAAACAACCTGCAGATAACCTCGCTCTGTGTGCCCCTCCTTACTGTAGTTCCTTTGAACCAGGCTGAGAACATCCCCCTTGACGGGATCCCGGGGATAATACCTATGTCTGTTCCGGGCGCAAGGAGACTCAAGAAAAAACTGATTTACTGGTACAGCGGGAGACTTAAATATGCGTCGCTTCCGAACAGGATGGCAGGAAAAGAGATCGTTCCTGAACACAGAGGAGTCATGACGCCGTCTATGGTCGCAGGGCTTGTTGAAGAGCTTGTTTCTGATCCCGAAAGGCTGAGAGAGATAGTGACGGGATACTCAGATATCCTTCTTGAACGGGGTGCGGCTTCAAAGATAGCAGATAAGGTCTGTGGCTATTTCTCGTCGGTAAGCTGAGGCTGCTCTTTTAGGCGATCATTTTCAGCCCGTAGTTTTGCCTCTTCATTTTCTCTGTCGATGTCGTTGAGGTAAGTCCTCCATATTTTAAGAGCGAGAATGGCGGAGACGACCCCCCCGATGAGACCGGCAGCTATCACCAGCGGTTTGCCCTGATCGAACATGTAGCCACCAAGGCCGCCCAAGGCATAGCCAAAGGCAATTATCGTTCCAAATGAAAGAATAAGGACCAAAAGTCGTTTGCACATGGGATAATTCTAGTCATAAAACGATATATGTCAAACTTGCCATAGTATGAATATATGTTATGATGAGACGTTGTTGAGCTGAGGTATAGAGTTTCATTTTGAAGATATATGTTTCAGGGGGAAAATTAGTGATACATTATTCAAGCTATTATAATACTTCATCAGATTTCGTATATCTTGAGCTGCGGTCCAGAATTGTTAACAAGCAGCTTAAGCCCGGGGAAAGGCTTCCCGAAGTTAAGATCTCCAGTGAGATGGGAGTCAGCCGAACTCCTGTCAGGGAAGCTCTTAGACGTCTTGCAAGCGAGGGGCTTGTAAAGATCATTCCCAACAGCGGGGCAAGAGTCGCAGCTCCCAGCGCAGCAGAGGTAGAGGGAGCTTACGATGTACGGGGATACCTTGAGGCTTTGAGCGTTCAGCTGGCGTGCAGAAATGGTATCGACAGGCGAACTGCGGAACGGTTCGAAGAGGTGCTTAAGGACGAGGAATCAGCCTTCCTCGCCCGTGACCTGGAGGCAAGTCTCGAAGCAAACAATAATTTCCACAGGCTGATAGCTGACGCAAGCAAAAACATCGTCCTCATCGAATACGTTGAAAATATAATTCTTCGAACGAATGTATATATTCTTTTCTACGATCCATTCACAGAGGAAAAAAATTACAGCACAGAGGAACACAGAAAAATACTGGCATCGATCATGTCCCGGGATGAAGAATCAGCGGACAGATTAATGAGGGACCATCTCCGCCACTCTCATGCGGTCCTTGAAAAACCATACGAGAGAAGAAATCTTCTGGCAAACATGAATGGTCTTGCTCAGCAGAATAAAGCATTTTCATCATAGGGAGGAATTGGGTTATGACAGGACAGAAAAAAATACCGTCCTTTGATCTGACAAGAAATTACAACAGGGTAAAAGAAGAGGTCAGAGTCGCCCTCGACAGGGTGCTTGAGACACAGCACTTTATTCTGGGACCTGAAGTTGAGGCCTTCGAGAAGGAGGTAGCGGCATACCTGGATGTCGAAAGCACGGTAAGTTGTGCATCCGGTACTGACGCCCTCGTGCTGGCCATCATGTCGCTGGGCCTCAAAGAGGGGGACGAGGTCATTACTACGCCCTTCACCTTCTTTGCAACGGCGAGCTGTATAACAAGGAACGGTGCAAAACCTGTTTTTGCCGATGTCGAACCTGACACCTACAATCTCTCCATGGAATCAGTCATGGAAAAGATAACCCCCAGGACAAAGGCGGTCCTCCCGGTACACCTTTTCGGGCAGACATGCAAGCTGGAACTGATAAAGGACGAACTCAGCCAAAGAGGGATAGCTCTTATTGAGGACTGTGCCCAGGCAATTGGAGCCCACAGGATGATCGACAAAAAGATCTGTAGGGCAGGGGCTATGGGAGATATGGGGTGTTTCTCATTCTTCCCGACTAAAAACCTCGGCTGCTACGGTGACGGAGGTATGGTATCCATACCTCACGGTAAGGAAGGCGCCGAACGCATAAAGAGCCTTAGGGTCCACGGTTCGGGCAAAACATATTTCCACGATGAAGTTGGGATAAACAGCCGCCTTGATGCAGTCCAGGCAGCCATACTTAGAGTAAGGCTCCGCCATCTGGAGGAGTGGAACGAAGAGCGCAGGATAGTGGCCGAAAGATATATGATCCTCTTCAAAGAGAAGGGGCTTCTTGACAAGGTCACTCTTCCGGTCGAAGCTGCCGGCAACAGACATGTATATCACCAGTATGTAGTTAAGGCTGAGAGAAGGGATGATCTCCAGGCATATCTCGAAGAGCGCGGTGTTGTGACAAGAGTCTACTATCCGCTGCCCCTCCATCTCCAGCACTGTTTCTCATACCTTGGATATAAAGAAGGGGACTTCCCTGTTTCTGAAATGCTGACGGACACTGTTCTGGCACTGCCCATTTTTCCTGAACTCCTGCCGGAGGAACAGGAAAGAGTCGTCGAGGAGATTGCGGGATTTTACGGAAGACACAATTAGTCTGACTAATATAGACTAATATAGTATATTACAAGGGAGGTGTCGTAAAATGATGTTCCCATATTTGGATTCGACCATAGTTCTGTTGATACCTGCGATGCTCTTTTCTCTCTGGGCTCAGTTCAAGGTGAAGGGAGCTTTTTCAAGATACAGTGAAGTTAGGGCCGCAAGCGGCGTAACCGCGGACCAGGTCTCCAGGGTCCTGCTTGATAAATTTGGGCTTGGCAATGTAAGGGTGGAGAGGATACAGGGCCATCTTACAGACCATTATGACCCGAGGAGCAAGGTGCTTCGCCTTTCAGATGCGGTATCGGGCAATTCAAGCATCGCCGCTATAGGTGTTGCTGCCCATGAAGTTGGACATGCGATCCAGGACAAAGAAGGCTATGCCTTCCTTCGCATCAGAAATTCGATAGTTCCCGCTGTTAATATTGGCTCTACTGTCTCCATGCCCCTTTTCTTCATAGGGCTGATAATGGGCTATACCCCGCTGCTCAATATAGGCATACTGCTCTTCTGCGGAGTCCTTGTATTCCATCTTGTGACCCTGCCCGTAGAGTTCGATGCGAGCGCGAGGGCACTCAAGCTCCTTTCTGAGACAGGTCTTTTGGCAGGCAACGAAGTGGGCGGTGCAAAAGCTGTTCTCGATGCGGCCGCGCTCACTTATATAGCAGCTCTTGTCATGACCATACTTCAGCTGGTAAGACTGCTCGCCCTCAGAGGGATGCGCAGAGACTAGAAAAATAGTGTAAAATATCGGGAGGTGGCATAAGGCTGCCTCCTTTTTTGTTATATTTGAAGCGTTCCATGAAAAAGCGGTATTCCGCACATAGAGGTGATCGGCCCCGATGAGAGGTATTGAAGCAGCGCTCCAGGTGTATGGCGAAGTAAGCGAAGGCGCCTTTGCCGCTGAAGCGCTCAGGAAGTTATATACGGATATTGCTCCTTCTGACAGGGTACTTGCTGCGACTCTCGTTTACTGTTCGCTGAGAAGACAGGGACTCTGGAAGCATCTGCTCATGAAATACTGCAGACGCAACACAAAAGATATGTCGCAACTTACCCATAACGCTCTTATGATTGGAATAGCAGGGATAGTGGAGCTTAAATATTTCGCACTTCCTGTTCTCATCAACGGCCTTGTACAGGCAATAAAATCAAAAGGCGATGATCACGATATAGGACTTGTCAATGCTGTCCTGCATACAGTAGCAGATGAAGCCAAGCCATATCTGGCAGAGCTGAAAAAAAGCAGCGCACTCAGGGACCAGGCACTTTACTGGGGTATCCCGGGGTGGGCGGCTGCTCAGTGGTCCAAGGACATGTCTATATCGGAGGCAAAGCACCTTGTAAAGTCAAGCGGAATGAGAACATATCTTTCGCTCAGGCTTTCGCATGGAGTAGACAGGGAAGAATGGCTGCATGAGTACCGGGCTTCAGGGAAAAAAGCCTGGTCATCCCCCTTTCTTGAGAGGTCGGTCCGCACCCCGGCGAATCCTTACCCGCTTGAGATCCCCGGATTTTCAGAGGGCAGGATAACACCTCAGAGTGAGTCATCAATGTTTGTTGCGGATGCATTTTCCAGACGCTGGAAGGGTGAGCCTCTGCTTGATATGTGTTGCGGACGGGGCATTAAGACAGGTCAGCTTGCTGATATGATGCCGGAAGCAAAGATCGAGGCATGGGACATATCTGAAGGCCGGATAAAGTCCGCAGAGTACGAGATGATAAGAATGTGCACCGGGGACAGAGTCAGTTTTTACTGCGGAGATTCCCTCAGCCTTGAGCCTAAAACAGAGCCTAAAGCGATACTCCTGGATGCTCCATGTACCGGGAGCGGTACGTGGGGAAGGCATCCGGAGAGCAAATGGAGGATAACTCCCGAGATGGTTTTAGATGCGGCGGATCTTCAAAAAAAACTCCTTGACAGAGCAGTATCTCTCGTTGCACCGGGAGGCATTGTGGCATACAGCACATGCAGCATGTTCAGAGAAGAGAATGAGAAGGTAGTTGCTGCGGTAATGGCTCAGCACCCTGAACTTACCGAAGTTCCCGTTGAAAGAAGCCATAAGCTCATGTCAAAGGGCAAACCGTACGGTACTCTGATCTGGCCCGGTCTTCCATGGATCGATGGTTTCTATCTGGCGCTTCTTGTAAAGCGCAAATAGAGGAGAAAGGGAGCGTTTTTTATGGGTAAAATTCATCGCTGGGGTATGGTAATAGCATTTATAGTGATCATAGCCAGTGCATATTTAGGGATAAAGACAGTTTTTATTGAGGACAATAGTGCCACCGTGCCAAACATGGCAGGCCTGCAGCTAGTAGATGCCGTAGAAGCTCTTCAGAAGGAAGGACTCCTTGCCAAAGTCGACCAGGTCGATTCGCCTGAAAGGGCAGACACAGTGATCTCTCAGAATCTCCCGGCAGGAGAGAAAGTATCAAAGGGAAAAGTGGTCATCGTCAGGGTCAGCAAAGGCGGATCCATACTCCCGGTCCCGGATGTAAGGGGCCTGAAGTTTGAGGAAGGCGTAAAAAGGCTAAGCGAAGCGGGTTTTAAAGTGGACAAGATAACCAGGGTGACAGATAAACTTAAACCCGCCGGATCGATAATTGCCCAAAACCCAGCTGCACCTCAGCAGGTCGCGGCTAACTGCATGGTCAGCCTCCTTGTCAGTTCAGGCGGCAGCAGCGGAGGTGCATTTGTAAGCGTCCCTGATCTCAAAGGCCAGGGAGTTGATGTGGCGGCCGAGGTGCTCGAACAGATAGGACTCACAGTGGGAAGCAGTACAGAAACGCCTTCAGCAGAGGTCGCTGCAGGTACGGTATTAAGGACCAATCCCAAGAACGGGGCTAACGTCCCTGCCGGAACGCTGATAAATCTTACGATAGCAAGAGCTTTAAAGCCGGGCGAGGCATCCAGTGAAACACCCCCGGCTGACGACCAGGATACTCAGAGGGCCGCTGCCGTCAGGACTGTTGTGATCAAAAACACCGAACCTTCTGATATCCCGACGAAGCTGCCTGAAAACCCGGCCCCCGTTCCGTCACAAGAAGCAAATAAAGTGGAAGTCAAAAACGAGGCAGAGCCTGTAAAAGTCCCGCAGCCGGAAAAACCTGTTCCTGCAGTCGCTCAGAAAACGGCAAAACTGAGATACCAGGTCCCGCCTCTGACTAAACCTCTCTCTCTGAAGATAGAGCTTACAGACGACACGGGAACAAAGGTCATTAAGGATGTCATGGCAAATGGCAGCGAGTATATCTCGATGAATGTTCCTTACGCCGGACAGGCCACGATTACCATTTATCTGGGAGGTGACTTCGTATGGCAGGATCGTTTCAAATAATAAATGAGATGGAAGGCAGGAGCGTGATCATTTCGCCCTCACTGCTTTCCGCGGATGTCCTCAATATGGAGAGGGATATCGAAAAAATCGAGAAGGAAGCCGAATGGCTCCACCTCGATATCATGGACGGACATTTTGTGCCGAACCTTTCATACGGACCCTCTCTTTTAAAGGCCCTAAGAAAGAGATACCCAGACAAATTTATTGATGTACATATTATGGTCGAACCTCCGGAAGCCTTTACAGGAATGTTCCTTGCGGAGAAGCCTTCGGTGCTGACTGTTCACGCTGAAGCGACCCCGCACATACATAGGGTACTCCAGAGCATAAGGCACGAAGGTGTTCCCTGCGGCGTTTCCATCAACCCTGGAACACCCGTTGAAATACTATATCCTATCCTTCACATGGTCGACCTTGTCCTGGTAATGTCAGTCAATCCGGGATACGGTGGACAGTCATTCATACCCGAAACTCTTAAGAAAGTATCGGCTCTGGCGGAATGGCGCAGGGCAAACGAAGGCGGCTATCTTATCCAGATGGATGGCGGGATCGGCCCTGACAACACGGAACTTGCCGTGAGACATGGGTGTGACGTACTGGTCGCAGGAAGCGCAATATTCAGCAAGCCGGATCCGACAGCGGTGATCAGGGAAATGCGCGTCAACGCAGAAAGGGGGCGTCAGATTGGAAAAAAAAGAAACTTATAATGAAGAACAAAAGACCCAGATACAGATAAAGGAACTCGGGTCACGCCTGAAGAGCATAAGGGAAGCCCAGGGACTTTCAATAGCAGATGTTTCCAATGTGACCAAAATACAGAAACACTACCTGGCTGCGATCGAAGAGGGAGATCTTGATCATCTGCCAAAGGGCCCTTATGTCAGGAGTTTCATACGACAGTACTGTGATCACCTCAGCGCTCCTGATATATGGAAAAGCTACGACGTCATAACCAAAAGGCAGAAAGCGGCAGAGCCGCCGATCCCTGCCGGGGACGAAACGAATTACAGCGATTCTCCTAAGATATTCAAGCCGAGATCTTTTTTGTGGCTCTATCTTTTGATAGTTCTGTCACTTGGGGCTGCTGGCTGGATAACCTGGCAGTACAGGGGTGACATTAAAACTTCCGCAACAAGTCCTATAGACGGAGGAACGACCGGTACAGTCAGGGAGCAGCAGCCGGAAGCGCCGCTGTCGGCAGACCAAGCAGTACCCCCGGTATCAGGTGATACTGTCAGCAAAGACGAGCAGACAGACCTCTCATGGATGGACGGCAAACAGCCTCAGCCGGCAGCTGAAGCCGCTAAAGCTCCGGAAACGCAGGCCGGAGTAACGAAGCAGGCTGCCGGACCCAGATCCGTAAAGGTGACGGCTGAAAATGCCTATGTATGGACGAAGATAAGCCAGGGGGAGAAAATACTCTTCGAAGGAACTATGAAGCCCGGTGAGTTTAAGGAGTATGAGGTCAGCTCAGGCCTGCCGATTAGGGTCAGGATAGGAAAACCCGGCAGTACTTCGATACTTTGGGAGGGCAAAAAGATATTTCCTGTAGCGCCTGGCAGCGATCCGGCGACTAAATTTTTCTGGCCTGACGGAAAGATCACCGACAGTTGATCCGTTATTTCTCTGAACTGACTGGTTAAGGATATTAAAGAGGGAAGCCCATGGTCTCAGGAAGGCTTCCCTCTCTTTTTTGCTTTTTATTGTGGAATCCTCATGTACTAGGGAATAGTTATTTCAGATTCTGTTGAGCCCATAATGTTGCATACAAGCTGGACCCTTACATGTGAACCAGATTTCAGTCCCTTTAAAATAACCCTGTCACTGAACCCGCCCGGATCTCCCTGTTTATCGTACTGTTTCAGAAGCAGCTGCTTATTGCCCTCAAATACTGTAAGAGTGAGGATGTAATGTTTAACAGGATCGTTGACACTGTGCTCAGCTGTTACGGTCAGGGTCTCAGACGCTTTGTCCCAAACTGCATTTGCATTTTTCGGGGGGTGAGCGAAGGATGAACCTGCTGAGACCAGTATCAATAGCGCTGTAATGGCATAGATCAAGGTCTTTTTCATTTTTATTCCCCCTTATCTGAAATCATTTTACCATATTAATTATTTATTTGTGCCTCATACCCTGCATCATCAATGGCTTTGATAAGTACTTCTTCTGAAACATCTGCTTCTGCTTCCACGATCTTTGTCTCCAGATCAAGTGATATTACGTTTCCGCCAAGAGATGAAACAGCTTCACGGATGCGTTTTTCACAATGGCCGCACATCATTTCCGGAATTAAGAGTGTAAATTTTTTCATTTTCATGTCCTCCTTGTTATTTGTCTGCCGAACCTGAGATGCGAAGAGAGTTCAAAATAACTGTAATAGAACTTGCTGCCATCGCCAGCTCTGCTACGAGCGGATGGAGCAGCCCCAGCATTGCAAGCGGGATGGCAATGATGTTATAGAAAAATGCACCAAAAAGATTCTGGCGGATTACCTGCCATGTCTTATCAGATATTTTAACAGCCGAAACTATTTTTGAGATGCCGCCTTTCAGGATCACTATGTCTGCGCTGTCGACCGCGAGATCCATACCTCCGCCCATCGCTACACCGACATGGGCGCCCTTCAGAGCTGCGGCATCGTTTATTCCGTCTCCTGCCATAAGAACTTTCTTGCCCTTGCTCTGGGTCTCCCTAACTATTGAGAGTTTATCTTCGGGACGGACTTCCCATCTGACGTTCTTTATCCCTGCCTGTTCGGCAATTTCCAGTGCTGCCTCCATACCGTCTCCAGTGGCCATCATCGTGGTTATGCCAAGTTTCGCCAGGGCTGAGACAGCCTCTTTTGAATCTTCTCTTATCGGATCAGAGATGGCAAAAAAGCCGACAGGGATGTCGTTTTTTCTCACTTCAACTATAGATCGTGCAAGAGCAGATCTGGCTGTCCATTTTGATCTGTTGAGAGGTCTGCCCACGAACCATTCGACATCTCCCCATTTTCCTGTCACGCCCTCTCCAGGTATCTCTTCAACGCTTTCCGGTTTGTCGTACTCACGTGTACCCAAGGCCCTGACGACAGATTTGGCTACAGGGTGTCCTGAATTGGATTCCAGGGCGAAGGCGAAGGGGATCGCCTCATCTTCAAGTTCCCATTCAAGCACTTCCGGTTCGCCTACGGTCAGTGTGCCTGTCTTGTCGAGGATGGCATGGTCAACTTCGTGCAATGTCTGGATGGCCTCCGCATTTCTTATCAGAAGACCGTTTTTTGAAGCCTCACCGGTGCTGACTACAAGTGCAAGCGGAGTCGCGAGTCCAAGTGCGCACGGACATGCTATTACCAGAGTTGCCACGAAGGAATATGCGGCCGCGGATACAGGCGAACTGAATGCCGTTGGCCATGGGAGATATGCTGCCAGCGGCGCAACATAGACAGAAAGGCTGTTGAAAAAGAAAAACCATGTCAAAGCGCTTATGACAGCCAGCGAAATCACGGCCGGGACGAATTTTATGGTTATCCTGTCTGCAAGATCCTGAAGGGGCACCTTGCTCCCCTGGGCTTCCCTCACCAGGTCGAGCATTTTTGAGAGGAATGTGTCCTCACCTACTTTTGTTGTCCTGATCAGAAGGACGCCTGAGAGATTCATAGCTCCCCCTGTGACGTCAGACCCAACATCCTTGACTGCAGGCTGGGATTCGCCTGTCAAAAGGGATTCATCGACTCCGGAAAGCCCTTCCTCAACTATTCCGTCAAGCGGGATCCTTTCACCAGGGTTGACCTGGATCATCGTGTCAGGTTTGACCGCTTCAATTGGCACCATGAGAGTCTTGCCGTCAGAGACGACACGGGCTTCCCTCGGCTGAAGGGTCATAAGCGCCTTCACCTGTTTTGCGGCCTTGTCCCTCAGATGGGACTCAATATACCTGCCTGTGAGGTGGAGCATCAATATCATAACTCCTATTGTTCCGAAGGAAGGGATGTCAAGACCTGAATAATTCATGAGCGCTGTCACCCATGAGGCCACGGCGCTGATAGCTATAAGCGTATCCATGTTAGTGTGGGCGTGTGCAACTGCTATCCATGCCCCGCGGAGAGTTTTGCGCCCGCCCCAGAATATGGCGATGCCTCCCGCAACTATCTCCATTATCCCGTACCAGTGGTAGTGGATACCCATTGCCATATGCATGAACATCAGTACCGACATGGGGATGCCGATCAGAAGGATGAAGAAGAGGTCTTTTCTGGCCTCGCGGTATTTTATGTCATCTATGTCTGCGGGGGCCTCTTTAAGTATCTTATACCCGCTTTTTTCAACAGCATTCTCAAGCATCTCAAATGTGACAGACCCGTCCGCTGCAACAAAGACGCTTTCTGTCGCAAGATTGACGGAAGCATAAGATACCCCCTCGACTTTCGAGAGTGCTCTTTCAACTATTTTCGAACAGGTAGTACAGGTCATACCTGTTACGCGAAAAGACATTTTTAGTTCTGACATGGCCAACCTCCAAAAAAGATCACATAAAGACTTGCCTGAAATGAAAAGGCCGCTATAATATTAACGTTGTCCGGAGAGCTGTCCGAGTGGTCTATGGTGACTGACTTGAAATCAGTTGGGTGTCACAGCCCCAGGGGTTCGAATCCTCTGCTCTCCGCCAGGCTTTATATAAGGCGGCTTCCTTTATGGGGGCCGCTTATTGTTTTAATGATACGACACTCCCTATAATGGATACAGGTTTTTTTGCTGATATGGCTACTCGTAAAGAAACTGATAATGGGACATATATGATAAAATTTAAACATTCAGAAAAGGAAGCGGGGTTGCCCGGATTGAAAAGAATAGCTATATCTATGATCCTGATACTGATCTTTGCCATGCCGGCTTTTGCTGTTTTCAGCTCAAAGGGGCAGATACCCAACGGTGCTCCCGTCGAGTACCGTGGGCTCAAGGTAACATCAGAGGGAGTAAACATAACCTTGGTGAACAAAGGTGAAGCTCCTGTCAAATTTTCAGCTGCCTGCAGCTTTGTAGGAGATAACAGGAAAGAGATCGGTGATATCTTCATCGAGGAGATCTTGCTGGCTCCCGGTGAGGACAAGCAGTTCAAAGGCCTTTATTTCAAAGGAGATCTCAAACTGGCAAAAAAAGCAGCCTCTCTGAAGTGGACGATCTATACGCTCGAACAGTAAGGCCTGCATTATTTTTTTAAAAATATCCATCCTGAGGCCGCTTATACGCGGCTTTTTTTGTGCAAAAAAGTATTTGACAATTTTATTAAAGAGGATTATTCTTGGCCTCTAACCAAAAAATGACAGCAGAGAAAGCCGATATTTTCGGCCATACACTGCATAAGCTGTCTGAAAAGGAGGTTAGAGGGATGAAGACCCTTGCAGTGATCCCCGCAAGATTTGCAAGTACAAGACTTCCAGGAAAACCCCTCATTCCGATAGCTGGGGTACCGCTTGTCATAAGAGTTCTTTCAAATGTCAGCAGATGCAGAAATGTAGACAGGATAGTCGTCGCCACAGACGATGAAAGAATAGCTGCGCTTGTCCGTGAAAACGGAGGAGAGGCAATGATGACCCCCCCCGATCTTCCCAGCGGTGGAGACCGTGTAGCATGGGCCGCAGAGAGGATCCCCTCAGAATATGTAATAAATGTGCAGGTGGATGATCCCCTTGTCGGCAGCGACATGATAGACCCTCTAATTGAGGTGCTAAGCTCTGCTCAGGATGTCTCACTTGCCCTTCTCGCAAAAAAGATCGAACGGGATGAAGAGATAATATCTCCCGACATTGTTAAGATGGTCTTTGACAGGAATGGTAAAGGACTCTACTTCAGCCGTTCCCCGATACCCTTCCGGCGGAGTTCTGAAGGAACATGGTACAAGCACATCGGACCCTACGCCTGGAGGCGTGATCTACTGCTTGAGTTTTCAAAGTGGAAGCAGACTCCGCTTGAGAAGACAGAGAGCCTTGAGATGCTGAGGGTACTGGAAAGAGGCTATTCCATAAGGTGCATCGTAACGGAACGCGACACTATAGAGATAGATACCCCCAACGACCTGCTGAAGATAGAGGAACACCTTTCAGACCCCTCGAATTTCCAGACCTTTCCGTGACGTTTCAGTAAGAGTCGGAAATACGCACGCAGCTCAACGAAGCAGAAAAGATCTGTTTTGATCGTGACAGCCGGGAGAATATAAAAGGAGAAGTTGAAAATGGTAAGTGTTCCAACAAATATAAAGGCTTTTGTAAATTCCTCACCCTGGTGGAAAACGAATTTTCCAACTGCAGTGATCTGTTCAGATGACGGAGTCGGAGATCTGATAAAAAAACTTGAATGCGAGTCAAGGAGGCCATATTTTGTCCTAGACAGCGCTCTCCTTGAGCAGGAGGTTTTTCGTCCCCTGTTCAACCGTGCCCCTGTTTTCATTTTTGATGCGTCAGTCTCAGAACCGAAGACAGGAGACGTTGACAGGCTGGCTGAACTGATAAGGTCAGATCCCAGTTTTCCGGATCTGGCTGTAGCGGTGGGCGGCGGTTCGACAATGGATCTGACGAAAGCAGCTGCCATCTGTACCGCAAATCCGGGACCATCGTCCGGATATCAGGGATATGACATGGAAATGAATAAAGGACTTGATATATGGGTACTTCCAACGCTTAACGGAACAGGTGCAGAAATAACCCCCATAGCGGTATTGAGAGGCCCTGAAAAAAAACTTGGCATAAACAATAAATTTGTTGAGCCCGCTGTTGCGTTTATTGACCCGCAGCTTTCAGCAGGCGCAACAAAAGTCAACAGGTTCTTTACGCTTATGGACTGCTATTACCATCATTACGAAATCACAAAAAGCAGGACCAGCTCAGAGGATGCACTTACTGATGCGTCAAAGGGGCTGATGCTGGCAAGAGATGCGCTATCACATAAAATGGACAGGCATGAAACAGGGACTGCAATAAAAGCTGCGATGGCTTCAGTGCTTGGGGGAAGCAGCAGCATTGAAGGAAGGGTAGGTGCTGCACATGCTCTGTCATACGGACTCAGCAATTCTTCTCCTCATTTGCCCCACAGTGTTGCTGTAACGATTTCGATGCTGGCCATGGAGGAAATTTACCCTGACGGATACGCGGATACAATCAGATTCCTTGAATTGAACGGGATACCGTTTCCCAATGCTTCACACTATGGAATAAGCGAAAAAGACATAGACAAGATGACAAAGACTGCTCTCGGTATGGAAAAACTGTGGCAAAGCTGTTTTGGAAAAAACTGGCAGGCGGAGGCAACTTCGGAGTTTGTAAGAAATGCCTATAGAGAAATGACCGGAAACTAAGAAAGAGACGGCTGATCTGACCGGGGAGGAATCATTATGGCAGGAACCGAGATATTTGGAATGGAAGAAATTCAGGCACTGACTGATGTCATTGAAAGAAAGATGATCCACAGGTACGGTTCTCACTCTGTGAGAAACGGCATATACCGTGTGGAAGAATTTGAAGCGAAGGCTGAAAAAATAACGGGATCAAAGCATGCGCTTGCCCTTACAAACGGCACTGCCGCGCTTATCGTCGCCCTCAAAGGAATAGGAGTGGATCCTGGAGATGAGGTAATTACTTCTCCTTTCACCTTCATCGCGACTATAGAGGCTATAGTCGCATGCGGAGCAGTCCCCGTGCTCGGGGAGATAGATGAGACGCTCAGTCTTGACCCTCTATCAGCAGAAAAGCTGATAACCGAAAGGACAAAAGCGATAATGCCCGTGCACATGTTTGGAGGGGCAGCTGATCTTGACCCATTCATGGAGATCGGAAGGAAACACAGCATTCCTGTTATCGAAGATGCCTGCGAGGTTGTCGGAGGGACGTATAAAGGAAGGTATCTCGGATCGATAGGCAAGTGCGGGACCTGGAGCTTTGATCCCAATAAGACCCTCACTGTTGGAGAGGGAGGGATAGTCTTAACAGACGATGAAGATCTCTTCTTCAGGATGGACTGCTACCATGACCATGGACATATCCACAGCAAGGCGCACGACAGGGGCGAAGAGGGCAAGTTTGGTCTTGGAGTCAACTACAGGCTGAGCGAGCTCCAGGGTGCGCTGGGCGTAATTGCCCTGGACAAGATGGATGCTACGCTGGACAAGCTGAGGGCAACAAAGAAAAAGATACTGGACGCAGTCAAGGAGACCGGGATAAAGGCCCGCCCGCTGCACAACGTTGAAGGCGATACGGCTTCCCATCTGATATTCATGCTGCCCTCACCGGAGGCCGCTGTGAGTTTCAGGCGCGCGGCCGGGGAGGCTGGGACCGGTTTCAGCATAATATCGGAAAACACATGGCACTACGCAAAACACTGGAAGGCGCTTGAAGAGATGGGAGAAAAAGACATATTTGGGACAAAATCTCCCTCATATGCACCCGAAACCATGGCAGGGACAGAAGCTCTCCTCTGCAGGGCGGTAATGACCGGGCTTAACATAAACATGAGCGATGAGCAGATCGAAGGGATCATCAACTCTGTGAAGTGCGGCGCGAAAACCGCACTGAGCTGACAAAACCTTAGTGAAATTTAAATAAAAGGGGAGCAGCAGACTGACGTCCGCGGCCCCCCTGATTTTAATATCAAAAGGGTTATTGCCTCAGCCCCTCAATAAAACGAGCCATCCTTTTCATTGCTTCTTTCAGAGTATCGACAGAGTAGGCGTAAGAGATCCTGACGTGTTTGTCTCCGCACTCGCCGAATGCCGAGCCGGGAACAACGGCAACGTTCTCCGCTTTTAGAAGTGCCGTACAGAAATCTTCCGAGGTCATTTTGAACTCCGAAATGTCGGGGAAGACGTAGAAAGCGCCGTACGGCTCAAAGCAGGGAAGTCCCATCTCCCTGAACGCCTCCATGAGGAAACGTCTTCTCTGGTCGTATGATGCCTTCATCATCTCGATGTCTTTGTCGCCGTCCCTCAGTGCTGCCACAGCAGCATACTGGCTGACAGTAGGGGCGGACATTATGGCGAACTGGTGGATCTTCAGCATGTATTCCATGATATGGGCCGGAGCAAGCGCATAACCAAGACGCCAACCTGTCATGGCGTAGGCCTTGGAAAATCCGTTGATGAGTATCGTTCGTTCCTGCATGCCGGGCATATTTGCAATGCTTACATGAGCTCCCCTATAGGAAAGTTCGCTGTATATCTCGTCCGTTATCACTATAAGGTCGTGCCTGCGTACCACTTCGGCGATCTTTTCAAGATCTTCCCGCTCCATTATGGCTCCTGTAGGGTTGCTTGGGTACGACATAAGAAGAGCCTTGGTCTTTCCGGTTATCGCGGCTTCAAGTTTGTCAGGCGTCAGGCGGAACTCCGTATCGGAGCTGAGCGGTATCGGCACGGGCACTCCGTCAGAAAGCAGTATGCATGGCTGGTATGAGACGAAGCAAGGTTCGGGGTAGACCACCTCGTCACCCGGATCCAGAAGCGCCCTTAAGGCAATGTCTATAGCCTCGCTTCCTCCGATCGTCACAACCACCTCGTTTTTGCTGTCGTAATCAAGACCGTATTTTCTTTTGACGTTTTTGCATATCTCGTCCCTGAGCTCGGGAAGCCCGGCATTGGAGGTGTAAAATGTGCGCCCCTTCTGAAGTGCGTACATACCTTCCTCCCTGACGTGCCATGGAGTGTCGAAATCAGGTTCGCCGACCCCGAGGGATATTACGTCAGGAATCTCGTTGGCTATGTCAAAAAGCCTGCGTATGCCTGAGGGCTTTATCTTTTTGATCTTTTCGCAGATGAAGTCCCTCACGGCGTTACGACCATCCTCAGATCTTTGTGGGGTTCTATGAACGAAGTGCCGTGGTCCTTATACCTTACAAGCACTATGTGTGTGGCAGTGTTCTGCACCTCATCTATTACCGCGAGTTTTGAGGAAACGAAGAAAGCGATCTCCTTCATGGTCGCTTTTTTCAGTATCACTGTGAAATCATATCCTCCCGACATGAGGTAAAGAGACTCTACCTCCGGGAACTGATAGATCTTTTCCGCGATCTTGTCGAAGCCGTTGCCTCTCTGGGGTGTGACTTTCAGCTCGATAAGAGCGGAGATCTTTTCGTCGTCAGTCTTGTCCCAGTTTATAAAGGCATGGTATCCGCAGATGATATTTTCCTTTTCCATCGCATTTATTTCGGCGGCTGTCTCGCCAGCGTCGCATCCCAGCATTGAGGCGATGTCCTTAGCGTTCAGCCTGGCATCCTTTTCAAGTATCCCGAGTATTTTTTTCCTTATCTCTTTTTCCATTTTCAGGCCCTCCTATAAGTTACTCAGCATGCAGATTTATCACTTTACCGTAAAATTGGTAGAAGTGTAATTTTCATGCCTGAGGCAAAAAGAGTCAAGGGGCATATTCACTGAATGGACAAAAAATAAGGGGAGCTGACAGCTCCCCTTATTTCGGGGCTTTTGAAATCAACAGGCAGCACAGATAGAGCTTTCCGTAAGTTCTGAAGCGTTATCTGATATTGGAGATCATTGCCTCATAATTCAAATGATCATCAAATAAGTTTTTCTTCCCATTCTTCCTCTCTGAAGCCGGTGATGACAAAATCATCTCCTACGATAAGGGGCCTTTTGACAAGCATCCCATCGGTGGCAAGCAGCTTTATCTGCTCACATTCGGTCATATCCGGCAGCTTATCCTTAAGTTCAAGGCTTTTGTAGACCTGTCCGCTTGTGTTGAAAAATTTTTTCAGGTCAGCCCCGCTCATTTTGTGCCATTTTGTTATTTCCTCTGAGGTGGGGTTGTCGATCTTTATGTCGCGCTCCCTGTATTTGATCTTGTTTTTGTCAAGCCATTCCTTGGCTTTTTTGCAGGTCTCTCAAGTCGGTAAACATATGAACAGCATACAGTCCATCCCCTTTGCATAAGAATTATTTGCAGCTTTTACTGATTATCCGTTATATGATCATCTATGTACAGCGGGCATAGGAATGATGTTAATATATTGCTATGCTATATATTTTATTATGAAAAACATCCGACAGAACAAAAAGGGGGCAGCAAAAATGAAGGTGCTGGTAATAGGCGGAGTCGCAGGAGGAGCTACTGCAGCGGCGAGGCTGCGCAGGCTTGACGAGAAGGCTGAGATAATAATGTTTGAGAAGGGCCCTTACGTCTCATTTGCTGCCTGCGGCCTGCCGTACTTCCTCGGCGGAAGGATAGTCGATGACGTCAACAAGCTGATAGTGAGGACTCCTGAGCAGTTTGTCAGGAAGAATAATATTGACGCAAGAGTGAATAACAGAGTTACTTCTATAGACACGGAGAATAAAAAAGTAGAAGCCGAAGACCTCGTAACCGGGAAAAAGTACACAGAAAGCTATGACAAACTGATCATTTCAACAGGGTCTTTCCCCTTCCGTCCAAACATCCCGGGTATAGATTCAGAGGGGGTTTTTACCCTTTGGAACATTCCCGATGCTGTGAAGATAAAAGAGTTTATCAGCGATAAAAAAGTGAAAAACGTAGTGATAGTGGGCGGAGGCGCCATCGGGCTCGAAGTTGCCGAAAATCTGGCTGAGTCCGGCCAGAAGATAACCATAGTAGAGCTGAGCGATCACCTTATCGCGCCTTTGGACTCAGACATGGCTGTCCTTGTCAATAAATATGTCACGGAAAAAGGGATAGAGGTCATCCTAAATGATGGAGTCACTGCCATAGAGAAGAACGGTGACGGCCTTACGGTCAGGCTTCGGGAGAGCGGGGTCGGGACGGATATGGTCTTGATGTCAGTCGGTGCGAAGCCTCAGAGCGAGCTTGCCAAAGAAGCAGGACTCGATATCAACGAGCGCGGTTTCATAAAGGTCGATGACCGTATGATGACCTCGGATCCGGATATTTATGCAGTCGGCGATGTGACAGAGGTGAAAAACTTCATCACGGGAAAGCCTGCTTCGGTAGCTCTTGCAGGTCCCGCCAACAAGCAGGGGCGCATTGCCGCAGACAACATTGCCGGAATAAAGAGCAGGTACGGCGGGATACAGGGCACTGGGATACTGAAGATATTCGATATGACAGTTGCTTTTACGGGGCTGAGTGAAAAAGAGGCACAGAGGAACGGCCTTGATTTTGACAAGGTGCTGGTCTACCATCATCCCCATGCCGGCTATTACCCCGGCGGAGAGGAAATGGCGATGAAGGTCGTCTTCGAGGTGCCGACAGGAAGGATCCTCGGTGCTCAGATAGTCGGTCGCACGGGAGTAGACAAACGCTGCGACGTACTGGCCGCCTCCATCCGCATGGGTGCGACGGCTTATGACCTCACAGAGCTTGAGCTGGCATACTCGCCTCCTTTCGGGACCCCTAAGGACGCGGTAAACATGGTCGGGTTCGTCATTGAAAACGTTCTGTCCGGAAAACTTGAAAAGGTCGAATGGAACTCGATCGAAGGAATGCCTGCCGAAGAAGAGGCCATATTCATAGATGTCAGGGGAGACGATGACATCTCTGTCTCTGAAGTAAGAATAGACGGCTTCCGTCGCATACCTCTTGAGGAACTTCGCGGAAAGCTCAGCCAGCTGGACAGAAACAAGCCTGTATATGTCCACTGCAGAAACGGAAAAGAGGGCTACTACGCCGCGTGCCTCATGAAGCAGGAAGGTTTTGATGTTTCCAACCTTGACGGAGGATGTCTCTTCCGCGACTGCTCGATATGTTCCTGTGAGACAAAACCCTGATCACTGATAAAGATGGAATAAAAGGCCGGCCCCGCTTTCAAATAGTGGGCCGGCTTGATTTTTATGCCTTCGGGTATTGTTGGAGGTAAAGAAGTTATGCTCTTGATGCCCTTGTCGCATTGAGGATCGCAAGCAGGGCGACGCCGACATCGGCGAAGACCGCTTCCCAGAGGCCGGCTATCCCCGCCGCGCCCCCGATAAGGAATATGCCTTTTACGCCCAGAGCCATGAAGACATTCTGCCAGACGATAGTACGTGTCTTTCTCGCTATACGGAGAAGTTCAACAACCTTAAGAGGGGAGTCGTCAAGAATGACCGCATCTGCAACTTCAACTGCGACCTGCGAGCCGAACCCTCCCATGGCTATGCCCGTCTCCGAGGTCACAAGAACAGGGCCGTCGTTTATGCCGTCGCCTACATAGAGCGTCTTTTCAGTCTCTCCTTTGCATATCTCCTTCAATGCTTCAACTTTATCCTCAGGCATAAGTTCGGAACGATACCCGTCGAGGCCGAGTTCATCTGAAATCAGCCTGGCTACGCTTTCACGGTCTCCTGTAAGCATATAGACCTCTTTTATCCCCTGCTCGCGCAGCTCTCTTATTGCCCTTCCCGATTCTTTTCTGAGGCTGTCCTGAAGGACTATGTATCCCATATACAGATTGTCTTTCATGACATGGACTATAGTTCCGTGAGTGGAGACTTCCTCCGGTGTGATGCCGAAATCTCTCATAAGGGCTGCGTTTCCTGCTGCTGTGACAGAATCCCCCTTTGTAAGGATCATCCCTTTTCCGGAGGATTGTGTGATGAGAGCCTCATTGTCGATCTCCGTCTCCCCCGCAGCTTCAATTATCGATGCCGCCACAGGGTGAGTAGATCCCATCTCGACTGCTGCAGCGGTTTTCAGAAGATCTTCCCTGCTGACCTCTCCAAACGGGACAACTTTTGTGACCTTGAAACGGCCGTATGTAAGGGTCCCTGTCTTGTCGAATATTGCAGTCGTCACCTTGCTCAGAGCATCAAAGACATTGGCTCCCTTTACGAGTATCCCTCTTTTAGAAGCGCTTCCGATACCCCCGAAATATCCAAGAGGTATCGATATTACAAGTGCGCAGGGGCAGGATATGACCAGCAGTACCAGTCCCCTGTAAAACCATTCCCTAAGGTCCCCGTTGCCGGTAAGCGGCGGGATGAATGCCACCATAGAGGCCATGGCGAAAACAGCGGGAGTATACCATTTTGCAAATCTTGTGATAAACCTTTCAGTGGGTGATTTCCGTGCTGCCGCGTTCTGTACCATCTCAAGCATCCTTGCGATGGTGGAATCTTCAAAGGGACCTGCTGCCTCTATTGTGATGAGTCCGTCAAGGGCAAGAGTGCCTCCGTGTACCGGATCTCCCTGGATGGCATGGACGGGGACCGATTCACCGGTCATAGAAGATGAATCGATATCCGAGGCTCCGGATCTTATGATGCCGTCGATGGGTATCATCTCACCGGGCATGACCTGAATGATGTCCCCCTTTACTATCTCTTTCGGGTCTACATCGATCGGTTCACCATCTTTTATTACCCTTGCTGATAGGGGTTTGGTCGCCAGCAGGGCTTTTATCGAACGCCTGGATCCGGAGGAAGCCCTCTCCTGGAAAGCCTCTCCCAACCTGTAAAAGAGCATGACACCGACAGCTTCCGACATCTCCCCTATCGCTACGGCGGAGAGCGTGGCCGCTCCCATAAGGGTAAACTCGTTGAAAATATCAAACCTCGATATCGCACGGAGTGCCGATCTCAGTACAGGCATGCCGCAGACCAGGTATAGGGCGATGAAAGCCGAACCCAGCAGGACTCCGTTGACTGAACCGGAATAGAATTCTTCTGTGACGAGCAGCATGACGAATACTATTGCTGCTGCCGAGAGTAATTTTATCTCCCTGGCAAAAACAGCCTTTTCTTCGTTCTCATCGTCTTCGCATTCGCAGAAAATATTTTCATTTGCGGAGCATGAGCAGCATGAGCATTCGTGTTCATGTTGTTCGGCATTCTTGTCATGTTCTTTTTTGTGTTCAGTACCGCTCATTTTATCTCCTCCGTGACGCCTTCCTTATAAAAAAAGGCAGCAGGCGCATATAGCGCCCGGCTGCCTGAGGTCAGGCCGAATGATCTAATTATCGAACCGGACAGTATCTCCTGTCTTTACTTTTCCGCCCTTGATGACACGGGTGAAAATTCCCTTTTTGGGCATTATGCAGTCGCCGGTCTTTCTGAAGACCTCGCATTTCGTATGGCATTCCTTGCCTATCTGCGAGACCTCGAGGATCGTTTCCCCGACTTTGAGCCTGTCGCCTATCTTTAGGGCAGAAAGGTCGAATCCCTCAGTCGTCAGGTTCTCTGCGAAGCTTCCGGGTACAAGGTCCGGGAGCTTTTCCATCATGGTCCTTATGTCTTCGACAGCGATCAGGCTCACCTGGCGGTGCATGAATCCGGCGTGTGCATCTCCCTCTATTCCCAGTTCCTCAAGAAGGAGACCTTCTCTCACGTCATGCTTTATCATCCCTTTTTCAGGGGATGTGCAGACCGCTATTATCTTTCCTGGCTCATTTTTATTCTGCAGCACGATGGTCCTCGCTCACAAATGTTTCTTCTTCCTCTTCGTGGTCATGTCCGGCGCTTTCTCCGCATGAACCTCCACAGGCTGTGCAGGTCGTGTTGGTTTTGAATCCCTCTGGAGCCTTGCCGGTCTTACGGATGAAGTAATCTGCAACGGCTGCTTCGATCCCCTCCTGTGCAAGGAGTGAACAGTGCAACTTGGCAGGGGGCAGACCTCCGAGGGCCTCCGCTACGTCTTTGTTGTTTATCTTCAGCGCTTCTGTGATCGTCTTGCCCTTTACCATTTCGGTTATCATCGAGCTTGTCGCTATGGCTGCCGCGCAACCGAAGGTTTCGAACTTTATATCTTCAATGACCTCCTGGTCGTTGATCTTAAGATATATTTTCATCACGTCTCCGCATCTCGGATTTCCTACTTCACCTATCGCGTTAGCGTCATCCATCTTGCCTGCGTTTCTGGGATTCATAAAGTAATCTACTACTTTTTCGGTGTACATGATCTAACATCTCCTTAGTCAGGGATATTCAATATTTATTGGTTTTTCTTGTAGAAAGGCGACATAGAACGCAGCTTTTCTACGATTGGCGGGAATTTCTCCAGAACATAATCGATGTCCTCATCGCTCGTATCTTTGCTCAGCGTCATCCTTACAGAGCCGTGCGCCGTCGGGTGGTCAAGTCCAAGTGAAAGCAGGACATAGCTTGGTTCCAGGCTTCCCGAGGTGCAGGCCGATCCGCTTGATACCCCTATACCTGCTGCGTCCATAAGGAGGAGCATACCCTCGCCCTCGACATACTTGACGCAGATGCTGGCGTGGTATGGCAGCCTCTTTGTCCTGTGCCCTGTCAGTGTGATCTCCGGTATCCTTTCCATTAGGCCGTCGATCAGTTTGTCACGCAGACGCATCTCGTTGTTGATCTCGCCGCTTGCCAGACGGTTTGCAGCTAGTTCCGCCGCCATTCCGAAGCCTACGAGTCCCGGTGTGTTTTCCGTCCCGGAACGAACTCCAAACTCCTGGCCGCCTCCGTGTATCACCGGGATAAGCTTGATGCCTTTTCTGACATAGAGGGCGCCTACTCCTTTGGGACCGTACATCTTGTGGGCAGCCATGGTCATCATGTCTATCGGAAGATCCTTGACGTCGATTTTTATGTGCCCCGTGGCCTGTACTCCGTCTGTATGGAAAAGCACTCCATGTTTGCGGCAGACCTCGCCAAGTTCGGCTACGGGTTCGATAGTCCCTATCTCATTGTTTGCGAACATAATCGAGGCAAGTATCGTATCGGGCCTGATAGCCGCTTCCAGTTCCTTGGGATCTACCATTCCCGTCTCGTCAACGGGAAGGATAGTGTAGTCAAATCCGTTCTTCCCGAGCCATTTAACTGTGTCCAGAAGAGCGTGATGCTCGATCGAGCTGGTGATTATGTGTTTTCCTTTATCCTTCAGGGCCCATGCCGCTCCCTTGATGGCCAGGTTGTCGGCTTCGCTCCCGCCTCCGGTAAAGATTATGTCCTTCGGCTGCGCTCCGATAAGCTCTGCCACCTGTGCGCGGGCTTTGTCCACTCCAGCCCGTGCTTGTCTTCCCCAGGCATGGAGACTGTTCGGGTTTCCGTAATCTTCCGAGAAATAGGGAAGCATTGCTTCGAGCACTCTCTTATCTACCTGAGTTGTTGCTGAGTTGTCCAGATAAACTTTACGCGGTGTCATAACAAGTCACCTCTTAATTAGATTTAGATTCTATCTTCTTTTTATTGCAGCTACACTGAGGTATCCTGCAAATATTCGCTGACTGATCGACGAGATCCTGGAACGTTGTTCCGTCATAAACGCTTTCAAGTGCTGCCCTTGCCTTGTCCCAAAGTGGTCTGAAGACGCAGTCGCTGTAAAAATCGCAGTCATCATCCACGCGGCTCGTGCATTCAACGGGTCCGAGGGGCCCCTGGACGAACCTTATCACCTCTCCGACTGTAATTTTGTCGGCAGGCTTAAGAAGATAATATCCGCCCTCTTTGCCTCTCGCGGAATCGACAATGTCCGCGCCTTTGAGGCTGTTGAGGATGTTTTCAAGGAAACGTACCGGTATAGACTGCGCTTCGGCAATGGCCCCTATCTTGCAGGGACCCTCATCCTGATGTAGCGCGAGCTCGTATATAGCTCTAAGAGCGTATTGACACTTTTGTGAAATTGCCATAATCCTCACCATCCCTACCAAGCTAGTGAAGATTACTATTTATTGTCTATGTTGTCAATACATAAAATGCTTAAGATATGGCGGAGAAGCTTCCGCGGGAGTCAGTTGGAAATCGATTGCAAATCTGTTGGGAATCAGTTGGAAAGACGGTCGCGAGAGGCTTCTGCGGGGAATTGCAGCGTTGACGCTGCGGTGAATTCGGTCTCAGATACTAAAGAGAAGTGCGTCGAGTATTGAGACGCACTTCTCTGCCTTACCCCATTGATTCCCAACAGACTCCCGCGGGGGACTCTTCCCCGCTGTCTTGCCTATTGCTAGCCCGCATTTACAGTTGCTTGCCGGCAAAGTAGTGCAGGCCCAGGCTTTTTGAAAGATGCTCTAAGAGGTGCATGCCTCCTACGCTGTTTCCCTTAAAGTCAAGTGAGGGGTTGAAAACTCCAATCCCCATCCTGCCTTCTACGACGGAAAGGATGCCTCCCCCTACTCCGCTTTTTGATGGTATCCCTGCTTTGATCGCAAATTCACCGGAACCATCGTACATACCGCAGGTGACCATGAATGTTTTAACGATCCTGACTATCCAGCTTTCAGCGAGTCTCTCTCCGCTTATAGGGTCGACACCGTCGTTTGCGAGTACCATTCCCCAGTTTGCGAGGTCTTCGGCAGTTACGTTGACGGAGCACATCCTGAAATAGAGGTCGAGCGCATCTTCGGGATCTCCTTCAATTATGTTCTCGCTCTTCATCCAGTATGCCATAGAGCGGTTTCTCATCCCGGCGCGTTTTTCTGAGAGGTATACTTCGAGGTTTATAGAGAGACTTTTGTTGAGACAGACTTTTCTTGCAAGATCCAGATAAAGTTCGAAGGGGTCTTCTCCCGGTATGCAGCTGGCTGTAGCTATCGCGCCGGCGTTTATCATGGGGTTCAGCGGGTGAGCCGTTCTGGTCTCAAGTTTCACTATTGAATTGAAAGAATCGCCGGTCGGTTCAAGTCCGACTTTGCTGAAAACCTTGTCATACCCGGCTGTCTGCAGGGCCAGTGTCAGAGATATCGTCTTAGATATGCTCTGCATCGTGAACGGTTCATGCCAGTCCCCTGCAGAATAAGTCTCTCCCGTTACTGTCTTTATGCATACCCCCACGTGTTCGGGGTCGGCTTTGGACAGTTCGGGAATGTATGTTGCTACTCTGCCGGTTTTTGTAACCCGTTTTCCCTCGTCTACTGCCTTTTCTAGAGCTTTCTGTATAATCCTGCGATCCGATCCCCTCTCGTCGGAGGAGCCCAGGACCGAACTAGAAACCTGTCTCATCGGGCGAACGGAAGAGCTGTTCATAGCTTCCGGGTATTATGAGTTTTTTTCTCAGCTGTATTTTGGGCATGCCCAGAACTACCACACCCGAACTTGGGTCCAGATGATAATTCTTTGCGTCCTCGACAGGATCGAAGCCGATAGAGGTTCCCGGCGGGATAATGTTGTGCGCATCAACTATGACCCTGCGGAGCCTGCAGTTCTCTCCGACCTCAACGTTCTGGCCGATTATTGATTCTTCAACGACAGCTCCGGGCTTGATCACGCAATTCCTGGAAAGGACGCTCTTCCTGACATATGCTCCCAGAACACGGCTGGCTTCCGCCCTTAGGCACCCGTCGACCGAACAGGAGTGGTCTGCTGCGGGATAGGTGAATCCCGGAGGATCGGAATAAGATACTGTCCTTATCGGCCACTGCTGGTTGAAAAGGCTCAGCTCAGAGGGGTGCTTGAGAAGGTCCATCTGAGCTTCCCAATAGGCTTTTATGCTTCCCACGTCTTTCCAGTAAGGCCTGTCTCCTCCGGGCAGCACGTTGGTGGAGAAATCATAGGCCATTACTTTCTGGTTTTTGTATAAGGAGGGGATTATATCCCTGCCGAAATCGTGTGAGCTCTCTTTGATCTCGTTGTCTGAAAGTACAGATTCTTCCAGTGTCTCCCGTTCAAAAATGTAGTTTCCCATTGAAACGAAACTGAAGCCGGGCCTTCCCGGGATCTCAGGAGGTACGTCCGGTTTTTCTACGAAGTCGATTATCCGTCCTGTCTCATCTGTTGCTATGCACCCGAACTGGTTCGCTTCAGAAGATGGCACAACGTATGCGGAAACAGTGACATCCGCTTTGTTTTCCATGTGGTACTGGAGCATCTGTTCGATGTCCATCTTGTAGACATGGTCAGCCGCAAAAATGCATATCCTGTCTGCATTGAAAAGGGTAACCAGATGAAGGTTCTGGAATATGGCATCAGCCGTTCCCTCGTACCAGCGTTCTCCATCCCACATTTGTGCAGGTACGACATTGACGAAAAAGTCACGGCCGCGGAGGGCACTTCCAAACTGCCATCCCTTTCCTATATGTTCATGGAGTGACTGGCTTTTGAATTGTATCATGCAATAAATTGAAAAAAGGCCGCTGTTGACCATGTTGGAAAGCGCGAAATCTATGATCCTGTACTTTGCTGCGAAAGGGACAGCAGGCTTAGCTCTGTATTTTGTAAGCGGCATCAGTCGTTCGCCCTTACCCCCCGCCAGTACCATGCCCAGGACACGACCGTACTTGCCATGGATCATCTTAACCCCTCCTTAAAAATCTTTTTAACGATGCCTTGCCATTTTGGGGACAAAAGTCAGTCATTTTTAGATCACGCAGTGTTAAGGATCACATATGAAGCACTGATACTACAAAACAATTATAGCCTATAAAAAAACAAACGATATGGTTTTTTATAATGGTTACAATCATTCATTTATTATATTTCGGTTTTATAAAAAGTTCGTCTCACCAACGTTGCATTTGTGTAAAAGATCAGTCTGATGTCAGTATGTCCCTGTAGAGTTCCGCGTAGGCCTTTGCCGAATTATCCCATGAAAAATCGGAATTCATCGCGTTTTTGATTATATTCTCCCATCTTGCATTATCTTTTTTAGCTGTGATAGCCCTTTCGATGGCTTTTTCTAGTTCCTCTGAAGTGAATTCCTTGAATAGAAAGCCGGTTCCGTCAGGTGATCCGTCAGCGTCTATGATAGTATCGGCAAGCCCTCCTGTTGCCCTCGCAACAGGGATCGTGCCGTAGGTAAAAGCTATCAGCTGAGAAAGGCCGCATGGTTCGAATAGGGATGGCATCAGCAGTATATCTCCTCCGGCGTATGTAAGATGCGCCTTGCTCTCGTTGAACTCGAGGATAGCGTGCACCGAGCCGGGGTTTTCTTTTTGAAACTCATTTATCCTTCTGGTGTAAAGATCGTTGCCGGATCCGACTATCACGCATCTGGCCTTTTTTGCCAGAAAGGGTTTGACCGCTTCAAGCATTATGTCTATCCCTTTTTGCTCCGTCAGCCTTCCGACAAATATGAAAATGGGCCTATTGTCTTCCTTCCAGCCGCATTCTTTTAAGAGGGCTTTTCGGCACTCTTCCTTTCCCGTCATGTCCTTCAGACTGTAGTTGGCAGGGAGAAGGCTGTCTGTTTCAGGGTTCCATATGTCGTAGTCTATCCCGTTGATTATTCCGCGCAGCTTGTTCCTGTGGGCGACTATTACACCGTCAAGGCCAAGGCCGCCGTTGGGAGTCTGGATGTCCCAGGAGTAGTTAGGGCTTACTGTTGTGAATGCTTCGGAGGTTGTGATGGCGCCCTTCATCATGTTCAGCTGACCAAAGAACTCCATGCTGTCCATATCAAGGTTGGAATATGCCTTCTGGCTGAATCCCCAGCCGTCAAGGACAGAATGGTCGATTATTCCCTGGAATGCAAGGTTGTGTATGGTGAAGACTGTATCGTAATCTCCGTTGAAGTATGAATAATACCTGTGCCATTTCAAAGCTGCGGATACAGGGGCAGTCGGCCAGTCGTGGGCATGCAGGAACTGCGGTTTCCACCCGGTCAGCCTCAGGAGCTCGAAAGGAGCAAAAGAAAGGAACATAAATGGAAGCACAGTCTCAGCATCCAGTTTTTCGGGGTAAATGCACGGGTCGGAAAAGAGTTCAGGCTGGTCGAGCAGATATATATGAAGTCCGTTGACCTCAGCCTCAAGGACTGAGGCAGTATAGGCACGCCAGTTCAGTGCGACGCTGATCTCTCCGAGCGGCACTCTGTTGAGAGTTCCCACCTCTTCGGCCTTCTCGAGTACGCCGGGCCACGCCGGCATCAAGACCCTTGCGTCAATGCTCTGTTTTTTTAGGGCTTTCGGAAGCGTACCGACAACATCCCCAAGCCCGCCTTTTTTTGCGAGCGGAGAACACTCGGGAGCAATGTGGAGCACCTTGAGCGTAAAATGTTTATAGGCTATCATTTTTTAAAGGCCCCTGAAAACAGTTCCGTAAGCTTTCTCGCAATATTCCCTGACTACCCTGTGTGTGTTGAAGTAACTCGCGTTTATCGAAATAGCCAGCTTCATCATCCTTATCCACCTTGGTCTGTTGTTGTAATAGAGGGGCAGGATCTTATTCTGAAGTTTCCTGTAGAGATCATCCGCGTCCTCTGCTTCATTGTAGCCTTTCATGTCATCGGGACCCGGTTCTGGTCCTATGGCCCAGCCCGTATGACCTTCAAGGCAGCCCTCGATCCACCATCCGTCCAGGACCGAGAAGTTCATTATTCCGTTGTGTACGCATTTCATTCCGCTTGTACCGGAGGCCTCTCTCGGCCTTACCGGTGTGTTGAGCCAGAGGTCCACTCCTGACGTTATCAGCTTTGCAGGAGCGATGTTGTAATTTTCGATGAAGACCACGGGCATTGTTTTCCCCAGTTCCTTCGATATGTTGAATATTTTCTGAAGGATGTCCTTTCCGGGTTCATCGTGGGGATGAGCCTTTCCCGAGAATATGAACTGTATCCTGCCGTCCCCGATCTCCAGAAGCCTTTTTATGTCAGTAAAGACGAGGTCAGCTCTTTTATAGGTTGCAGCCCTTCTTGCAAACCCTATCGTAAGGATTTCAGGATCCAGTTTCTGCCCGGTCTCCTCATATACCATATCCAGGAGCTTGAGCTTTGCAGTCTGGTGAGCCTCCCAGATCTCTTCGTTCGGGATCTGTATTGCCTGCATCAGCCTGCTGGTGTTTGAACGCCAGCCACGGATGTATTTGTCATACAATGCCGCGAATGATTCACATGTCCATGTGGTGGAGTGGACACCGTTAGTTACCCAGTCGATGGAATCAGAGTTGAACATGGCCCTGCTGACCTCTGCATGTTTCTTGGATACTCCGTTGACATACCTGCTGAACTTAAGCGCAAGGTCTGTCATCGAGAGTCCGCTTCCGCCTATGGTGTTCTTAAGCTTTTCAATGAAGGTGCTCTCAATGACCGCATTTATCAGGTCATAAGAGAAGAAGTCATGGCCTGCTTCGACGGGGGTATGCGTTGTGAAGACGACCTGGTTGCGTACTTTCTGGAGGTCGGGGTAGCCCTGCTCCCTCAATAGTTCAAGAGTGATAAAGCCGGCATGTCCCTCGTTAAGGTGGAAGGTCTTTACATTTCGGTATCCCAGGTCACGAAGTATCCTCAGTCCGCCTATCCCCAGTATAAGTTCCTGGCACAGCCTGTATCTGTTGTCGCCCCCATAGAGCTCATCAGTCAGCGCCCTGTCCTCAGGCGTGTTTTCGGGGAGGTCAGTATCAAGGAAGAGGATCGGGATCGGATGGCCTGAATATCCGATTATCGTGTAGGACCAGACTCCTACCGAGACGCTTCTGCCGTTCATGACGACTGAGACCCTGTTGGGCAGCTGCGTAAGAAGCTCTGTCGGGTCCCATTCCACAGGTCTTTCTGTTTGTCTTCCCTGTTCGTTTATTTTCTGTGCAAAATAGCCTTTTTTGTAGAGGAGTGTAATTCCGACCATAGGCACTCCAAGATCTGCCCCACTCTTAAGTATGTCTCCGGCCAATATTCCCAGACCGCCTGAATAGGTCGGGATCTCCGGAGTAAGTCCTATCTCCATCGAAAAATAGGCAACATTCCTGAATGCAGGATCTCTTTCAAGTGTAGATAGGATCGATTGGGCAAGATTTCCGCCATAATTCATGTCTGTCATATTTTCTCCTCCAAATTGGTTGCCTTCTGCCTCGGAAATTAATGCAGAGCCTGTAGATCTCAGCGCTCCGTTAGTCTGTTTCCCGTTTCTGCCCGCAGGTATCTTCGAAATTATATCCCGCTCAGCCAGTATCCTTGCATTGGTATATTTTTTATCGTTGCCCCTGGCTTTTCGCAGATCGGTCAGGAGGTCAGTTATGAAGTCTTTTTCTATCACGTTGCCGGCAAGCTCTGCTGCTCTTACAGCGAAAGAGATGACCTGTTTTGTTTCCACGCCTGAGATATCGTTAAAAAACCATCCGCACGAAGTGAACATGAACATCCGCATCCGCTCTGCCTCAAGCATCGCGAGCATCGAGGCCCCCTCTTTTTCACCTATCCCGCCCAGGTATTTTGAAAGGAATTCCATTCCATCTTCATACTCTTTTTTTCTGTCTGCCTTCGCCAAACGGTAGTGTTCGATCGATATGTTTCTCAGATCCCATGGATCGAAATAGGGCGAGACTGTTTCGTAAAATGCCTCGTCGATCTTGCCCGCCAGCTTGTCGAACGCTTCCCTTAACGGAGCTCTCCACGACTGGTTCCAGCCTGGTTTCCCGCCCGTGCTGCACCCGCAGTTGCTTCTCCAGCGCTCGATCCCGTGTACGCAGGACCATGATGAGTTTTCTCTTATGCGGCACTCATATTTGGCCGGATGGTTTTCAAGAAAGGTCCCTATGTCAGGAAGTGAGATTTCAGAGTCCTGGTCAAACCTTTCAAAAAGACGGGCCAGCGCCATCTCTCCAAACTTATGGTGATGGCCGTATGTCTCACCGTCTGTCGCAACTACGAGAAGCCTGTCTGCAGCTCGGATCTTTACAGCGCCTACAAGCGCATCCCGGAATCTGTCTCCGTTTTCCAGGAGCCCGCCGAAAGCTATGTCATGCGCAAGTTCCCCATGATAAAAGACTATAGTTATCGCCCTTCCTGAAGGGAGCCTGCAGAGGTATGGCAGCGTAACATCAAGGCCGTTCCCTTCAGGTGTCTCTTTCCATTTGCCATCCATATTTACAGCGCCGCACTGTCTTGGAGCAAGGATAGTAAAAGCTATCCCGTTTTCACTCAGGACTTCGAGGGTTGAAATGTCAACGGCTGTCTCCGGAAGCCACATCCCTTTAGGCTTTCTTTTGAACCTATATTCAAAGTCTTTTATGCCCCATATGGTCTGGGTCTTTTTGTCCTCTGCGGAAGCAAGGGGCATGATCATATGGCTGTAACACTGGGATATTGCTTTTTTTCCTGATTCTATAAGGGTCAGGTCAAGTGCGGGATCTTCTTTCTCGATCCATCTATGAAGGGTAGGGCCAAAGTTAAAGCTCAGGTGAGAATAATTGTTTATGACCGATATGATCCGGCCGTCTGATCCAAGTATTTTTGCCGCACAGTTTGGTTTGTAGCATTCGTTGGCTATTCTTTGGTTCCAGTCATGGGCAGGAGCTGCTGTGGGATCCTTTAACACCGCGTTCAGCCATGGATCTTCGCGCGGCGGTTGGTAGAAGTGTCCATGAACCGCGATATTGAACAACTAACTATCACCTCCGGAAGGGTACGCCGGTCAGCCCGGCAATATGATTATACTATGACAAGCGGGATTTATCACTGGTGCCAGAAGCCTGATGATGCCTGTATACACTGGTACTCTTGTTTTTTTTATTCTTAAAGCTATAATTGGGTAAGAATCTAAAATCGACCCTGCGGAGTACGTGGAATACGGGTTGTGTCTTGAGCCAACAATAAATCCCGGCTGAACTTTTTTCCCGTTAGCGGCGGAGACCTCGTCGGTTGACCAAGCTTTGCGGGTGGAGTTCTAATCCTCTTTCAGGAGCGGGTCAAGACCTTCCGTACACGGCTCTTGCGGGGTATTTTTGGCATCTTTGAAAACAACAGTAAGGAGCAAAGTCATGAACATCAAACCACCATTTTGGCACCCCTCAGGCTCAAGAGGTTTTATCCTTGACTGGGATGGTGTAATAGCAGACACCAAGCTTGATTTCTCCGGATTAAGGGAACGTTATTACGGGGGACGTCGGGCTATGCTGCTTGAAGATGCTTCAACACTTTCTCCCGAAAATCAGGCATCATTTATGAAAGAGCTCTGCGACCTCGAAATGGAAGGCGCAGGTAAAGCAGAACCCATTCCGGGAGCTTTCGAGCTTATCGACTGGCTTAAGGCCAGAAACATTCCTTACACTATCGTATCCAGAAATTGCAGGGAATCCATAGAACTGGCAGCAAAGACGATCGGACTCAAGCTTCCGGAGAAAGTATGGAGCAGGGACGAACAGAAAAAGGTAAAACCGCATCCGCGCTCGCTTGCAGAGGCCGCTCGTTCTATATGCCTTGAACCCGCTGAATGCCTTCTTGTCGGGGATTTTCTTTATGATCTCCAGGGAGCAAGAAGAGCAGGAATGAGGGCAGTGCTTGTCCAGAGGGATGAGCCTGACTGGACCGCCTGGTCAGATGTCGCTTACCCCAAAATGACTGATTTTGTTGCAGATCTTGATGAACCGAAGCCCATAACGCCTTGGGAATATCGTGAGATATTTGCCAAGCGGGGTGAAAAATGGCTCCATGCGGCATTCGAGCTTGCTTTTGAACTTCCCGAAACGACCTCGCCGACCCTTGACTGCTGGCTTGTAAGGGTCGCAGCCCTTTGTGTGGGCACTATTACCGTATCCAGTGACTATATACTTGGCCCCACGGAATGGAAGAACAATCAGTCCTTTGAGCCGTACTTTATGGGGCTTACCATATCTTCCATCGCAAAAAAGTACCTTGCATCCCGTTATCCCATGATCACCGTAACTACAGAAGAAGAGGGCATCAAGGCACCTAAGAACTCACTTGACCTGACGAGGTTCATAGAAAGAAAGATCTTCTAAATGGAAGAAGGAAGCCTTTTCGGCCCGGAAAAAGATCATAAAATTCCAATTTATGAAATTCCGCTGGCTGAACGTATGCGGCCGGACAACCTTGATGATTACGCAGGGCAGGAGCACATTCTTGGTCCGGGAAAACCTCTCCGTATAATGCTTGAAGGGGGCAAAGTCCCCAGCTGCATACTCTATGGTCCTCCCGGAGTCGGAAAGACCACTCTTGTCCGCATTATGTCCAAAACCACAGGCAGGGAACTGCTTGAGATAAACGCAGTAAGCGCCAAGGTTGAAACTTTGCGCACCCTTGTTGATCAGGCCAAAGCATCAAAAAGAACATCAGGCAGATCCGCAATAGCATTTGTGGATGAAATATATCACTTCAACACAAAACAGCAGAACGTACTGCTGCCCTCTGTGGAGACAGGCGACATAATACTTGTCGGCACAACTACAGAAAACCCCTGGTTCGAGATAAATAAGACGCTCCTCTCACGCATGGTCGTCTACACGCTGAAACCCCTTGATGAGGAAAACATAGCATCATTGCTTGAAAACGCGCTCTCTGACAAAGTGCGCGGGCTTGGAATGCTTGAAGTGACGGCCGACAAGTCAGTCATTGGCAAGCTTGCCTTGCTTGCAGGAGGGGATGCCAGGCAGGCTCTGACAAGGCTCGAAGCAGCTGCGTCAGCTGTCGCCCTCGGAGGCGGCCGTGAGGTAACGCTCAAGATCATCGCCGAAAGCACCGGAATGGCGACCCAGAGGTATGACAGGGTCTCAGATGACCATTACGCGGTAATATCAGCCCTCATAAAAAGCCTTAGAGGATCAGACCCCGATGCAGCGCTCTACTGGCTTGCTAGGATGCTTGCGGCGGGGGACGACCTCCGGTTCATCTGCAGGAGGCTCTGTATATTCGCATCCGAAGATGTCGGGCTTGCAGATTCCATGGCTCTTGTCGTGGCGCAGAACGCTGCCGCGGCAGTTGACAGGGTCGGACTTCCCGAAGCCGACATCATACTGGGCCAGGCAGTCGTCTATCTTGCATCCGCACCAAAGAGCAACAGCTCATACCTCGGTATAAGGGCTGCCATGAAAGCGGTGGAAGAGGGAGATCTCATGGAAGTTCCCTACCATCTCAGGAATGACGGTGAAGGCTATCAATATCCCCATGACTCGCCAGGCCACTGGGTCCCTCAGGCATACCTGCCCGAACAGAGGCGTTTCTACTATCCCGGAAAACTTGGTGCCGAGGCGCGGATCAAAGAGAGGCTCAAGCTCTTCTGGAAAAGGTTCGCGGACGACACTGCCGATGAGCAGGGATCATAATACGACTTTATTGGAACAAAAAAGGGCGGCCGAAGCCGCCCATGTTTTTTAAATTTCAGTTTTTCTTTTCCCGCTCTTCCTCGTCGACCTTTAGCGAGATCATGTAAATCACATCGGAAAGCCTGTTCAAAAAGGCGTAGCTCTTCTCTGTTATCTCTTTCTCCCTGAACAGCGGAGTCGCCGTCCTTTCGGCCCTTCTTGCTATTGTCCTTGCAAGGTGCAGCGCTGCCCCGCAGGAAGAGTCCCCCGGTCTGACGAATATCTGTGCCTCTTTAATCGATGCTGCCACCCTTAAAGATACGTTCTCCAGTATTTGAGGGTCCGGTTCGGGAAAATCGCATTCTGCAAAGTATGCCATTGCGTTGAAAAGATAATCTTCCAGGAAGAAGATGTCCTCAGCTGTCTTTGGAGATACGCACAAGGCACGTGCCAGTCCCATCGCAGCCTGGCATTCATCCAGTGTCCCGTAGAGTTCTACCCTTCTGTCATCCTTTGCTATTCTCGTACCGTCACCGAGTGAAGTGGTGCCTTTGTCTCCGCCTTTGGTGGTGATTTTTATATCTGCCATTTTATTCTCCTTCAGACACTTCAGTCTTTGTGGCGTATGCCCTGTTCCTCGTCGCCGCATCCGCTGGCGCAGGAAGAACAGTCAGAGCAGCTGCAGCTTCCCTCATGCTGTGATTTGAAAGCAACGCGAAGTGTAGCCTCCATGAAGAATTCCTCAGGCAGGACCATCCTGTCATTTCCGTCAAAATCTTTCAGTGTCCGGCAGGGAAATCCTACTCCGTCAGGCACCCTGCAGGAATCACACTCGGCAAATCCGACTTCGAGCATAATGAGTTCCTCTATAGGAGTCTCTTTTACTTCGATCTCCGGTGACTGGATCGTCACCATGTTGCCGGCCATCAGGGTCTCCTGGGTGATCTCGTCAAGGATCACCTTCCTGAGCTTCAGCTTTATATTCATAGGTTCAAGCTTGGGCGCCATCCTCTCGCCGAAATCGACGAGGTTGTCCCATGTCTCTTTCCACGGTTCGGGCTCAATATCTCTGACTGTATAGTGCGAAAGAATAATATTTTTCATCTTTTGTCCCCCTAATCGCCGCTTCTTTGTCACCCGTATATCTTACAACATTTTAACAGGTAAAGGCATTGCGGTTAACCAATAATTCCGCTAGAATATCCGGGTCAGCATATTGCCGGGATGGCGGAATGGCAGACGCAGAGGACTCAAAATCCTCCGAGGTAACACTCGTGGGGGTTCGACCCCCCCTCCCGGCACCAGATTATTACTGCCATAGAAACATCTGGCGCGAAACTGCGGTGTTCTGCACCGCGAGAAACTGCCGAAAGCCCATCGGCGTTAAGCAATTGTGAAGCGGTCGTAGCGTTTATAAAAATAAACTATACAGTAATGCCTGAACTATGGTGAAACTGCGACAAATACGGTCGCGTGAAGCAATGGTGAGCGATAGTAAAGACCGGCGAGCAGTTGGCAAGCAGTTGTAAGGGCAGTCGGAAACAACATCCGACGGAGAATTTGCGACTTTACAATAGTGAAGCTGCCGAAAAACCATCGGCGTGAAGCTGTGGTGAAGCAATGGTGAAACGGTTGTAGGGGCAGAAAGAGATCACTGTCGCTGGTGAATTTGCATCGCTTCGCATCGCGGAGAATTTGCCTGACGGGGTCAGGCGGTGAGTTTATACAATTGCTTACCGATGCTTGCCAATTGCTCGCCGCCGGAGATCTTTCCCGGCTGCATTTAACAACTGCTTCCCAACCGCTTCGCGGCGATGGAATCGCCACTTCGCGCGGCATCTTCATGCCGCACTTCGCCATTGTCTCAGCATACGTTGAAGCGCAGGACCACAAATGTTGCTAAGCTAGGGCTTAGAGATGCCCCAATTGCAATGAAGGAGGAGCAAATGTTGCTAAGCTAGCGCCGCGCGATGCCTCACTTGCCGCAATTGCTCTGCCGCATATATAAGTATTGCATCGGTTACCCAATAAGCTTATTATTTAACTATTTAAATAGATACATATGGGGTTTTTATCTGAATGCGGCAGCCATAATTAGCAATGCTTAAATAAAGATGTACTCAGCCATTCCCTGCCTGGTTTTTTAAAATTTGTGCCGTTGGAAGAAAGAGGTGTCTTTATAATGGTGGGTGAAACAAGTACAAATAAATCTTCTTCATCCGGCAACCTTCATTCCAGACAAAATCTGATACATGGGATCGTTCTTACCGTCCTGGTATTGTCTGTTATTGCCCTCCATTTACGTTTCTCATGGAACAGGTACAACGAAGCTGCCTCATCTGAAGCCATTATGCTGGCTGAGTCGGTGCGAGCTCTTTTGCCTCATCAACATATAGCAGAGCTGTCAGGCAGTGAAGAAGACACTGCAAAACATGAATACATCGCGACAAAACTTAGTCTCTCAGAGCTTGTTAACACAACCAATCCGATTCGTTTTGCCTACCTTATGTCACAACGAAATGGCGATATTATTATTCTTGCAGATTCAGAACCGCCCGATTCACCGGATTATTCGCCTCCGGGACAAATATATGATGAGGCGGATGAAACCTTAAGATCGATCTTTATATCAGCTAAAACAGAGCTGACCGGACCTACATCTGACAGATGGGGAACATGGATGAGCGTACTTGTACCAATAAAAGACCCGGCAAACGGAAAAGTCATTGCAGTCTTCGGGATAGACTATTCTGCATCGGAATGGTATGCCCGCCTGAAGGAACGCATGATCCCTGATTTGGTGATCGTATTAAGCCTGCTTGTCCTCTTTTTTGTCCTGCTTCGCTTATGGAGTCAGAATTCCACACTTATAGAAATGGGTAAAAAACTGGCTCTGAACGAAGCCCTCTATCGCAGCGTGTTCGACCAGGCCCCGACGGGGATCGCGATCGTTAATGGCAAGAGCTTTGTCTCACGATCGGAATATATACATTTGAATATCAATCCCATGTTCGAACGGATCATTGGTTGGAAAAGCAGTGAATTAATGAAAATAGTATGGACAGAAATTACACACCCGGGCGACCTGGCGGCAGATCTGGAAAAATTCGATCAGTTCAAGGCGGGTAAAATTGATGGTTATTCAATAGAAAAGCGGTTTTTGAGACCTGACGGATCGAGCGTATGGACAAACATGAAGATATCTCATCTTTTGGGCGGTTCGGATATGCAGTCTTTGCATCTCTGTCTTCTCGAGGACATATCTATGCGCAAAGCGGCAGAAGAGTCACTCAGGGAAAGCGAGCGCAGTAAAGCCGTTCTCCTTTCTCATATTCCCGGCATGGCATACAGGTGCAATTATGATCCGGAGTGGACAATGCAGTATGTTTCCGACGGTTGTGTGGAACTGACAGGATATCATCCGGAAAGCCTTATCAACAACAGGGACATCTCATTCAACGATATCATAACGCCGGAATATCGCGCGCTTCTCTTAAAGGAGTGGGAGCGTACCCTTCCTGAGCGACTGCCGTTTAAGTATGAATATGAGATCACAACGATCGATGGAAAACGCAAGTGGGTCCTTGAACTGGCAGAAGGCATTTTTGACGAGCAGGGAGAAGTGGTGGCTCTTGAGGGCATCATCATCGATATATCAGACCGAAAAGAAATTGAAAATACTCTCAGGTATAACAATGACCATAACAAATGGACCAACCTTTATAACAGAAATTATATGGAGAAGACGCTGACGAATGATGCGATCATGCATACAGAGAACAATAAAGCTCTTGTGTGTGTTAACATCTCTTCGATACAGTCTTTGACCACAGCTTACGGATTTAACTATACGCAGGTACTGATCAAAAAAATATCCGATTCCCTTAAAAAATTCTGCACGGACAAGCGCACACTGTTCCATGCCCATGAGAACCGTTTTGTCTTCTTCATCAAAGACTACAAAGACAAGGATGAATTGCTTGAATTCAGCAATGCCATTATAAGGACTCTGGACTTTTTCCTTTCGCCGGAAAGAGTCGGAGCAGGAATAGGAATAGTTGAGATAGATAAGGACAACGAGCTCAGTGCGGACCAGCTTTTGAAAAAACTCCTCATCTCATCTGAAAAAGCGCTTAATATTCAGGGAAATGATTTTAACGTCTATTTTTATGATTCTGAAACGGAAAAAGAAATTGTCCGGGAACAAATCATAAAAAGCGAGCTTACCACGATCGCCGATAATGATAGTGACGGAGGTTTATACCTGCAATATCAGCCGATACTTGATCTCACGTCAAACCGCATCTCCGGTTTTGAGGCACTTGCAAGATTAAAAAGTGAAAAACTTGGGTCCGTTTCGCCGCTTGAATTCATACCAATTGCGGAGAAAACAAAACTAATAATCCCGATCGGCAATAAAATTATACTTAAGGGCTTCGGTTTCATTAACAGACTGAAGGAGGCAGGACATGGCGATATCAACGTTTCGATCAACGTCTCTGCCATTCAGCTGCTGGCAAATGATTTCACTGAAGATCTGTTTAAGATGATCGATGAAATGCATGTCAGTCCGGAAAATATTGGAATTGAGATAACGGAGTCGGTATTCTCTTCAGATTACGGTGAAATTAACTGCATACTCGGCAACTTAAGAGAAAAAGGGATCCGCATTGGAATCGATGACTTCGGTACCGGATATTCCTCACTTGCAAGAGAGCACGAGTTAAATGTCGACTGCCTGAAGATCGATAAATATTTTATCGATAAGCTCTTAGAGGTTGACTCAGAAAAAGCGATTACTGCAGAAATAATATCCATAGCCCATAAGATGGGACACTTCGTGATCGCCGAAGGTGTAGAGTACGAAGAGCAGAAGGAGTATCTGCTGAAAAACGGATGCGAAAAGATTCAGGGGTACCTCATAGCGCGGCCTATGGATCAGGATGATGCTATCAAGCAACTGTTGTAATTGGGGCATATCGGAGCGCTAGCATAGCAACATTTGCGGTCCTGCGCGTTAACGTATGCCCAATACGCCTCCGCTTTCATGAGAATGCTGTTTCCTGTTAAGGAAACATTTAGATAGTCCATGGCATTCGAAATATTTCGAGTGCGTTTCGAGATGAACCACTGCATGTTGCGTCGCTATCATCTCCGATCTGCCCCAATTACGGCAATTGGGGCATCTCGCGGCGCTGACTTAGCAAAACGCAATGCTCCTTCACTTCAACGTATGCTGAGACAGTGGCGAAGTGCGGCATTAAGATGCCGCGCGAAGTGGCGATTTCATCGCCGGGAAGCGGTTGGGAAGCAGTTGTTTAATGCAGCCGGGAAGATCTCCGGCGGCGAGCAATTGGCAAGCATCGGCAAGCAATTATATAAACTCAACCTCGGGTCTCTCTCCGTCGTCCAGGACGACCCTTATCGGGAGAGCACTATTTTCCGTCAGGAAAACTTTTTAAATTAACCATAGTGCTCGAAACATTTCGAATGCGCTATGAGATCGGGAGAGCACCGTTTTCCGTAAGGAAAACATTAAAAATTATCCTCAGTGCTCGAACCATTTCGAATGCGCTTTGAGATCGGGAGAGCACTATTTTCCGTCAGGAAAATTTTTTAAATTAACCTCAGTGCTCGAACCATTTCGAATGCGCTTTGAGATCGGGAAACCAGTGGTTTTGAATCTTGTCTATTACTGGGTTTTGCCCCAACCTTTTACTTGCCTATGCTTGCACGTCCCTACAACCGTTTCACTATCCCTTCACCACGGCTTCACGCGACCGTATTTGTCGCAGTTACACCATCTAATGGGACCCCTGGCCGCCCCTCCCCTTGATTTCCTGCAATAAATCGGCTATGATAATATGCAATATTATATTAGACGAAAGGAGACGCGGCATGTATATTCATAGGCACGCAGAGGAAACAGTTAAAAATATATCAAAAATGTTTGGTGCGGTGCTTGTTACCGGGCCTCGTCAGGTTGGCAAAACGACCCTTTTGAAAAGGATCGCGGAGAACTTCAGATATGTGACACTTGATGATCCGATCATGCTTCAGTCAGCGCGGGATGAACCCGGGACTTTTTTTAAGAACACCCCACCGCCGGTATTCGTGGATGAAATTCAATATGCCCCTAACCTCTTTCCGTACATAAAGATGATAATTGATTCAGAACATAAAAAAGGACAATTCTATATGTCGGGCTCCCAGCGATTTGTAATGATGAAGAATGTCACTGAGTCGCTTGCGGGAAGACTTGGTTTCATCGAACTGCTTGGGCTGTCACTTCGCGAAATTAATGGAGTCGTGTTTGATGACCCTTTTATCCCGACAGAGGAATACTATGAAGGCAGGAAAAAGGATCTAAAGGAAATATCCTATAAGGAAATATGGAATACTATTTTTAAAGGGAGCATGCCTCAGGTGTATGCCGAAAAGGATGTTGACTGGACAGTTTTCTATGGTTCTTATGTCAAAACATATATAGAGCGTGACGTGCGTGATCTGACGCAAGTCGGCGATGAAAGCAAATTTTTGAAATTCATGACAGTGTTGGCGGCCTGCACAGGTCAGCTCTTAAATCTTGCGTCAGTTGCCCGTGATGTGAATATAAGTGGACCAACTGCAGAACGTTGGTTATCAATATTGCAGACATCGCAGGTCGTTTATCTGCTTCAGCCTTATCATAACAACCTTATTAAGCGTGCCGTTAAAACACCCAAGATATATTTTCTTGATACGGGACTTGCTGCTTATCTTACAAAATGGAACACATCTGAAGTAATGCAAAACGGGGCAATGGCAGGAGCGTTTTTCGAGACTTTTGTAATTGCAGAAGTCATAAAAAGTTACTTGAACAAAGGGAAAGATATCCCGCTCTTCTTTTACCGTGACAAGGATATGAATGAGATCGACCTGCTGATCCTGCAGAACCAAACGCTACATCCGATTGAGATCAAAAAACATGCCGACCCGGGTAAAAAAGATATTTCCGCCTTCCGTATCCTCGATAAGATCCCCGGGATAAAACGGGGACAAGGCGGTGTTGTTTGCATGTATGACAGTCTTATCACCCTTCATGGTGAGGATAAAGTTATACCGGTCAATTATCTTTAATCCCAGGTAATTGGGATTTAGAGCGGCGCTAACTTAGCAAAGCTTGCGAAGCCTCACTTCGACGTATTGATATACGCCTTCGTGAGGCTCCGCTGCGCATTGCGTCGTTATCACTCGCTCTAAATCCCAATTACGGCACTTGGGGCATCTTGCGGCGCTGACTTAGCAACACTCAAAATCCTTCACTTCGACGTATGCTGAGACAGTGGCGAAGTGCGGCATGAAGATGCCGCGCGAAGTGGCGATTTCATCGCCGGGAAGCGGTTGGGAAGCATTTGTTTAATGCAGCCGGGAAGATCTCCGGCGGCGAGCAATTGGCAAGCATCGGCAATTATATAAACTCAACCTCGGGCCTCTCCCCGTCATTCCCGTATGCTCTTATCGGGAGCACCGTTTTCCGTAAGGAAAACATTAAAAATTATCCTCAGTGCTCGAACCATTTCGAATGCGCTTTGAGATCGGGGAACCAGTGGCTTTGAACCTTGTCTATTACTGGGTTTTGCCATAATCTATTGTTTGCTCGTCCCTACAACTGTTTCACTATCGCTTCACCATTGTTTCACGCGACCGTATTTGTCGCAGTTTCACCATTTAATGGACCCCCGGCCGCTCTCTACTGTTTTACTTCATTTCTGCTCTGAAGTATCTCAAAAACACTTGTTGGCGGCATTGTGTGCCATTTTTTCTTCTGCCAGTGGGTATATTTCATTACTTTTGTCAAAACCCACTCTTTGTTTTCGTATGACATAAAAAATTTATATACATTTTTAGCCGAATTTACTACCGTTGTTTCTTCCTTTGCCGCTTCTTCAGAGTCATAATTATCGGCATAAAATGCAGTTGAGTGTTTTACAATAAGTATTCCGGTTTCCGTTTCCCCAGGTCCTGCTGATTTTTGGATCTCTATATCGTAAGCAGGGTCCACACTTTCTGAAGTCTTCTTCCAGTGCTCAGGTTTTTTGCCAGATTCCTTATAAACGACGGAGTATTGCTCGCCTTTATAAGTATCAAGGACTTTTGCCATTTCAGTTTTACAGTAAGCCCTGAAAGAATCAGATGTATTTGTGTTTTCATCCTCTGCTGCAAAAACCTGGCAAGCGGCAGCCAAAAATATTATCAGCAGCAGTAAAAATTTTTTCATCTTTTTTCACACCCTCTCATTATAATAGGACAGTACATACCCAGACAGATTGTATCATTCTCCTGTAACTATATATGCTGCAGCAGCAGATTTGAAATATGATTCAATATTTTTTGGTGAACAGAAGGAGCTGAGTACGATAGAGAAACGTTTTCGGTTGCCATTGTGCTGCTTATCACTGATGGTCTTATTATTTTCTTTTGGTAATTCAGCGGCCTCAGGCGCAGGTATAACCAAGGATGCAAAGCTGACAGACCCTGAATTCTGGATTTCCGTCGCCAAGGATTCGGACAAGGTTATTTTGACCGGTGAGCAGATAAGGGCGTTTAATTTGGAGATCGCCGGAAAATCACCGTCAATTCAGGATCTGCAGATCTTACCTGATACAAATGACGGGGAAGTTCTCAGACAGAAAGTTTCTGATGTAAGTGTTCTTAACAGCAAACTTTATCGTGGCGGAATACTTTTTAGCGATGAAGAGAGAGCACTTCTGAAAAAAGAACTGAATTTAAGAGTCCTGAGTGGTTTTATTCCCATTCGTTACGGCATTACTGTCAGGCGCACTGATCTTCGTACTCTTCCAATGTCAGAAGGGCTTTTTGATACAGCAGACGATGTTTTTTTCGATAACCTGCAGGAGACTGCAGTAGACCCGGGTGAACCTTTGATTATCCTTTATGCCAGT
This sequence comes from Synergistetes bacterium HGW-Synergistetes-1, assembly GCA_002839185.1. Classification (NCBI taxonomy): domain Bacteria; kingdom Thermotogati; phylum Synergistota; species Synergistetes bacterium HGW-Synergistetes-1. Next base: position 19,574 of record PGXO01000010.1, on the reverse strand, counting down.
GGATCCGGAAAATTCTTTTATGTTCAGATGTACAACTACAGAGGCTGGATAAAGGCGGAGGACACAGCAGTTACTGACAGGACAAAATGGCTTGATTATGTGCTTCCGCAGAAATTTCTTGTCGTTACTGCACGCAACTTATTTGTTCATTCAGAGGGAGAAGATGTCCTTTATCAGATGGGCAGCCGAATGCTTATAAAGGCAAAGTACTCCAATGCATTTATCGTGCTCATACCGCGCCGCAGGGCAGACGGAACATTTTTTGAAGAGAAACAGTTTATTTTTGTTAATAACGATAATGTCAACGAAGGCTTTCTCCCGTACACACGAGCCAATCTGATCAGACAAAGTTTTAAGTTTTACGGCGCTTGCTACGGCTGGGGAGGTCTCATGGAAAGCGAGGATTGTTCAGGGTTAGTCAATGATGTTTATAGGGTGTTTGGAATATTTCTTCCCCGTAACTCAGGTCAGCAGGCTAAAACGGCAGGTGTAAGCACTTCGTTCGAAGGGCTGAGTTACTCTCAGCGTGATGCCTTGATTTCTGAGGCAGTATCCGCCGGAGATGTTCTCTTTATGAAGGGACACGTTATGATATATCTTGGCCGGAACAACGGAGTACACTATGCTATCCATTCCCTCGGCAGCCATACAATTCATTATTCTGACGGCAGAAAGGAAAAACAGCGTATCATGAAAATAATTGTAAGCGATCTGTCACTTAAGACATGGGCTGGCCTTGAGCATATAAACGCTTTTACGAATTCAATTTCTTTCAGATAAAGTTCTAAACGTATAATATTTACGTCCAAAGTATTCACCTCAGAAAGGGAGTTAAAAATTTATGAAGAAAACTGTATTGATATCATCCTTTTTTCTCTTCTTTATCACATTTCCATTTTCTGCATTTGCAGATCCACAGCCGAACAGGGAGACTCTTTATCAGGGGTCGACAATAGAGGCACTTTTAGCGGGGAATTATGAGAGCGTGGCTTCTGTTGAAAAGATAAAATCGCAGGGGAATGTCGGTTTGGGGACATTTACCGGACTTGACGGAGAGATGATCATACTGGACGGCGTGGTATATAAAGCAGCTAAGACAGGAAAAGTAACTGTCGAAAACGACAATGTACAAAGCCCGTTTTACGCAGTAACGTCTTTTGAGGCAGATATAACTAAAAAAATCGGGACCGACGGTATGGACTTTGATCTATTGAGAACAAAGCTTGATGGACTACGGAAACGGAATGATTTGCCGTACGCCATCGTCATTAAAGGGAAATTTCAATCAATAAAAGTACGCAGTGTCGGCCCATATCAGCCGCCATTCCCGCTCCTTTCCGATGCGCTGAAGGAACAGAGTGTATTTGAATACCACGAAATATCCGGAAGGCTGGTGGGGTTTTGGATGCCAGCATACATGGGTAATACAAATGCTGCAGGCTATCATTTGCACTTTCTTTCAGACGACTGCCAAAAAGGCGGTCATGTGCTTGACCTGATTCTAAATGAGGCTGAAATCAGTATGGATGAAACGCCGATCCTTCATATCGAATTTGCACCGTATCCGACAAAACCTTTAGAAAAACCGGACAGCTATAAATCATAATTGTATTTATCCCGGCCGCGCGAAGTGGGGATTTGATCGCCGTGAAGCAGTCGTAAAGACAGTCAAGCTGTTAGCAAACATTGGCAAGCTATCGGCAAGCAGTTGTTACAACCTGAGACCTTAGTCCTTTATCATCGTCCCCAAGTGCCTTTATCGGGAGAGCACTGTTTTCCGTTAGGAAAACTTTTTAAATTGACCTCAGTGCTCGAACCATTTCGAATGCGCTTTGAGATCGGAGGTCCAGTGTCTCTGGGTCTTGACTATTACTGGATTTACAACCCCTAAACCCAAAGCCGCCGGACTCCCGTTTAGCATCGTCGGGGAGCGACAAGGAGGGGCTATATCATTGATTAATTTGAGTTTCATTCATTATGGCGTGTACGCCATGATTCCCCGCGGCTCGAAAAGCCGCAAATTCTTTGCAGCGCAGGCGCTGCAGATCCCCCTGCACACCTTAAAATAATTGCGTTTTGCGAATCATTACTGTATACTTTTATTTGAAAATTAAGTTATTTAGACAAATATCATTAAACTATTAGGCCTTTTTAAATGATGTCTGAAAAATGTCATATAGACCTGAAAAGCAGTCAAAGCTTCAATATATATTCTCTGACATATCGGTTTTTAACAAGAACTCTCTCAGAAGCGGAACTTTAAAAAATCCAGATATTTCCGTAAAGGGTGTTGGCAGATGAAAACTAAAATTATAGACTATTTTGATTTTGAAAAAGCGGACACTTTACTTGAAGGCTTTAGCAAATCAACAGGTTTTGTAACTGCCATTCTGGACCTTGATGGAAATATCCTTTCCAAATCCGGATGGAGACGAATTTGCAGTGATTTTCACCGGAAAAATTGCGAGACCGCTTCCAACTGTATTTTCAGCGACACCGAGTTAGTCAGACAAATCAGTAAAGATGAAAAATATCATTTTTACAAATGTGAGAATGGATTGATCGATGTAGGGCTGCCGATAGTGATAAGGGGAGAGCATGTTGCGAACTTTTTCTCGGGGCAGTTCTTTTTTGAAGAGCCGGATTTTTCTTTCTTTGTAAAACAAGCCCAAAAATATGGATTCGATGAGCAAGCCTATATTGAAGCTCTCAAGGAAGTTCCGGTAGTTTCAAAAGAAAAAGCCGAAACAGTGATCCGTTTTTTGGCGAACATTACCCAGATGATCATTGAGATGACAGTTGAAAAGTTGGAACTGACAGAGCTTAATGAAGAGTTTAAAGATACCGGGGCTGCTCTTATTGAGACCCAAAAACAACTTAGCCTTAATTTAAAAGACTTATTGAAATCGCAGAGAATCGCACATGTTGGAACATGGCGGCTGGATCTGGCGACAAATGAGGTATTTGGGACGGAAGAGCTCTATAAAATGCATGGTTTTGATCCTGCTCTGCCGGCCCCGACATACACAGAGATCATGACGTTGTTTACTCCGGAAAGTTGGGAAAGACTGTCGGCATCAATTGATCTGATAAAGATGACCGGTACCCCTTTCGAATTAGAGCTTGAAACCCTAACCAAAGATGGATCAAATGGCTGGATGTGGGTGTGCGGCGAGGCAGAAAAAGATCCGAACGGCAACATTACTTCTCTTTGGGGAACTGCCCGGGACATTCGCGGGAGAAAAAAGAGAGAAGAGTTATTGAGAAAGAGCCTTAGAGAGAATATCTTCAAATCAGAGCTGTTACAAAAAGCTCCGGTGATTGCAGCATTCCATGATAAAGAACAAAACATCGTATGGGCGAATCAGGCATACGAGGAGGCTACCGGGTTATCATTACAGGATATTGTAGGCAAGAAATGCTATTCCATTTGGAATCTTTCCGGGCCGTGTCTGGGCTGTCCGGTACTTACGGCTATAGCCACCGGTGAAAACAGTGAGGCTGAACTGACTCCGCAAAATCAAGACCATTGGCCTGAGTCGCAAGGCAATTGGCTTTCAAAGGCTTCGCCCATCCGCGACGAGGAAGGAAACATAATCGGAGCCATCGAGGTAGCAATTGAAATTACCGACCGAAAGAAAATGGAAAAGGAATTAAAGCAGAGTGAGGAAAGATTCCAACTTTTGTTCAACAAAGCTCCCCTGGGGTATCAATCGCTGGATCAAGAAGGCCGTTTTATTGAGGTCAATCAGAAATGGCTTGATACATTAGGTTATACAAGGGAAGAAGTTATTGGCAAATGGTTTGGTGATTTCCTTTGCCCTGAATGTGTGGAAGGGTTTCGCCAACGCTTTCCTGTATTCAAAGCTCAGGGGTATATTCACAGTGAGTTTGAGATGGTGAGAAAAGACGGACAGCGGCTGGTTATGTCATTCGAGGGAAAGATCGCTTATTCGACCGACGGAGAGTTCAAACAGACACACTGCATACTGCAGGACATTACCAATCAAAGGATGGCCGAGAGGGCGTTGATCGAAAGCGAAGAGCGCTATAAACAATTAAGCGAGCAAAGCCGAACGTTTACGTGGGAAGTTGATGAACAAGGTCTGTTTACTTTTGTAGATCATGTGTGTGAAGAAGTCCTGGGGTACCGTTCTGAAGAGCTGATCCAGAAGAAACATTTCTACGACCTTTGTCCGGAAGAAGAGCGTGATGGATTCAAAAAGAATGCTTTAGATGTATTCGAGCGAAAGGACCTGTTCCATGAGTTGGAAAACAAAGCACTGACAAAAACCGGTGTTATGGTGGTTCTCTCAACTAATGGGCTTCCTATTTTAAAAGATGATGGGAGCCTGCTGGGGTATCGTGGCAGCAACACGGATATCACAGCCAGGAAACAGACCGAGGAAGCTCTGCGAAAGAGCGAGGAGAGATTTAGGGTCGCACAGGAAATATCTCCCGACGGATTTACCATCCTTCATCCCGTCCGCAACGAGACAGGTGAGATCATTGACTTCACATGGGTTTATGAAAATCAGGCCATCGCAACTATCAATCAAACAGATCCTCAGGAGATAATCGGCAAAAGGGTGCTGGACCTTTTTCCGGATCATAGCGGAACAGTTGTTTTTGAAGCATATAAGCAAGTAGCAAACACAGGGGAAACTAAAATATTAGAAGAGATCAATGCCGGAGAGGTAATTTCCAAGCCGGCATGGCTGCGCTTGGTAGTCGTATCGATGGGTGAAGAGATCGCAATCCATACTCAGAACATCACGGAACGTAAGGAAGCAGAAAAAACTTCCAAAGAAAACATTTTCAGATTCCAGTCCCTGTTTAATGAAATGTCTGCCGGTGCAGCTATTTACGAAGTTCTTAATGATGGACAATATGGAAAAGATTATATTATCCGGGATTTCAATAAGGCCGCCCTTAAGGCAGAAGGAAAAGAAAAAACAGAGGTATTGGGAAAAAGCCTGTATGACCTTCGGCCAAAAATTGACGAATATGGATTGATCCCGGTTTTTCAAAACGTCTGGAAAACCGGGGAACCGGCCTATTACCCAACCAAAATTTATGTTGACGAAAAATTCTCCAATTGGTACGAGAACCGTGTTTATAAGCTGCCGTCCGGAGAAATTGTTGCCATTTTCGATGATGTGACGGAAAAGACCCTTGCAGAAGAGTCTGTCAAAAAGCAGAACGATCTTTTTGCTTCCCTGCTGAAAATTCTTCCTGTCGGAGTTTTCATGGTCGATTCTGCGGAGGGAAGACCGTTAGTCGTAAATGAAACGGGCAAAGCCTTAATGGGCAGCGGAATACTTCCTGATGCAAATGAGCACAATCTTTCTGAAGTTTATAAGGCATTTAAAGGAAATACACAAAAACATTATCCCGCAAATGAGATGCCGATCACGCTGGGAATGAAAGGCTTCAAATCTCATATCGACGACATGGTGGTTGAGCGTTCTGACGGATCAAGAATACTTTTGGAGGTATTCGGTACCCCTGTCAATGACATCCAAGGCAAACCCTGGGCCAGCCTTGTTACTTTCATGGATATAACAGATCGCAAGAAGGCAGAAAATGAACTGCTCTATTTAAGCTACCATGACCACCTCACGGGGTTATATAACAGAAGATACTTTGAACAGGAATTAAAAAAATTAGACACGCCCGAAAACCTTCCATTGTCGATCATTATGTTTGATGTAAACGGATTGAAGCTGGTCAACGATTCCTTTGGACACGATCTGGGAGATGTTCTGCTTAAAAAGTCCGCGGAAGCGATCAAAAAGGCATGCCGCGAAGATGACATTGCTGCCAGGATCGGCGGTGACGAATTTGTTGTCCTGTTGCCAAAGACTGCAGCTCCTGAAGCATTGCAGATCTCAAATTTTATAAAAGAGCTGGCATCTAATGAAAAGGTGGCAAATATGGATTTGTCACTTTCCTATGGGTATGACACGAAGAAAACGGAGAAACAGTCAATTGTCGAGATCATTGCTAACGCCGAAAACCATATGTATAGACACAAGCTGTATGAGCGTTCAAGTATCAGAAGCAAAATAACAGATCTGATCATGAACACATTATTTGAAAAAAGCAACCGGGAGGCTGCACATTCAAATAGAGTGAGCAGGATTTGTCAGGCTATAGCTTCTAAAATGAATATGGATAAGGATGCTGTAAATAAGATGAAAATCGCCGGGCTGATCCATGATATTGGCAAAATAGGAGTCGATGAAAGGATCCTGAATAAACCGGGAAACCTGACCATTGATGAAAGAGGCCACATTGAAAGACATCCGGAGATCGGTTGGAGGCTGCTAAGTTCAACAGATGAATTTTCGGAATTAGCAAAGTTTGTCCTAAGTCATCATGAAAATTGGGATGGCAGTGGATATCCGAATGGGCTCAAGGGTGAAGCAATACCGCTTGAAGCAAGGATAATCAGTGTTGCCGATACCTATGATGCAATGACCAGCGAAAGAAGTTACCGAAATAAAATGGACAAAGAGGAAGCCGTTAAAGAGCTGAAGATGTGCTCCGGAACACAATTTGACCCTGAAATCGTGGATGTGTTCGTAAATCAAGTATTGTCAGATGAAATCTTCAGGTGAGTCGTAATTCCACCAGGCGCTGAAAGTAAATTTTCCCCTCTTCATAAATTGATGGATCTTGAACAGTACCAACTGATCGTTGATTCTTCTCCAAACATGATATGGAGAGCTGATCTTAGTACCGGATGCAATTACTTTAATAAAACATGGCTCAATTTCACAGGGCGCACTATGGAAGAGGAATATGGATTTGGATGGGCTGCAGGCGTTTACCCAGACGATTTAGACAGATGCGTAAAAATCTTTCTTGATAATTTTAAACTGCAGCGTCCGTTTGAAATGGACTATCGTCTCAAAAGATACGACGGTCAATACAGATGGATCAATGATCGCGGAGTCCCTTTTTACGATAAGAATAATATTTTTATTGGCTTCATCGGCAGCTGTATGGATGTTACAGATAAAGTTGAAGGTCAATTACTCAAGGAAATGGCACAAAATGATGCTTTGTGTCAAACCTATAATCGACAATATTCTCATCAATTACTGACAGAGGTTTTCAACCAGGCACGAAATGATGCTTTGCCACTTGGCATTTTAATGATGGACATTGATGATTTTAAAAACATTAATGATAAATATGGACACAGTGCCGGAGATCTTGTCCTGACAAAAGTTGCTGCCACAGCAAAAAGTGAGATGCGTGGTTTTGATATCCTTGGGCGTTATGGGGGAGATGAATTTTTAATCGGTTTGGTACATGCGAATTCAGAAACAGTACTCATGGTTGCTGAACGTATAAGGGCTGCCATTGCAGAAGCAGAGATAAATATTTCTGATGCAACACCGGTCAAGGTTTCTGTAAGCATTGGAGTAAAATGTCTCCAAAATGAAAAGACCCTTGATGAACTCATCAATAATGCGGATAAAAAGTTATACGAGGCAAAATCAGAAGGTAAGAACATAGTCAAAGGATGATGACGACGTGCTTTTGGTTTTAGCGATAGCCTCCTAATATCGCAATTGGGATAGAGAACAGATGATGACGACGCAATGCGCAGCGGAGCCTTTTGAAGGCGTATATCAATACGTCGAAGGGAGGTTCCGCAAGCCTTGTTAAGTCAGCGCTGTGCTTTTAGGTTTTAGCGATAGCGTCTCCAAAATTGCAATTGGGGCAGATCGGAGATGATAGCGACGCAACACGCAGTGGTTCAAGCGGAGGCGTATTGGGCATACGTTGACGCGCAGGACCGCAAGTGTTGCTAAGCTAGCGCTCCGATATGCCCCAATTGCCAACTTTTTTGCCAATATAGAAGACATACCCATAGTACCGCTTGTATTTTTCATATAGTTCTGCCTCGCGCCTCATGAATGCGATCATATTCTCGGCGGCCTTATTCCCCGCGTGCTTTTTCAGGAATTCCTCCTGTCTGGCTTTTTGCGGTGCAAAATAATTTTCTGTCCAGCAGGTTTCGGGCAGCGTAAATGCGGCAACTGGAACGTATCCTGTTTTTTGCATGACAGCAATATTGTGCGCTATCGTGCTGATCTCAGGGACTGCGTCTGTCCACCATTTTTCAATTTCAGCGGGGCGCTCGTCTGTAAACCATGACTCATATGTCACGGCGACGTATCCCTCTTTTTTGAGGAAGCGCTTCCAGTGGGCCAGGCCTTTTTCAAAACCTATATTGCCAATGGCTCCCTCAGACCATATGATATCGAATTCCTCGTCTCCAAAGGGCAGATCGTCCATTGAACCGACGACACCCTTGACCCTGTTCTGTAAACCAAGTATTTTGGCTTTTGCGTTAAGTTTGTCGATCGAACCGGCGAAAAGGTCCAGTGCGGTTATTGTGGCTTCTGTGTTTTGTGCCAGGACCATTGTCTGAAAACCTGTGCCGCAGCCCAGATCTGCTATTTTTGTTTTATCTGAAAGGTTCCGTATAAAACTCAACGCCCTGATCGTTTCTTCGGGACTGCCTGGCCCTTGGCGTTCAAGTTCTATGAAAAATTCATTTATGAGTGCAAAATCAAATTCGTGGATCGTCATATCTTCCATTGTCATACTCCTTATCTTCGTCTATTAATTTGTGTCGCACCGGTCATTATTTGTCTTTACGCAGTGCGGGGTTCTTTTCTATAAAACGCTCTATGTGCACCGTTAGCAACTTAGCGGGCTCTTTATTCTCAGGCGACGCATCCGAAATACTAAGCAGCAGATAAAACGGCGCATAAAACTCAAGTGCAAGCTGTTTCGGATCGCTTTTGTCCCAAATACCCCTTTCCATCATTTCACGGAATAGATCTTCTATATAACTGACCGGTCCGCTTACAAGGCATTTTTGATACAGTTCGGCAATTTCCGGGTTTCTGTATTGCTCTAATATAAGCATTTTTCGGAAATTACGGGCAAATTCATCCTCCGTCAAAAAATGAAACTGCGCTTCGATGAAAGCCGTGATCTTATCCATATCAGTATTCCGGTAGGCCTCCGGTGACCTGTCAAATGTTTCCTCCGGCACTTCAAACTTTTTCGCTCTTTCAGCATCGATCTGATACATACGCTCCACAATGCTGTTAAAAATATCTTGCTTATTCTTATAGTGCTTATATAAAGCTCCTTTTGTGATGCCAAGCTCCCCGGCGATATCGCTGACTGAAGCGGCCTCATATCCATCCCGCGCAAACAGGCGGAGCGCAGTGTGCAAAATATTTTCTTTTGTGTCGGCCATCCAGGGATCCTCCTTATGCAGTAAACGCTCGTTCACCAGTATTATAGTTAACGAGCGTTTACTTGTCAACTCCATAAGACTCGACGAAGTGGCAAATTCCCCCGCGGTATATAATACCCATATGAAATCTGTAGATTCCTTGACTGTGCATTATGTACAGAGTTAACCGGAGGTGTAAGTCATGCGGCAAAAGATAGCGTTCATTGGATCGGGACATATTGCTGAGATACTGATCAACAGATTTATTGAGAGCGGTGCTGCTGAGGGTTCTTCAATCGTTGTATCAGAACCTGATGTCTCGAGAACGGCAGAATTAGAATTAAAATATGGAATAAGCGCTGCTAAGGATAATGCCGATGCGGCGAACTCTTGTGACATTATCTTCATATGCGTCCGCCCCCACATTGTGCCGTCAGTCATCAACGACCTTAAGTCTGTAAATATGGGTAAAAAAATCCTGATCTCAGTAGCAGCAGGGATCCCGCTCTCTTTTTATGAGAATTCGATAGAAAACATCAAAGCGGTAAGGATACTTCCCAACCCGCCCAGCAGGGTGGGAGAGGGTGCAGTGCCTGTGACATTAAACGGGAACATCACCCCGGAAGAAAAGACGGATGTGCTTGCCCTGATCAGTACTCTGGGCAGATGCTTCAGCGTTTCGGAGGACAAAATAGACATATTTACCTCTTTGACCAGCCCTGCACCTGTCCTCTGTTATTTCGAATCGATGATCGATTCCGCAGTTTTGTGCGGCCTGGACTATAAAACTTCAGTTGAAATGGTTTTCCAGACGATCAAAGGATGCCTGAAGATGTGGGAAGAGAGCGGCGCAGACATAAAGGAACTGATCACCCAGGCGTGTACGCCCGCAGGAACTTCGGTAGAGAGCCTCCGCGTGATGGACAGGATGTGCTTCAGGTCGGCGGTTAAGGAATCATACTATGCTGCTTGGCAGAAATCGTGCAATTGGCGCAATTGAGATTTATAGCGGCGCTGACTTAGCAACACTCAAAATCCTTCACTTCGACGTATCTTTCAATACTTTGGCGAAGTGCGGCATGGTGATGCCGCGCGAAGTGGCGATTTCATCGCCGCGAAGCAGTGGCGAAGCAATTGTGAAGAACTAAGGACCAACTGATTTCCAATCGATTCCCTACTGACTCCCGCCGGATGTTTTTCCGGCAGATCCTTGCGTCGTCATCACTCGCTCTAAATCCCAATTGCGTTTGGTGGAAACAGTCGCAGATACGGGCGGAGAGGGTTTCCGCTGGAGGATGAGATCATATGAGCAGTATCGAGAAAGAGAGGCATATGGAATATTGCAGAAGCATTATTGAAGGCGTGGAGATCAAGCTGTGCTCAAACGATCCCCATGCATACAAGGCCCATGTCCATAATGAACTTACACTGGGTTATATCATAGAAGGATCCACCGACTTAAAATTGAACGACAGGACTATCCACTATGAAACAGGCGACGGCGTGATTATTCCGCCGTTGATGACTCACTGTTGCTCACCTAAAGATCTCGATCACTGGGCATACACGATTTTATATGTTGATCCCGGCTATTATGGCGATTTAATAAGATTTGATCAGGCAAAAAAATTAACAGGCGATCGAGTACAAAAATTAATTGGCTTTATCGAACAGCTGCTGACCGAAAAGATCCCGGACACCTTGGAAAATATTCTTATTGAACTATTGATAGAGTTTGCAGAAAAAGACATTACGAAAGCTGCCGCTTCAAATACATCGGATATTGCCGCAACGATTCGTGAATATATCTTAAATCACGTAAAGGACGTCATTACATTGGATAAGCTTCAGCAATTGACCGGACTTAACAAGTTCACGATAATAAGGAATTTTAAAAAATCTTATCTAACCACACCTGCGGCATACCATTTACAACATAGGGTAGCGGAAGCAAAAAGGTTGTTAGGCAAAGGCACAGACGTTTTCGAAATATGTGAGGCATTAAACTTTTACGACCAGGCTCATCTGATACGGGAATTTAAAAAAATGTATGGGACCACACCGGCAACATATTTAGCGCAATTAAAAGGATAGTGTCAATTTTATACAATACAGCTCCTTAATATTTGCTAACCTTGACGCAGCTGAATATAAGGAGTGAGCTTATGAACAGAATCAAATTAGTTCTTGTTATGGTCATATGGGGCAGTTTGGGAGTTTTTACAAGATCCATTCCATTGTCTGCGCTGAGCCTGGCTTTCCTAAGGGCATTGATCGCGCTGCCGGTTCTTTTTGCGGTATTGAAAATGAAAAAGACTGAAAAGGTGGAATGGCGGCTTTTAAAGCCTTACATCATTTCGGGCTCGTTATTGGGCTTTGGCTGGCTGACTTTATTCTATGGATATAAGCATACAAGTATCTCATCAGCTGTGATCATCTATAACATGTGTCCGGTCTATGTGATGATAGCCGCCCCCCTTTTACTGAAAGAGACCATTTCAAAGATTCAAATCGCTGTGGTTTTCTTCTCATTTCTGGGGCTGTTTATGATCGTCGGACAAAATCTGTCAGAGGGATACGGGTACTTGGGAATGGCACTCAGTGCAGTTTCAGGAATGCTCTATGCAACAATTATCCTTATTAACCGGAGCATAAGATCCAGGGTGGATAATCAAACCGGGACTTTCGTACAAATATCTGCAGCGATGATCGTTTTACTGCCATTTGTACTGGCAGAAGGGAATATATTAACGGTTCGGGATCTGGATGCTGCGGCAGTCATTTATACCATTCTGTTAGGCGTATTGCATACCGGTATCGTCTATACCATATTCTTCTCCCTGACCACACAGATGAAATATCTTGAAATAGTACTCTACAGTTACCTGGAGCCCTTATTCGGCATCTTATTCAGCGTGATCTTCATCGGAGAGAAACTGACCGTCCTTCAAATCATCGGCGGGATCCTTATATTGGGTTCAACATACATTGGGGAAATACTTAAAGATAAGAAAAAACCGGCCTTACCCTCACCCATGCAAACATGACTGCCATAGTCACCCCTGCGGCACAGCAGTCGTAAAGATAGGCAGACGCTGCAAATCCCCCTAATTGGCGGCAAGAAAATCTGAAAAAGAGACAAACCCAAGTTTTCGCCGTTTTGCCAACATTTTACTCCAGATCAAATTGCCCTGTACCTCATCTATAAAGCCGCGTTCCAACGCCTCTTTGAGGATGTCACCTGTTGTGAGGTGTTGTAAGCCATAATCACTCACATAATCGGCAATGTCTTTTAGGTTATTGCTTGCCAGGATCCCATCGTTGCATTTGGCAAGTGCGATCGCGGCAGCCTCTCCCTTACCGATAATTTTATGCCCTGCATCCGGTTCTGAGGTGAGCTTGCGATAAATGGTATATGCTTTCGTGTCGGACTCTATTGATATTTGCACGGCATTACCTGAACTTAACAACAAATCGACTCGTCTCCGAAGGTGCTCTACGCCGGGAGAGGAAAGCTCTATGTAAACATGCATGGAGATCATAATTCTTCCCAGGTAAAGTTTTACGAGAAGACTTTCGTCTCCGGTCCACAAAAAAGCTGAAAGGCAGTCATTATCAAAGAAGAGAGGCTCAGTCAATTACTTCCTCACCTTCTTCATTGCCGCCATAAACCAGATCAGAGCGAAATGCAGTGAGGAGCAACTCTTCATATTTTCCATCAGAGACTAGTCCTCTTTTTAAAACTTGTTCCGCCTGGTCGATATAATTGCCATAAGTCATATACTGTTTTTCGGCAGGCAGTGGTTTGTAGAGCTCGGTACTGTATCCCATGCTTTCCGCAAATCGCCGGACACCTTCCGACATCATCGCATCAGCTGCATCTGCATTCAGCAGCTTGTCTTGCCTAAGACGTATGACAGCAGCCTGATGGCTGACTTGAAAATACTGCTCTAATCTGATCACATCATGAATTGAAAGATCATCGCTGTTGTTTTTTGCTTTCAGCATTTCAACCTTTGTTTGAAGTGCCGCAGCCGGCATGAGGAAATAGGACGCAAACAAGTCTGCCTCTTTCTCGGTTTCCTGACCCATACCGATTTTTTGGGCACAAACCGCTGTCATATTCTTATCGAAATATAAATGGTACAACTCGTGGGCTAATGAAAAGCGCTGCCGCCCTACGGTCATCAAAGAATTGATCGCTATGACATTATTGCCGGCAGCACCTTTCAGGCAGATCCCGCTTAGATTTTCACCCATCGGATAATAGACGATCGTTAGTTGTTCGATGTCCTGCGCAAGTGCAAAAATATCAATGGGTGAATTGGCATCTTCGCCAAGTTTCGTTCTAAGTTTAATTGATTTTGTCATAATATCGGCAGTGCAGATCATCTTTGCTCTCCTGCAAGCAAATCAGCCATAAATTCAGAGTTGAGTGCGATGCGATTTATTGCACTGACAGCCTCCATATCTACTGTTGTCAGTTCTCCTGCCCGCAAAGCAAATTTAAGCGGGCTGACCGGCAAAGAGTCTTCTTCAAAGTCCAACATACTTACTCCGTACAGAGCAGCAAGTTTTTCAAGCATCTCCACCGAAAGGCTGCGTTCGCCATTTTCAGCTTTTGAGATCAGGCTTTGATCAACACCAAGGAAACAGGCGATATTAGCTTGACTCAATCCACTGTTCTTCCGAAATTCTTTTATCCGTTCAGCGATCATATTAATTTTACTCATATCACTCATCCTTTCCATCGTCATTATTATATGCTTCGTTTGTCATAAAAACAATAGTAATTTAATTAAATTTTATGACACGCCTTATGTGGGGGCTGCGGCTTTTCAAGCCGCGGGGAATATGCTAGAAATGCACTTGGGTGAATTTACGAGAAAAACACTCGTGTTGAATTTGCTGAAGGGACTATTCAGCGTTTAATTTGCCCTTAAATCATTAATTCTCCGCCTGACTCAGTCAGGCAAATTCTCCAGCGAAGACGATCTCTTCATGCCACTACAACCGTTTCACTACTGCTTGACTATAGTTTCACGCCGATGGTTTTCCGGCAGCTTCACCATTGTAAAGTCGCGAATTCACCGCAGCCTTGAGGCTGCAAATTCCCCGTCGCGTAGACGCGGCAGATCCCTTCATTGCCTATAGAATCGTGAAACTGTGACAAATGCGGTCGCGTGAAACAGTTGGGGAGTGGTCAAGCGATCTGTCTGAAGGCCTTTCCACTATGGTGCTGCAAAAAAGGGGTCTTTGGCAAAAGCCAAAAACCCCTGATGTCAAACCTATAAACCGTCCAAAAGTATAACCTTTGTACAGTTACTTGTTATAGCAGAAAAGGTTACTTTTTCCCGCCGCCGTTACCGCCGCCGTTACCGTCGCCGTTACCGCCGCCGTTGCCGCCACCGTTGCCGTTGCCATTACCGCCGCAGTTGCCGCCCGCATTGGAATTATTGGAGTTACCAGCATTTAGCCCCTTCTGATTTGAGGCCCTGTTGTTTTCTTTCTCCATATTCTTAAGCGAATTTTCAACGGCATGAGTATTTCTGTTAACATCAGAGACTTTCACTCCGTAAGTTGCGGCTATCTCGCCCCAGCCCATAGCTGCCCTCATACCAAGCAACTCACTAACTGTCACACCCGACAGCGAAGAGATACCATATGCTGTTGATATCTCGCCGTAACCGAGAGATGCAGCATGCAGATCAGCTATCTCCTGTGAGGTAACGGTCATATTGTAAGTTTCTGAAATGGAGTTTGCGACATTTTCATCCTGAGCGGTAGTTACAGCTACAGTTTCTGTTGTTTCCGCAAAAGATGCAATGGGAGCAACAAACAGCATCGCAAAAACCAACATGGTAACTATAAGTTTTTTCATATCCATGTAATATTCCTCCTTCAAATCTATCAAATTTTATTGTACTCCTCTGCTGAATTTATGCATCGGCAAACACACACTAATGCTCCGGCAATGGTAAAACACGTAGTTCGCGGATAATCAATTTATGTCGTGATCCTATTGAAGAGGTAGTGCTTAATGAAAAAGTTTGAAGATATGCCGTTGGAGAGGAAAGAGAAGATCTACAGGGCAGTCGTAATTATTTCAATGATAGTCATTATAATCTCTACCGCCTGCAATATTTACGCCTATAGGACATTAAACACGATCTATGAATTGATGCAGGTCGAAGAGCTAACAGCCTTTTAATGCAATTGCCCCCTAAACGGCCGGCAAGTTTCAAAAACTATCCCCGGCAATTAAAAACCACAGGTAAATGCACCTTTCCTGGCCTCTTGCCGATCATGCCCGTATTTAGAATATCAGCAATGAAGGATCACACCTTCAAGAACGACTATCGCAACGACAATGGTGATCTACATGTCTCCCTTTGGTGCCATGAAAATACATGGGTGTAGATAAGCTTTGATGTTAATATTATTATAGTAATAACTAGATGGGGAGGTCGATTCTAAAATGAACGAATTGGATAAATCATCTAAAGTGTTTGAAATGACCGCAGTCTGTGGTATTTATTGTGCTGAATGCGAATGCCACAAAGCTAAGGAAAATCCTCAATTGTTGAAGTATCTTGTAAGTGTGGGTATAAGTGCCGAACGCCTGTCTTGTCCTGGATGCAGAATGGGAGAAGGGGACTGTCCGGCGATCGATGGAGAATGTGAAACCTATCAATGTGCGCAGGAGCGAAAAGTCAATTTTTGTTTTGAATGTGCAGATTATCCCTGTCCTAAGTTAAATCCTGCTGCTGACCGTGCAGATAAGCTGCCCCATAATTTGAAGGTTTACAATCTTTCATATATTCAAAGCCAGGGATTAGAAAAATTTGCCGATAATGCTGCTGAATTCAAAAATAAATACTACAGAGGCAA
This sequence comes from Synergistetes bacterium HGW-Synergistetes-1, assembly GCA_002839185.1. Taxonomy (NCBI): domain Bacteria; kingdom Thermotogati; phylum Synergistota; species Synergistetes bacterium HGW-Synergistetes-1. The sequence goes on along the minus strand of PGXO01000010.1, from coordinate 3,409 downwards.
GATGGTAATTGGAAAAGGACCTCAGATATGAGTCAATGGACAGGTGATCTTGCTGTCCAGGATAACCCAAAAATTAAGCTGGCAAAAAGCTTGTTTAATTATCCAAGATCAAAACAAAAAAATCTTTGAAGACCCAATTTTGATACTTAAACATAAGTCAGATCTATCTTATAGTAACAATCTTGCCGCGATTAACCCCCAACTGCCGAGTAAACCTCAGCAGTTGGGGGTTTTATATCATCCTGTCTTTTCCCTGATCGCTGAAATTACATGTGTGAGTAAACCACAAAGGGAAACACGCGCTAGTATTGATCAACAAATGGACAAGACGGCGATCAAATAGTTTTCTGGATCTGTCAATTGTGTAGGTCTGCCCCCATTGCTTCATTCAAAATATTTGAGAATGAAAATTCCCTTTTCACTCCTCAAGAGGCCGGGCTGCCCAGATTCACACTTCGAAAGATCCCTTATGATTTCTATTATGTTTTTAATGCAAAAACTTCGGATACTGAAGACCGAGAAGTCAAACTTAAAATTACTGATTGGGAAAGCGGGGCTTTGTACTTTAATTGTTTAAAATCTAATGGAGAAGGCTGGCAAGAACCTTTTAGGGCACGAATGGAATCATATATGAAAACAAGAGACTTGAAGTTACTTTTAGGTAACATACACCAACACCCAAACCAGTGGCTCGCTGTCAGTCTCCTATATCCTCCTAAGACCAGCACAGGCGAAGCTGAACAGGGGTCTCTTTTTTAGGTTGTTTTTCAAAAGACAAGTTGTTGATCGTAAGTTCAGGGTGCATCAGTGCAATTGATTTTGCTATCAACGAGCGGTGACAGAAATTCGCGTTAGCTTCAAAACAAAAGATCGCACAGGGAAAGCTTTTGATAAATGAAGCAAGTGATTCTAATATAATGGATTCATTGACTAAAAATTTATTGTAACTTTCGCAGTAAGCAGACCAATTTGCATCAACTTTGTATTGATCTCTGATCTGAACAGGACATCCCAAAGCTTCAAAATGTTTATAGGCAATACCAACTTCCGACAGTTTGATGTTAAGCGCTTGTTTAGAAAATCCGGCCTTACGTGAATATGGCCGCTGCCGAACATCGGCAAGAACTTCGATTTTGTTATTTTTTAAGTATTTTATAAACTCCTCAATATTTACACCTTGATATCCAATTGTATAAATTGTGTTCACCAGAACCACCTCGTTGTCGTTATTATACTCTAGCCGTAAGCATCGGACAACACAAACCCTGACAGACATATTTTTGACCTTGTCATCACAATGCTCCCAATCTATCCCCCTCAAATGCAATTCCCACCGGAAATTGTGGCTTTTCAAGCCACGGAGAATTTGCTGAAAGAACCATTCATCGGTTAATTGGCAGTCATAAATCTTGAATTCACCGCGATGCGAAACAATGCAAATTCACCGGCGACAAATGTCGCGAATTCTCCGCAGCGCAGACGCTGCAAATTCCCCGGCGGATGCTCCTCCCGGCGTTGATCCGACAGCCTTTATTCAATTTGAGGGATTTTCCGTTGCAAAACCGGGACTTTTAGCTTACAACAAACAGAATAAAGAGTTGATTCACTGATCGTTGACTATTTTTATGCAGGGAGCCTATGGAATGATCGCAAATCAGTGGTATGCAATACTGCCATCAAAAGCAGTCAAGGCTGACCGGATCACGGGCGTAAAACGTATGGGTCTGGATCTGGCGTTATTCAGAAACAGCAAAGGCGAACTTGGCTGTGTGGTCGACCAGTGCACCCATCGCGGCGCTGCGCTTAGCTTAGGCAAGGTCAAGGATGACTGCATCCAATGCCCTTTCCATGGACTTGAATTTAATAAGATCGGCCAATGTACTTTTATTCCCGCAAATGGGACATCCTCTGCCGCTGACATCAGTCGGTATAACGTCAGGCACTACCCCGTCAGGGAAGGAAACGGCATCATCTATATGTGGTATGGCGACGAGGAAAAAATCAAACAGGATCTTCCGTTCTTTGATAATGAGATCGATGATTCTTACGTCTTCAGCGAGGTCGAAGACCACTGGAACTCGCACTATTCAAGATGCATTGAAAACCAGTTGGATGTAGTGCATCTTCCTTTCGTACATAAAAGCACCATCGGAAGAGGAAACAAGACCCTGGTCAATGGCCCTAAGGTGATCTGGGAAGACGGGATCCTGACCACCAGCGCCAATAACGAGCAGGATCACGGGCAAAAGCCCCGGTCGCCGGAAGAGTGCGTCATAAAGGATACCCATGTCTCCTTTATGTTCCCCAATGTCTGGGTGAACCACATCAGCGAGAAGATTAAAGTCATTATCTATTTTGCTCCCGTTGATGATGAAAATACCGTCCTTTACATCAGGTTTTACTGCAAAGCTACAAGCTTCAGGCCACTGAACAGCTTTATTGCCTATATAGGCAAATTTGCGAACATAAAAATCGAAAGGCAGGATAAGAGGATCGTTATCACACAAAAGCCCAAAGCTTCCGCATTAAGATCCGATGAAAAGCTCCTCCCCGGAGACGGCCCGATCGTTATGTACCGCAAAATCAGAGAAGATCTCAAAAAAACGCCACCATATAAAGAAGACCTATAAGGGCAAGACCTATGGTCATATCTAACATTTCTATCATTACCTTCACCCCGGGAATATGCGGCCCTTCAAGCCGTTTAGAATTGGGTCATAGATCCTGAGTTCACCGCGATGCGAAGCGATGCTAATTCTTTACGTATTTAACGTAAAAATTTAATCAAAATATCGTCGTAATAAGTGTTATTGTTGATCATATATTCGTCGTAATTTATGTAAATATGGTTTATAAAAGCAGGTCAGCGGGGTAAGACCTACATAATTCACAAACCCAAAAATTCGGGGATATCTTCGACTTTTTTCCCCAGTTGAACTTCGGCTTCTACATCTTCTTTAAATCTTCTGTTTGCCTGGATAACACCTGATAGGACAGAAGAAACAGCTACCCTGTCGCCGATGCGAAGCGATGCTAATTTACCAGCGACAGTGATCTCTTTATGCCCTTACAACCGTTTCACCATTGCTTCACCACAGTTTCACGCCGATGGTTTTACGGCAGCTTCACTATTGTAATGTCGCGAATTCACCACAGCTCAAAGGCTGCAAATTCCCTGCGGATGCACTCCCCGCCTGCCTTTAACAACCGCTTGCCCACGCTTGCCAATCGCTGCCGCCGGTGCTCTCCCCGGCTGTCTTAACGGTATCTCAGCCGCATTTAGTCCAGGTTTGCCCCCTATAGTCTTTTCATATATTCATATAGTATGTTAATTTGATCAACTGCTATTTTTTTGTGTGGCTTGTTACGGCCAAAGGTGATAATATTTGATATAGGTCAGATCGAAATG